>PWKZ01000253.1 GCA_003559575.1 Bradymonadales bacterium | reverse complement strand
CCATCCTGGGAAACGCGGACGGATACGCGCGCATCTGCGGCGTCACCTGCACCGAATTAGTGCTCGACGTAGGCGCTGCGTTGGCCTCCGCCTAAGAACGGCTTGTTTCCTTGCCCATGCACGCGCCTCCACACGCTCGCTCCTCAGACAGAGTGGAGGATTGAGGGGTTCCCCTCATGGTAAAAAGGGATTACTGTCGTTGAGCGCTGGGCTGACTTCTTGTGGCGTCGGCGCCAAACCACCGCGAGCGAGACGACTCATATGCGTATCGCAATCCTCTCGGACGTTCACGCCAACCTCGAAGCCCTCGAGGTGTGCTTGCAAAGCATTCGCGTCTCAAGCGTCGACGCGGTGGTCTGCCTCGGAGATGTGGTCGGCTACGGAGCCGACCACAACGCCTGCTGCGATCTCATCCGTGAGAACACTTTGTTTTGCCTGCTTGGCAACCATGACGCCGCCGTGATCGGTGTCATGGACACCGATTTTTATTACCCGGCGGCCAGACAGGCACTGTTCCGGACACGCGAGAGCTTGAGTGAAGACAACTTCCGTTGGCTGTACTCGTTGCCCTATAGCCACCAGGCTCCCGGAGTGGGCTTCTTCCACGGCGCACCGGTCTTGCCCTCCGGGTTCTATTACGTCGTCCGCCCCAAAGATGCCGAAGCACACCTGCAATTGCTCGCGCGGCTTGAACCATACACTTTTATCGGTCACAGCCACCTGACAAAGCAATTCCTGCTCAGCCCCAACGGCGTCCAATCATTGAACAGCCGCAAGATCTCCGCCCACCCCGGCAAGGATGAACGCTACATCATCAATGTCGGGAGCGTAGGCCAGCCGCGCGACAAAGACCCGCGCGCCTGCTACGGGTTGTTCGACTCCCACACCGGCGCGTTCAGGCACGTCCGTTTGGAATACGACCACCACCGCGCGGCCGAGAAGATCCGCGCCGCCGGCCTCGATCAAAAGTTCGCCACGCGCCTGGCGGCCGGGACCTAACACTGACCTAACACTTCGGAACGTATATCCGGCAAACCGTGCTAAGATGATCACGCGCAGGCACTGTGCGCTGTGCCGCCTTAAAGGACGAAGATTGGGCCGGCCCTTGATCCGGCGCCAACAGACTTGCAGGGTTTTCGATGGAGTCGCTGATTCATCTTCATATTTTCGGACCGGACGCCTCGGGTGGCTCTCCGCGCTCCGTGCGACTCTCGCTCTCGCCGTCAATCCCTGTCCGCACCGCCGATGAGCTCGAGGCCCGTCTGCATTACGGGCTTCCCGAGCAATCTAACGCGGCGCCGCCACCAAGCTGGACACGCCTCAAGCTGTCAGGTCAGTGGTCGGCTCTCGCGCGCGCTTTTCGCCCCACCCATGAGGACGGCCGTGGCTCGCCACTGGTGGCCGTGTCGGCTCTCTTCCACGATTCGCTAGGCCTTTGCGAGCAAGGTCAGCTGGTGGAGCTCAGCGAAGATCCGCGAGTGTTTCCGCCCGCGCTAGACAGAGTCGCGCCGGCCGCCGACGATGAGCTTCAACTCCCCCCGCCCGCGCGGCGCAACCGTACCTCCGCGGCATTCACGGCGCTTCTCGAGCTGGCCGCCGTCGCCCCGGGCACGACGCCGCAACTCATTGCCGGCGTCCTTAGTGTCGCGCTCGGGACGACCTCCCTGCGGGGGATTGTGCTCGCGCTGCCCCCCTCGGTCTTCACCGACTCCGGGTTGTTGCTCCGGGGCTTCTCCGGGCTCCTGGCGAGCGCCCCCGCCGACCTTCGCGGCCGGATTGAATTCACCACCTACCAGGACTCGCCCGCCCCCCGCCCTCTGACTGTAATGGCGATCCCGGACAACCATCGCTGCATTCCACGCCTGATCCGGTCAGGTGGATTCGGCGTACTGCCGCATCAGCAGCTTTCCGCCTCCCTGCTGGCCCCGCACGCCGTCGAATACGCCAATCAACAGTTCGAACTCCTCAACTCCGGTGCGTTTGAGGAGGCTCAGGCACTCGCCGCCACTTTCAAGTTGATCCCCGGGGAATCTTCACTGCCCGAGAAGCGCGGCGTCGCGTTGCACGCCGATCTCCTCCGCCTGGCCGAACGTCCCGCGGCCAAAGTCCTCGTCAACTGGCTCGACGACAAGAACCTCGATGAGCTCTTGAAGCTCCAAGAGTCGCGCGAGAGTGATTTGCGAGCCCACGAGATCTCTATCCGGCGCCTGTTGTTCGAGGTAGTCGGCAAGAGCATGCAGTTTGAGGCCGCTCGAGACCAACACAACAGTTTAGGGCCTCTCCTCTCGGCCCTTGGTGAGAGGTGGCCCGACCCGGCAGACGCCCGGCCTCATCTCCCCCTGCTCAGGAGCCCGCTCCTCAATTTCCTGCGCTCATGGCGCGAAACAGCCGGTTGGGCGCCCATGACATCACTGCTCGAAGAAATCGACGAGTATCCCAACTGGCTGCGGGAGTTGCTCGTCACCGCGCTCGCCGAGACCGTCGCGCTCGGTCATGACCCCGCCGCACGGGATGAGACCGAGCTGCTGGGGCGCCTCGAGGCCCAGTACGGCACGCTCCCGCGCGCCGTGCCCCCACCTCGCTATTTGAGCTGGTGGATCCATGAAAAGGGGCTCGGCGACGGCCGAGTCAAAGCACATGTGGCGCGAATGGCCTCGAGCGCGCAGGGCCAAGAGGCTCTGTTCAGACTGCTTGCAAGCTTCGACTCCCCTGAAGACTCCCATTTTATCGCGCTGCTGCGCCACGCGCTGCCTCTCCTGATCGACCGGAGCCCCGGCGTGGTCGTCGCGCTGATGGGCGATTTGCTGCAACGGTTCGAGAGGGATGAGCGCGCGCTGACCATACTTGAGCACGTTTTTTCCTTGTTCTCGCGCGTCGAACACGCCAACGACGAAGGACAAGGGGCGGTGGACCAGGGCTCGCATTCGCGCACCGCGCTCGCTGAGATTGTAGTCGGGCTTCTCCTCCCGATTGTTCCAGGCGGCCCCGAAGCAATCCGCCATACGACACTACTCAAGCGCGCCGCCGACCTCCTGCCGACCTCCTGCTGGGCCACGATCACCGACACCACTATCAGGGCGGCGGCCGATTCCGAGGATCCGGAGGTCACGGTCAAGCTGCGCAACCTCCGCCGCCTGTGGTCGGCCTCACTGTGCGGCGGTCATCGACCGTCGTTTCCCTCGGCTCTCGCGCAGCTCTCTCAGCTTCACGCCGCGAACCCTTCATTGGCGCTCGACCCGTCACCGCACCAGGATATTATCGCGGCCGGCGGCCTCTTTTGGAGCGCGACGCTGGCGGTCGACGACACCCTCCTTCTACTCCGCGCGCTCGGCGACGACTACACCAAGCGGCATTGGATTGCGCTCTTTGCCCTCTACGAACGCCTGGGAGAGACCATGATCGACTTGGAGCGCGCCCTCCTCGCCGCGGTGCGCGCCCCCCGGCGCCCGGCGGCCGAGCAGGCCCTCGTGCTATGGTGGTTGTGGTTCGCCGCCCACGAATTCGGCTGGACCAAGTTCGCGACCCACACGGCGCGGCTACTCATCTGGGACAACCTGCTGCCTTCCCTCAGTGATGAGCACTTCGAGCGGCTGTGTCGACTACTGCCCACCGAGACCGGGTTTTCACGCGCGCGGCTGGTGGCGGCGGCGGTCGAAGGGGCGCTGCTGAGCCACGTGACACGTCTCCAGGCCGGCATGGATCCCGCAGAGCCCACGAGCGACCTGTTTCGTCATTTCTCGCGCCACGCCGACCAGCTCTCGCCGGAGGTTTACGGGCGGCTCGTGACGCGCTATTGGGAATCCTGCTTCGAGAGGGGCCAATTCACCACCGAGAGCCTGCGTCTGTTCATCGATCAGGTCTTTGTGCCGCGCCACTGGGAAGTGCTCGCCGCACGATTTAAAGATTTCTGCACGCGGCGGCCCGGCCTGCGCTACCAGTTGCATGGCCTTCGGCGTACAACACTAGGTCGGCGCTTGCCGCGACAGCTACTCGGCGAGTTCGACACGGTCAAGAAATCGTCGGGCCAAATGTCGGAGTTGTTGGAACCATGATGCACCTACTCTACTTTCCGCTAGTCACCGACAACATCTCATCCGTCCGCCCCAACACGAGCGTCGCCCGCAAGATCGTGCGCGTGACTCCCAGCGGCTGGCGCGTAGTGTTACTGATCCGACCGCGTCTCGAGATGGAGGAGTACAGCCTCTGGGAGCACACCCGAAACCTCGTCGAGCGACTCGAGGCGTGTGTCTTGGAGTCTGCCGAGACAGCCTATCTCCTGGCCCAGCGGGCAGTTCGCGCCCTCCGCGAGGCCGGCGCCGACGCCAACAACGCGTTCGCCTACGCTCTGATAGTGACCGACGGACAAAAACTTCATTTTTGCTTGAGGGGCTTTCACTGCCTCCTGTGGGGAGTACCGGTCGAGGCCTCACCGGCCTTGCGGTTGACTCAGGAGGACAAAAAGAACGTCATCGAGACGCGCGACCTCCCAGGCCTTCGGCGGCGCGGGCAGCCGGACTCGAAGCCATATGTCGCCGATCCGATTGTCGCGGTAATCGACGAGGCGGACCCTGCGGGAATCCTGCCGAGCTTCACCAAGTCGCTCGAGACTCTGCTCTGTCTCGGGGGCCCGGTCTCCATCGCCGAGAAGCAGTCAGCCGAGGTCCACCGACACCATGACGCCACGTTTCATCTTTGGGAGGAGATTACCAACCTCGCCGCCGTGGACTTGAGGAGGCTCGAGTCCCGGATCCAGCAGTTGAGTGGCCGGCTTGAAGTCCACGATCACACCGACCACCGATTGATGGAGCTGTGGCGCCGCGTCGAGCGCTTCGCGGTCCCCGCGCTGCTGGCCCTGATTCTGCTACTCCTGCTCATAATCCTGATTATCTTGCCCGGACGAACCTCGCGAGAACCGGCCGCGCCCCCTGAACAAACGCCATCCGCACAGGAATCACCGGCCGACGTTGCGCCCGCCACCGCAGACTATCCGGCTGAATCGGCGGAGAAAGCCCCCGACGCCCCAGGCGCTAGCGACAACCAACAGCCAACGCCGAGTGAACCGAAGGTGAGTTCCTCGCCCCCTTCGGCGCCCCCTCCGGCCGGGTTGATCCTGGCGACTTTTCTGCACGACACTACGAGTAGAGACCGCGCCCATTTCACTCATCAAATGCAACGCTTGATCGATGGTCGACTAGCTCAAGCGATCCGCGGGCGGGGGGAGCTTGACCCGCGCGCCAGGCGGGCTGTAATCGATGCGGTAATCCAGACGCTCGCCAATCGTCGCTGTCTATCCCATCACGAACCACTCCTGGTGGACGGAGAGGTCGGGGGGCAGACATTGCAGGCGATGAGGCGCTGTAGCCAAAAGAGCGACAAGATGTTCCAAGCGCTCCTGGGGCTTTACCGCGATTCTCGCCTCCAGCGCGATCTGGACGCGCTTGAGGCGAGAATCGCGCGAATCATCACCGAGAGTCTAGCCGCGGAAGGTGGGGCGCAGAGAGAGTAGCTCCGGAAGATTCCGGCCCCGATATGCCTTGCCTTCCATTTCTGCCGTGACAAGCTCGTTAATCTCACTAACGGTCATTCGCTGCTCGCTACCGACCGTGCGCACTCGCACCGGCAGCGACTCGCTCTCGATCTCGCGGTCGCCGAGCACGATGACAAGCGGGATCCACTCCTTCTCCGCTCCTCTGATGCGTTTGCCAAGCGTCTCATTGCGATCATCGATGTCGACACGCCCGCGAAGGCTCTGCGAAAGCGCGCGACATTGGTCGACGTGGTGCTCCTTCACGGGGATGAGCCGGATTTGGGTCGGCGCCAACCAAAATGGGAGATGCGCCTTCTGACTGCGCGCCATCCGAATCGCCTGTTGTTCCAAGATGGCATACAGGTTGCGATCAATGGAGCCCGACACCGAGGTGTGGAGCATCAATGGGTGTTGGTCAGAACCATCGCGATCAGTGTAGGAGATCCCCATCTCGGCGGGATTCTCGACGTCGATCTGGACCGTCGACAGCGCTGCCGCCTTGCCCTGCGAGTCAATTACATTGGTCTCGAACTTGGTGACGAAGTAGAAGTAGCGGCGATCCCACAATTCGAGCAGGATCGGCCGACCTAGACGGCGCGCGATCTCAAAGCCGTACTCCGGATCCTCCTCGAAAAACTCGCGCACGGCGCGCAGCGCGACTACATACGAGTAATCGAGAAGATCCATCCAGCGGTACGACAAATCCACCTGGTTGAGCATCTCCTGCTTGGCGCTCGCCACATCGCTGCACAAAGTGTGCATGTCCGGCATCGTGAAGGTCCGAAGTCGCTTGAGACCAGTCAGCTCTCCCGACTGCTCGCGCCTGAAACTGAAGTGGGTCAGTTCGTAGAGCCGCAACGGGAGATGCTTATGGCTCATCTTCATGTCGTGCTTGATCAGATATTGCCCGAAACAAGCCGCGAAACGCAGAAAATACTTTCCCTTGTCGGAGCGCAAGACATAATGCCGGGCGGGAAACTTATCCATATATTTGGACAAAGAGGGATGATCGAAGTCGTACATGATAGGGGTCTCGACCTGCATCGCCCCGTAGTCCGCCATCATGTTCGAGATCTGCTCCTCGAGCAGCTTCTTCATCAAATAGCCCTTGGGATACCAGCGAAAGTTCCCCTGGTCGCTGCCCGGCTCGTAATCGACGAGCTCGTGCTCTTGCATCAGACGAATGTGGGGCGGCGGCTCATCGGACTGCCGACTACCTCCGAGTTCGTAGGCGAAGAACTTCTCGAGATCGGGCGTGCCCGAAAAATCGAACTCTGCCGCGGGTATTTTTTGCCCATCGGGAGTGAGCAGGAACCACTCGCTGCGTTTTTCCTTCTCCGCCTTGACCGCCGAGGAGACAACCTCATCGTCCTCCTCGGCGCCGGTCACAGTGCGGCCGTGCTCTGAAAGCGGGTGGCCCTTGACCTTGATCTCGAAGCCCTTGTAATACCCGAAAGGAGCAGCCTGCACCTCGAGATCGGTCTCGTTTTTGAGCAGAAGGGCCACCGCGGTCATGACTTTGACCGCCCCTCGCGGCGACTCCAATGAAGTCGCAAGGTGCGCGTAGGGGTAAATCATCACCCGCCCGGTTTTGACCTGCTTGGCATGAGCCGCGATCTCCCTCGCGGCGCTACGAGAGACACTGGCGGCGCGATCGGCATCGCCCTCCTCCACCGCCATCATGCAGACAAGTGCCTCCTCGCAGGCCCCCTGGAGGGTCTCGTCCGGGACAGGGTCGAGCGAGCCCGTGATACTGGTCTCGCCGGTGACGAAGTAGCTGAACCGATCAGCGTGCAATAGAAGTATTCTCATGGCGCTCTCCCTACGCTCACTTTTTTGGGGCTCCGAAAACCGCGGCGAGCCGCGCGCGCCAAATTACACCTTGTCGCGGTGTCTTGTCCATGGCTCCATAATCGTCGGCCCATCCTGGTATTCGCGCGCGGATTCACGCCCATCTGCGGCGTCACCTGCACCGAATTAGTGCTCGACGTAGCTCTGCTACGCCTCCGCCTAATTCGGCTTGTTTCCTTGCACATGCACGCGACTCCACACGCTCGCTCCTCAAAACGAACCGACGATTATGGCGCGGAGTGAAATCGAGAGGGTTGGCGGGAGCGCGCTTCATCCGAGGAGCGAATGAAGCGCGCACCGGAAAACGAACGCGATGGGTCGCACGCGGCGAGAGTTCTAATTGTCGTACTCGCAACCGTTTATGACCAGGATGAATCCCTTGCGGTCATAAAGGTTGCCGTCGCTCGCCTTGACCAGAATGTTATAGTTGGCAGGCGGCCCCGGAGGACACACCGCCGACTCGATTCGCAAGTCGGCATACCAAACAGTCGGGTCGCTCGGATCGCGGGTGACGTTGATGAGCTGCACCCAGGATCCAGGGCGTTGGTCGAGAGTCAAGGAGACGGTCTGGCCGTCGGGCTCCACCACTCTCACAGCGTCCGTGATAGTTCGTGTCTGACCCACGTTCACCGCCTGGTTGGCGGGCTCATCAATCTCGGGAGCGCGACCCTGGGCCAAAACGACCTCGTCGATCATCAACTCGTTGACATCGCCCGAGTGGTCGCCTGCGAAGCAGAACGCGATCTGAGTATTCTCGGAGTTCAAAAGCTCGCTCGGGAGCGACACGTTGCGATGCTGCTCCGACAGGTTGCCGGTAACCACCACCTCATCCAACACCATGGCGTCGATCCACTCGCCATCCACCCTGCCGAGCACCCGGATGTAGCTTGTGCCGCTGTTCCAGTCGGCGGCCACATCGTAGCCGAGGGTGGCATACGAGAAGAACGAGGTGCGGAAGTGCGGCATCACCGCACACGCCTCATAGTCAGTCAGACCGGCGTTGGGCTTGAACGACAGGTATTGGTCGGGGCCAAGTGCACCGTCGCGGTCAAACTCGAAGAACCCCGTGGCGTCGTTGGCCGAGAGGCTCGCGGTCGACCAGGCGATGTTTTCCAGCGTCTGGTATTGGCCGGCGTACGCGGCGTGGCCCTCGGTGAAGGTCATGCGGTACGGGCTCACCGCCAGGCAGTCGGTCACCGGTTTCAGGACACACGAATCGTCTTCGCAAGTGGGGGTCGTGCACTGCACGCGGTCGTTCGGGCACATGGAGTCGCTGGTGCAACAGCCCAACTCGTCGGTCAGGACCTGGCGGCAGCGGTAGAACCCGTCGGACATTAACATACAGTACCCCAGGGTGCAGGGGTTGCCGTCGTCGCACGACTGGTCGGGCCCATCCGGATTGTCCGGCACACAACAGTTCGGCACGTCGATCTCGACGCACTCCTGGTCCTTGCAAATCCACGCCTTGCAAGGATCATCGTGCTCGGGGCAGTCGCCGCTGTTGACGCAGCAGTTCTCGATGGGCTCGTAGATGCACGAGTTGTTCTCGAGGTCACAAACCCCGACGGAGCAATCTCCGGCGTCGCATTCGGCGTCGGTTGCGCAGCAACCGTCGATGGCGGGGCCGTAGCGACAAACGCTGCCGATGCAGAAGCCGGTGCGGCAGAAGAGCTCGGGCGGCTTGTCTTCGTTGCACTCTGCGTGGCTCTCGCAACAACCGGCCGCGACCTCCACATTGACACAGGTGTTGGCGGCGGTGCACTCGGGCACCGGATCGCCCGGACCCGCACAACAGATGTCGGTGGTGCACGCCAACCCGTCGAGGCACT
>PWKZ01000100.1 GCA_003559575.1 Bradymonadales bacterium | reverse complement strand
ACCTTCACCAAATCGATGCTCGACGTAGGCGCTGCGTTTGCCTCCGCTCGATTTGGTTTGTTTCCTTGCACCTGCACCCGCCTCACTCCCCTCGGTCCACGGACGCGGTGGAGGATTGAGGACCTGGATCAGCTACTGAGTCATGTTCACGCGCCGTATTCCGAGCGAGCTTCAGCGTCAATCGACTTCGTGATAAAGATAAATTGCTGGGAACGAGCGCAGGGCCCTCTCCCGCGCCCCTCCTCGGTATTGTGGGTGGAACGAATTGGAGATCCATATGCGTTTTTTCTGTTCTCTGACACTTGCCTTCGCGCTCGCGCTGCTTCCGTGCCTCTCGGCCGGATGTGACAGCTCACCGAAGGACACGGCCACTCCGCTGCCCATGCCGAGGCTGAGCGCCGATGGGACGAGGATCGTTGATCCCCACGGCGACACCGTCGTGTTGAGAGGCGTGAACCTGGGGGGCTGGCTGTTCAACGAGACGTGGATGACCCAGATCGATTACAGCCTCCGCGGTCGCATTCACATGCTCGCGGTGCGTGAGGGCTTGAAGGATGAGATCGAGGAGACAATGCTCGAGCTCGGTTATGATGATTCGGGCCAACTCGATCTCGTCATCAAGGCGCTGGCCGAAATCATTGGAGCGGAGGAGGCAGGCAATTTCGGCGGTCTCGTGGCGGAGTACCTCCCCACGGTTTATGACGACTCCGACTACCCGCTGCGCCGCAAACTCGCCGAGCGCTTCGGCGAGGAAGGACGCGACGAGCTGCTCGACGTCTTCCAGGAGGCCTGGATCACGGAAGATGACATCGCCTGGATTGCGTCTCATGGTTTCACCGTAGTGCGCCTCCCCATCGGCTATCGCAACCTGATAGTCGGGCCCGACCTCGACAAACCGGAGGATCTCTCTTGGAACGAGCCGACCTTTGAGCGCATCTCTCGGCTACTTGATTGGTGCGAAAGACATCGACTCCACGTGGTGCTGGACATCCAGGAGTCGCCTGGGGGCCACAACGCGTTCGCGGGTGAAGCCCAGCTCTACTACGACGAGCAGATGCAGGCGATGACAGTGGAGATTTGGGAGGAGCTCTCAAGGCGGTATCAGGATCGCAGTGTGGTGGCCGCCTACTCTCTTTTGGCCGAACCTTTTGGGGCACCAACCCCCGAGGCACGCGACCAAATGTACGATCTGCTCGTCAAGGCCATCCGTGCCCGCGGCGACGACACCCTGCTCGTCATCCACGACGGTTTTTTCGGAATGATGAGCTTGCCTCAGCCGGACGAGATGGGCTGGGAGGGGGTCATCTACTCCTCGCACATTTTCGAGTTCGACGCGCGGAGCTATGAATTCTACGAGAGCATTTTGAAGTTCTTCTACCGGACAACATACCAGCCTTCGCAGGCCGACCACAACGTGCCCTATTATGTGGCCAGCTTCTCCACGCGAATCGATCAGCCGTGGGCCTACGACGCGGCCGCGTTGCTCCTCGACTGGTTTGACGAGCGCGAGTTCAGTTGGTCTATCTGGGCCTATAAGCAGATAGACGACCCCATCGCCGTCGAGCTGTGGGACAGAAGGAGCACATTCGGGCTCGTGGGCCGGCTCCCGGATGATTTCGACTTCGTGCGGCCGGATGTCTTCGACGACGACTTCGAGACGCTGCGCGCGCGCTTGCGGGCCTACGGAGAGCTACCGATGGGCACCAACGAACATCTGCTCGAAGTGCTCACCAGCGAGAGCCCCCGTGTGACGGATCGTTAGCACAAGCACTCATCAGGTATGAGATCCCAAGCTCGCCGAGCGTCTGAGGCTCCCCGCTCCCAGCAAAGCTGAGCGGCAAAGAGCAAGGCCGCGCCTGGGTGTCCCAAGGGAAACACTTTGCACCTGACTCCACTTAGCGGGGCTCCTCAGAACGAACCGAGACGGGGGGTTGACGCCCGTGGGTTTTTGGGCGATAGATCGCCGGTCGCCCGCAAAGGACGACCATCTCTCAGAATGGACCGAAATAATGAACCGAAAGTACACGCACCGCAAAACCTGACGCGCTTCATCGAGGGCAGGTCGGCTCTCGCAAGCGCTTCGAGCAGAAAGAACCCCGCCGCTCTGATCTGAGAGCACCTCTCCTCGGATCCAGGGCGACCGGGATCCTCCTGCGAGGAGAGTAAATCGCGCCATGCGCCAAGCTGGAATCGATATCGGCTCGCGAGCGATCAAGCTCGTCGTGCGCGACCGCGGCGTGGTGGTCCACCGGACTGTGGCGGATACAGGCAGTGACCCACTCGCGGTCTGCCGCCGGCTCCTCGACGCGACCGCCTTTGACACGATCACGGCCACGGGCTACGGGCGACACCTTTTTCAAGAGCACTGGCCGGAGGCTTCGGTGATCTCCGAGATCAAGGCGGTGGCCATCGGCGCCGTGGCCGCGATCCCCCAGTGCCGTACCGTCATCGACATCGGTGGTCAAGACAGCAAAGCCATCGCGCTCGATGGCAACGGCCGCGTCAAAAAGTTCGCGATGAACGACCGCTGCGCGGCCGGCACCGGCCAGTTCCTCGAGATGATGGCCACCTCGCTGGCGTACACCCGCGAGGAGTTCATCACCGCCGCGACGCAGGCCGAGGAGGGACGGAAACTCTCGAGCCTGTGCTCTGTCTTCGCTCAGACCGAGGTGGTCTCACTCATCGCCCGCGGCACCTCCAAGGAGACGATTGCCCTCGGGGTCCACCAGGCAATCGCCAGTCGCACGTTGGCGCTCACCCGCGGAGTGCCCGTGACACCCTCCGTGGTCTTCACGGGCGGCGCCGCGCACAACTCATGCCTCGTGACCCTCATCGAAGACGCAGTGAAGCACCCACTGCATGTACCCGACAGCCCCCAGACCGTGGCCGCGCTCGGGTGCGCGCTCTTTCGTGGCAACCCTGAAGAGACAGGACATACACCGGAAAGGAAAGTGACATGAGTTTCAAACCCGCACCCCTGATCGATGATGAGTTCGTCGGCCAGCCGCCGACCAAACGCAGTCTCGCTCATCTCCTGACGAAGCGTGAGCAGAAGCGGAACATCGCCGGAGTCTACTGCACCTATGCGCCCGTCGAGCTTTTCCATGCCATGGGGATCGTTCCCGCGACCCTGTGTTCCTTCGCCAACGGGCCCATCGAGCTGGCCGAGACCGTGCTGCCCGCCAACCTCTGCCCACTCGTCAAATCGAGCTACGGCTTCATCATTGGCGACACTTGCCCGTTCTTCGGCGTCTCGGACGCCGTAGTCGCGGAGACCACCTGCGACGGCAAGAAGAAGATGTTCGAGCTCATCACCGAACACAAACCGCTGTTCGTGATGGATCTGCCGCAAATCCCGGACAGCCCCGAGGCGCTCGACAACTGGACCCGCTCGATCCACAAGCTGGCCGCCTTCTTTCAAAAACAGTTCGGCACCACAGTGGACGATGAGCGGCTCGAGGCGGCCATCAAGGACTCGAATCGCAAGACCCGGATGCTGCAGCAGGTGTTCGACTACGCGGCCCTTCGGCCATCCGTCGTCGGCTGGAACGAGCTGTATGACATTCTCTTCCTCGCTCAGGTGACCACGGGGGCGGAGCTTGCGCCGACAGTCACGAGAGCCCTCGCCGAGCTGGAGCGTCGCAAGGAGGCCGGCTACTCGCGCGGCAGAGCCGACGCCCCGCGCGTGATGGTCACCGGCTGCCCCATTGCGGGCGATGCCGCGAAGGTCTTCAAGTTGATCGAGGAGGCCGGCGGCGTGGTGGTCGCGCTCGACGAGTGCCTCGGCATGAAGCTATACATGGACGAGGTGGAGGAGGGGACAGGAGATCCTTGGCGCGCCATCGCCGCCAAATACCTGAAAATCCCCTGCTCCTGCATGACCCCGAACGACATTCGGGTCGACAAGATGGATGCCATCATTCAGCGGTTCAAGCCGGACGCCGTCGTCGATGTGATCCTCCACGCCTGCCACGCCTACAACGTGGAGTCACACAAAATTGAACTCCATGTGCAAGAGAAGCATGGTCTGCCGTTCACCAAGATCGTCACGGACTACTCCGACAACGACGCAGGGCAAATCAGGACCCGCATGGAGGCGCTCATCGAGACCTGCTGACAGCCAGGCCCGTCCCACGCGCCCCCAAAAAAGGAGAAGATGATGGACCACAAGCAGATCCTGCTCATCACCGCCGAGACACTCGGCCAAGGGCCGGCGGAGCTGGGCGAGCGGCTCATTGGAGCTTTCTTCCACACCCTGGCGGAGTCCTCTACCCCTCCGGCCACCATAATCCTGATGAACAGTGGAGTGAAAATCGCGGTCGACGGGGCGCGCACCGTCTCCGATCTTCAGACACTCGCGGCCGCGGGGGTCGAGATCCTTGCGTGCGGCACCTGTCTCGGGTACTTCGAGTTGAGGGACCGCCTCGCGGTCGGGAAGGTGTCGAACATGTACGAGATCGCAGGCAAGCTCATGGAGGCCCCCCGCGTTGTCTCCCTGTAACGAACACCTCGGCCCTCCGGCCCCGCCGCCGGAGTGGGGAGTGGTGCTGTTCCCCTCAGTGCAGGGCGCGGTGCGAACCGAGCGACTGCTGGAGCGGGCCGGCATCGAACAAAAGCTCATCCCGATCCCGCGCCACTTGAGCTCCGGCTGCGGCTTCTGCCTGCGCTTCGTGTGGCGCGACCGTGAGGCGGTCGAAGGGATCTTGGGCGAGCACAAGGTCGCGTTCGAGCGCGTGCTCCGACTCGACTGACGCCAGTCAGCGGATGGCCCGGGAGGAAGCTTGCCGCTTTCGGTCTGAGGCGCGGCGCGCCGACACCCTCTCGCTGCATGCAGAGCGTCCAGGCCGCCGAGCCTTTGTCCTCTGGTGCATTGGGAACTCGAGCCAGGGCCCCCTCTTTTCAAGCCTTCTCAAGAACCACGGCGGCGCTCAGGCCACCGGCGGCGCAGAGCCCCAAGAGGGCATGCCTGGCCTTTGTCTGGTGCAACTCATTGGCCATCGTCGTCAGCATGCGCGCGCCGGTGGCGGCGAAGGGGTGACCGAGCGCCACGGATCCCCCGTGGACGTTGATCGACTCCGGCGCGATGCGCCCGAACGCGCCCTCGAGCCCCAACCGCTGCTTGCCGAACTCCGCGCTCCCGAGCGCTTTCAGGACGCTCAACACCTGGGCCGCAAACGCCTCGTGGATGTCGACGAGATCGATCTCGTCCAATGTGAGCCCCGCGCGCTCCACCGCCAGGGGCATCGTGAACGCCGGGCCGATCAAGAGTTGGTCGAACGGATCGACCGCCCCATAAGACCAGCTCCGAACGAACGCCAACGGCGTATAACCGAGCGCACGGGCCTTCTCCTCGCTCATCAAGAGTACTGCGGCCGCGCCGTCGGTGAGCGCGCTCGAGTTGCCGGCGGTGAGAGTGCCGCCGCGCTTGAAGACCGGCTTGAGCCTCGCCATCTGCGCCTCGGTCACATCGGCCCGAACCAGGTTGTCGGCCAGCACGCGCTTGCCGGCCTTCGTCTCCACCGGGACGATTTCGTCGACGAATCGCCCGGCGGCAGCCGCCGCGGCCGCGCGGTGGTGCGACTGCACTGCCAGGCGGTCCTGCGCCTCGCGCGTGATCCCGTTCATCTCGGCCATCTTCTCGCACGACTCGCCCATCAGCTCGCCGGTCGCGCGCTCGCGAACCGCCGGGCGCTCGGGGATCAAGTCGGCGCGCAGGTCGAGCTTGCCCAGCAACTTGAAGTAATCGGCGGCGGTGGCCTTCTTGCTCATGAATACCGGCGCGGCCTTGCGCATGAGTGTTTGGGGCATCTTGAGCTCGGCGTTGCTCGTCGAGTCCGAGCCGCCGGCGATGACCACGTCGACCTCACCGCGCTCGATGGCCGCCACGGCGTTCGTGGTCGACAGTACGCTGGAGGTACAGGCGCGCGTGACGGTATTGGCCTCGATGGTGGGCGGCAGGCCCAGCTCCAAGACTATCTCGCGGCCCACGTTGACGGTCGAAGAGGGCAGTATGACTCCGCTCCAAAAGACCGCATCGATCTCCGCCCACGGCAGATCGGTCTTCCGCAAGAGACCACGCACGGCCGTCGCGCCGAGGTCGATGGTGCTCATCGCGATGAAATCGCCGAACGCCCGCACGAACGGCGTGCGCGCGCCCGCGACAATGACGGCCCGCCGCGTCGGTGGAGCCGATCTATTCCGTGCTGTCGCCATAAAACCCCTCTTTTTGGAATCACGCTCCGAGAAAACTTCCACCACAGACGCGCAAAACGCGCCCGGTCATCCCGACCGCGCCGGGGCTGCACAAGAACGTCGCCACCTCGGCGATATCCTGGGGGAGCCCGCCCTGCGACAGGTTGGCCAGCCGCCGTCCCGCCTCGCGGGTCCCGAGTGGAATCGCGGCGGTCATGCGGGTCTCGATGAAGCCCGGCGCCAACGCGTTGACGGTGATCCCGCGATCCGCGAGCTTCTCGGCCAACGCGCGCACATAGCCGATGACGCCTGCTTTGGACGTTGCATAGTTGGTCTGCCCCATGTTGCCCGCGATGCCGGCGATGGACGACAGCGCCACGATCCGGGCGCCGTCGGGCATCAGCGGCACCAGCGCCTCGTTGACGGCAATGAGGCGGATGAGGTTCACATCCAGCACCATGTCCCACCGCGCCTCGTCCATGTTGCCGAGCATCTTGTCGCGGGTGACGCCGGCGTTGTGAACGACGATGTCGAGCTTGCCGAACTTGGCCTTGATCGTCCCCGCCAGGGCCGCCGGCGCGTCCGGGTCGGTTATGTCGGCCGACAGAAGCTCGCCGTTCAGCTCCGCCGCGAGTCGGGCGGCGGCCTCGGACTCGGCCGGGCGGTCCATCACAATCACTTTGGCGCCCTCACGCGCGAAGGCGCGCGCGATGGCCTCGCCGATGCCCCGCGCCGAGCCGGTGACGAGCGCCACCCGCCCTTCGAGTGGGCGTCGATAAATGGGCGTCGGGGCGGGCTTGACCGCCGAGTCCACAAACAGCGGCTGCCCGGAGACGAACGCCGCGCGGCGCGACAACAGAAAACGGACAAATGGAGCGACACGAGGCTTCGCCTTCGCCGCGACGTAGATCAAATTCGACGTCGCTCCCCTGCGCCCCACCTCGCGCCCCATCGCCCTCATTAAGCCTTCTAGGGCACGCCGCGCCGCGGCAGTCGCCGGGTTCTTGGTCTCTTCGGGATTATCGGCCAGGATCAACAATCGCCCACAGGGGCGGAGCCTCTTGATCCCGGCATGGAAGAACTCGTAGGCGCTCTTGAGCTGCTCCGTCTTTTTCAAGCCGGTGGCATCGAACACCATGGCGTGCGGCACGAGACTATCGGGCCAGGTGGCGAGGTTGATCGCCCGCGGTGGGGTGCCCCAGGCTTCGCCATGCGCCTGATACGCCTCGAACGCGGCTGTCCCCCCTGCCACATGCGGCGCGGCGCCGGCGGCGGCGAGCGCTTCGGACAACACTCCGGTGAGCCGCGCCTCGCCGACGCCGCCGACGACCACGGGCTTACCCACGAGCTCGCGCTCGGCCCAGGGCCCTTTGGCGCGAGCCAGCTTCTGAAGCAGCGGGAGGGGCAACCCCAGCGTCTTGACCACCTGGCGAAAGTGGGGGTTGGCGCCCAGATCTACGAGATAATCACCCATCGTCTCTCTCCTTGGCTAACGTGTACGCCCCATCGAGGTAGGACGGCCCACCGGGGGCATGCCCCACGTAGACCCCACCCTTCCCGTCGATAAAGACGCTCATGCGGTTGGGCAGCGGCAGCGGCCTCGTGAAACGCGCCTCGAACGTGGCGATCCGCGCCGGGCGGCCCAACGCCACTGACCCGACGAGCGACTCGAAGGCGCGCGCCGCGGTGGCGAAACCGTGCAAAATTGGTCGCTTGAACCCCATCATCCGCGCCCACGGGGTGAGCCAGTGGGTTGGGTTGATGTCGCCGGTGAGCAGAGCAAAGTCGAGCCCGGCGCGGGGAGAGAGCCGCAGGCTATCCAGCTCGCGCGCCTCCAAGGGAATATGGGGCCTCTCCTTGGCCGGCCTCCCTCCTCTCTCGCTGCCGGGCTTCCGCGGCAACGGCACCATCGTGTGGACATGCGCGACAAGCGCGTCGGGGGCGAGCTCGGAGCCGGTGATCAGCCGCTGTTTGATGAGCACCCGCCGGTCGTTTTCGTCAATCTCATCAAAACGTGCCCTGAGTCGCAGCGGGCGGCCCGCAGTGAGCGGCGCCACCTGCTCCAGGCGACAGCCGACGTTGATTATCGACAGCGGGTTGTAGGGCAGATCCTCCATCAGTGACGCCAAGAGCGGAACCCCCCACTGGGGGAACAAGAGCGGTGGCAATTGGCCGCGATAGGCCGCGGGGCGCCCCCCCATGGCGGTGATGAAGTCGCGCACCAGCTCCGGAGGCCGCGCGGGCACGGTCACGGTGGCCTCGGGGCCGGGCGCGATCGGTGTCGGCACATCGAGGTCGCGCCCCGGCAGGACGGCCCGCAACAACGAGCCGACCACCTCGCGCTGGTGCCAAAGATGTCGCGCTCTGATGCCCATCGTGTCCTCCTAGGCCTCGAAGGCAGCAGCGAGCCGCTTGGCGATCGACCCTTCGAGCTTCTCGGGATCGACCCCCGCCGCCCGCGCCATGAGCCCCAACTTGACGTTGACGGTAACGTCGCCCGGGCTCACGAGGACGTCGCCGGACACGGACGTCCCCTTGATGGTCGCGCGATCTCCCTTCCAGTCGATTGTCACCCCGTACTTGCCGAGCAGCTCACCAAAACCGGCGAGCCGCTCCCTGGCTTCCTCGGGACTCACACTGTGCGCCTGGGTCACGCTTACCTTTGCCATTTCACCCTCCTGTGGTGGTTCGAGAGAGGAGCTGCCACAAGCAGCTCGTGGCGGCCATTGTGCCTCGACGGTGCGCCATTGTCACCACCATCTATGCGCCATTGTCACCACCATCTATGCGCCATTGTCACCACCATCTTGGGAGTGAGGCAGGGCCTACGCATCTAAGTCCTCAGCGCCGCAGATCTCTTAAGTGCCGCCGCATGAACTGTTCGAACGAAACCGCGCGCACGGCGGAGACGACGCCCGTGAGCAAGCGATCGTTGAGAGAAAGTTTGTCGCAGCAGGTCGCACTGGCGGCCGGTGCTCCCCAGCGTGAGCCCGGATCGTGCCCGAGCCCGAGCCCGAGCCCGACCAGCCTCGTAGCGCCTAAGACGGT
>PWKZ01000191.1 GCA_003559575.1 Bradymonadales bacterium | reverse complement strand
CCCCTGGACTGCTCGCCGCCGTGACCCCAACTGATCACGCCGATTTCGACATCCAGGCCAACGTGCAGATCGGAGAAGAGGACAAGGCTCTTGTTTACCTCATGATGCGCGTGGATCAGGCGACCATGAACGCCTATATCTGCGGCGCCAGCTCAGACGGTACCCACCTTTGGTTTGGATATATGGACCAAGGCGCATATGACAACTTCATCAGCACAGGGCCTGACGAAAACCTCTACGATCCGGAAGATTTCCAGCTCCGTTGCAACATATCCGGTAGCACTCTCCAGGCGAAGGTGTGGGATACCGGCACCGACGAGCCCGAAGGTTGGCAGCTCACCTACTCACTGCAGGGAGGTGACCTTGACCTTTCGAGCGGAAACGCCGGGTTCGCGGTGGCGACATATCCCACATTCGGTTGGAACTATGTCCGCGCGGCCTTCTCCGGGATCTCAATCACCGAGATTATTGACTAGCCCCTTCTCGGGCGGCGGCCTCCGGGCCGCCGTCGCCCTCCGCTGTTGAGCGGCCCAGGATCGCCATCAGGAGATCTCGCTCGCGCGCTCTTCGCTGAGGTCGCCGACGACCGCGCTCCGGTCCTGTCCCTCGGGACCACATCGGTACCCGCGGTGCGGCTCTTCGAGCTCCTTGCGCGTGGGGGACGGATCTCGACGACGCGCCGCGGTCGGCGTGACGGTCTCACAGGGAGAGGGCGGGCTACCATACTGAAGATCGAGAACGTGGTGAACCCTCCGCAGAAGCCGCTCATGACCAGGCAGCGCGCCGCGGGGCGCTCGTGGAGCGGACGGCGAGGCTCCGCCAGCCGCGCAGAGAGGCCGATGAGGAATGAGCCCGCAGCGTTGATGGCCAATGTACCCCAAAAAAGCGCGTCGCCAAGGAGCGGAAGCATGACGATGGACGCGCCCCAACGCAAGAGGCCGCCGACCATGCATCCGAAGGCGACCGCCAGTGCGATCCGGGGGGATGCCCATTCCGGCGCCTTCGTCTCGCGTGAGGGAGCAGGCTTCATGCGCCCCCCAGAGTGGATCCGATGGTGTAGCCGATGGCGGCTGCACCCAGACAGAGAGCGAGAGCCAGAGCGACGTGCCCGGCAGCATAGAGACGCGCTCCGCTGCGAGCCATGGTCAAGGTCTGCAGCATGAACGAAGAGACGGTGGTGTAGCTGCCAAGAAAGCCGATGCCCAGGAATTGCCAAAGGCGCACGCCAAGAAGGCTGTCCGGCGCAGCACCGCTCTCGAGTGATGCGGCCAGGAGGCCGATCCCAAGAGCCCCCGAAGCGAATCGGCGCGATCCTGCTCTTGTCGATCCCGCCGGCCCTCGCCAAGCGCCGAGTATTAGTCTCGAGTTAATCTCGTTTTGCGACGAGGAAGGTCTCGCAGCGTTGCGTCGGCGGCCTCCCGGCGCTCTTGCGCGAGCCGAAGCCCGCCGGATCCTGCTCGGAGACGATCGTGAAGCCTGCCTCTTCGAGCGAGCGCCGCAGCTCTTTTGCCGGGAGGCACATCGGGGGGGCATGATCGAGGTAATAGACGACGCGCCCGCCGTCGTTGGTCCGGCGCCACAGCGCTCGAAAGTATTCGGTCGCGCGGGTGTGGTAGCTGAGGCCGTGGGTCAGGAGGAAACTGATCGGGCCCCGGATCCTCATTCGCTCGCTTCGCGCCTCGGCCTGGTCCACCGGCGAGATCGAGCCCGAAGGGGTGCCGGAGGAGTCCTCGTCGAGTGCGACGAAGAGATCCTCAAACACTTTGCTGTTGAAAAACAGCCAGCGGTCCACCGAGGTGAGCTTCAGCTCCGGGGTGGGGCGCAGCGGCGTCGCCTGTAGCGAGACGACATTGTCGCCGCTGAAAGACTCGTCGATGTATTCGTAAAATTCGAGCTCGTCGTTGCTGGCTACGACCAGGCCATCCTCACCGAACGAATCGGCGATACGGTCGGTCCAGTAGCCGCAGCCGGCGCCGATGTCGACGACCACCAGGCCGAGATCGATCTTGAGCGCCTCGTGCACCGCGCGAGTAGCCGGACAGGCGTCGCGTTCGGGGTTCGGCACACGCCTCCAGCGGCGCTGATGCGGCCCACAGGGGGCCGACTCGCAGGGAGCGCCGTCGTCACTCGGCCCCCAGAAAAAAACGCCTACTGCTAAGATAAGGAGGAGAGCCGGCAGAATGGCGATTCGCGGATTCTTGAGATTGCGAAACATTCGGTCGGACCCCTTGACGACAAAATGGGCCAAATGTCGTGCCCCCTTTCGCAATCATCCTGCATGCCTGGCGGGCCGCTGTCAACCCAACGCACCAACCCCCACTCTCTGCTTTTCGGCGCTGTAAAGGCGTAGGAGGTGTTCTTGAGGATGCAGATGGTCGACCCTTCTGGTGGTCCTCGGCGCGGACCCACCCATCTCGGCAGACGAGCTAACGCTGGTTCAGGAGCTGAGGTCTTCTTCGTCATCAACAAGGCCGACAAGTTCAGCGAATCCGAGCCACTGCATCGCGGTAGCGCGGGGTTGGACGAAGCGCGCTTCAGCCGATCTTGCGTACGTTGCAGAGGAACGCCTTGTATTCGGGGATCGCTGTGTTGGGGTCGCCCACCGACGGGCTCAACTCGTTGGCGACCGCGCCCTTGCTCATGCCCATGTAGCCCCAATGGTAGGGCATCGCCACTATGTGGCGGCGCTTGCCTTGGATGGTCACCGGGGGGATGCGATTGGTGACACACGCCACTGCCTCGATTCCCCCTTGCTTGCCGTCCTGGTAAAGCCGCTTGCTCTCCACGAAGACCTTCTCGCCGTTCTGAATCCCGAGATCAGCCGCCAACTCGGTGCTGATCTCGATGAAGAGCCCCGGCATGAGCTCGTTCAGCCAGGGGAGGTTTCGCGTCACCGCGCCGCTCTGGTAGTGCTCAACGAGGCGGAATGTGGTGATCATGTACGGATAGCGCGCGCGCTCCTCGTCAGTCTCGACCAGATGATCCTCGTAGAATCGCTGCGACGCGGGGTTGAAGGGGGCCTTCGGGTAGAGCAGGTGCTGCACCGGGCTGTCGGCCGGTTCGAAGTGCGTGGGGAGCGGAGCATCCCTTAGCGCGTTCAGGCAGAACAGCCGTCCGACCCCTTCGGGCAACATGATAAACGGGTTCTCCGTAGACTTCTGGAGGTCCCAGGTGCCCGGGATATCCGGCACGTCGTTCCCCGTCCAGCGGTTTTGAACCGTGTCCCACCAGATGACGGGTAGCTCCGGATTGTAGGGGCGCCCCGACGGGTCGGCCGAGCCTCGGTTGTAAACGATCCGCCGGTTGGCTGGCCAGGAGAACGACCAGTCCTTGTGAGCGCCAATCCCCTCCTTCTCACGCACACGGCGCTTCGTCGGGGGGGCTTCGAGGTCGTTGTAGTAGCCGCTGTAGATCCAGGAACCGCAGACCGTCGAGCCGTCGTCCTTGAGTGCGCCGAAGCCCGGCACCAGCGAGCCGTCTGCCACGTTGTAGCCGTTGATCTCGCTGCAAACCTTGACGATGTCAACCTGCCCGTCTGCTCCGTCGTAGTCCCAGGCCATCTTCGTGATGGGCTCGGGGACGGTTCCCCCTTGAGCGGCGTAGAGTGACCGGAGCTTCTTGAACATTTCGTTGACGATCCAGAGGTCGGACTTGGCCATCCCCGGCGGGTCCTGGGCCTTGTACGTCCACTGGACCCAGCGTCCGCTGTTCGTCTTGGTGCCCTCCCGCTCGTACCCTGACGCGCCCGGCAGGACGAAGACCTCGGTGTCGATCTCGGCCGGCTTCATCGTCGGCCCCTTCCAGAAGGCAGCCGTCTCCGTCTCGAAGAGGTCCACCGAGACGAGCCACTTGAGCTTCGCCATGGCCTGGCGCTCGTGCAGGGCGCTCGGGCCGGATACCATCGGGTTGTCGGCCCAGCAGATCAGCCCCTCGACCTTGCCCTCGCTCATGGCCTTGAACATGGGGATGTGGGACTGGTCGAGGCCGTCGAGCTTCGGCAGCCACTGGTATCCGAATTCGTTGTCGGTGGTGGCGTTCTCACCGTAAAAGGCCTTCAACAAGCTCACGATGTACTTCGGTCGGTGGATCCACCAGCCGGAGGGCGGTGTCGTGGCGTTGTACGCCGCGAGTGTGGGGCTCACATTCTGGTTGGGCGGGGGAATGTACCCCGGCAGGATGTGGTACAGAACACCCGTATCGCACGCGCCCTGGACGTTGGCCTGCCCCCGCTGCGCGTTGACGCCGCCTCCTGCGATGCCCAGGTTGCCGAGGAGCAGCTGCACCACTCCGCAAGAT
The DNA here is from genome assembly GCA_003559575.1 of Bradymonadales bacterium. GTDB lineage: Bacteria > Myxococcota_A > UBA9042 > PWKZ01 > PWKZ01 > PWKZ01. The sequence goes on along the minus strand of PWKZ01000191.1, from coordinate 25,965 downwards.
CGCGTGTTCTGTGCGCCGTGGGTGAACTGCGTCATCCCCATCGCGTACAGAAGGCTGCCGGCCTTGCCCGGGGCGCCGGTGCTGGAGAAGAGATCGTAGGACTCGCGCAACGCGACGGGGTCGGCGCCCGTCATCGAGGAGACGTTCTCGATGGTGTAGTTGCGGTAGTGCTTCTTCATCAACTGGAAGACACAGTTGGGATCCTGCAGCGTCGGATCCTTGCGAATCTTGCCCTCCTCGTCACGCTGATACGTCCAGGTGGATTGGTCGTAGCTCGTGCAGTTGCGCACGGGATCGTCGAAAGCGCCGGAGAACAGGCCGGTCTCCTCATCGAAGCCGAAGTCGGGGTGGATGAGGTGCGACGCGTTCGTGTAGTGAACCACGTACTCTTTGTGGCAGCGGTCGTTGTCGAGGATGTGGTGGATGAGGCCGCAGAGGTACACGAGGTTCGTGCCGGGGCGGATCTGGACGTACACGTCGGCCACGGCGGCCGTGCGCGAGAGCCGCGGGTCCACCGCGATGAGCTTGGCGCCCTTCTTCTCGCGCGCCTTCTCAATCCAGCGCATGGAGATGGGATGGCACTCGGCCGTGTTGCCGCCGATGTTGATGAACACGTCTGCGTTCTGGAAGTCCACCCAGTGGTTCGTCATGACCCCGCGGCCGAAGGTCGCGGCGAGCCCTGCCACCGTGGATGAGTGGCACAGGCGCGCGCAGTGCTCGACAGAGATCATCCCGATGCTGCGCGCAATTTTTTGGAAGAGGTAGTTCTCTTCTCCGGTGCAAAACGCGCTCCCAAGCCAGGTGATCGCCTCCGTGCGGTTGACGGTGACCGGCTTGCCCTCAACTGTCGCCGTAGGCTGGAACGTGCGGTCGCGGGTGTCCTTGATCCGCTTGGCGATCTCCGTAAACGCCCAGTCCCAGGTCACCTCGCGGTACTCTGTCGCACCTTTGGGGCGGTACAACGGTTTGGTGAGCCGGTTCGGGTTGGGCTTCTGCTGCCCTCGGCGGTCGAACAAATAGGCCAGGTTAAAGGTGGATGCCCCTTTGCTACAGAGCGTGCCTTCGTTGACGGGGTGGCCGGGGTCGCCTTCCGCGTTCACCATGATCCCGTCGCGCACATGGCAGATGATCCCACAGCCGACACCGCAGAAGGTGCAGATTGTTTGGACCTCCTTGGAATACGCGATGCGCAGCGCCTCCCTCTGTCCTCTAGAGGAAGCCACCGCGCCGACACTGGCCAGCGATGCCGCGCCGAGCGCTGTCCCGCCGACTACCTTAAAGAAACCACGTCGATTCAGATCCATGAGGTCATCTCCTCTGGGTGAGCGCGGCGCTTCACACGCCGTCACGCTCTCCCAGCGGAGACGTCAGGCGTGGGGAAGGACCGCGCAGCCGCAATTGTGGAGCCACCCGGGCTCCCGTTTCTGCGCTCAAATACGCGCGAAATTTGTTCGGTACTGCATTTTCCTTACTTCTCGCCGCGCGGGCACCGACTGTGAGGTCGGATGCGCCGCGGAAGGTGACAGTGTCGAGGTGCTTACAAACGGTTCCGCATCCCGAAAGACGAAAACCACTGGGGCAAACTAGCGAGAACTCCGGGCTCATGTCAAGAAGAGTCGAACCCCAATCATCCACCGCGTTCTTGGATGGGGTGGAGGATTGAGGAACCACACGGCCACCGCTGGCGACGCGAACCGGTCGTCTGATCTCCGGATTTCGCCCTCCGGGGCAGCTTGGCGGGCAACCAGCGGCGATCTTGTCCCGTTCTACGATGACTCGTGAGAAATTCTCTACAGAGAGAAAACCTGTGAGCGGACAGTCGGACCGCGCGACTCATGGTGTAACCACGCCGGACTCATCCATGCTGTCCTCGACACGCTCGAAAATCTGCAACACCGGAGCACCGTCAACCAGGACGACCTCTACGGAGGTAAAACCGTCGACATAAATCGATTCGCCGCACTCACGAGCGATCGCAGTCGGTGGCGCCGGGTAATCTGCTGCGGAGGCTTGCGTACGCTGGGGCGGGGCGTTTTCGTATGCCGAGCAATGCCGCACGATGAACTTGCTCTGGGCGATGAACTTCTGTACGGCCTCGGGCGGTTGGCCGCCCTGTTGGTCATTGAAAAGTTTCCTGCGTGAAGACAGCACGGCCGCAGTAAGACTGGGTCCTGTGATGGCCGCATCGCCCGCACGGGCGGCAAGAGCCCAGGTCGCCTCCGTCGCGTGAGAACTGGTGCGGCAGGCCATCGACCAGGGGCTCTCCCGCGGGATGTTCGCGCCTGACGAGATCCAGCCCGGAATACGATACGTCGGTTCCGACCCGCAGGACACGCCATGAACCCACGCTACGCGACACCGGTCGCGTTCCGCGCCGCCCTGGAGCGACGACTGCGGGACGAGTCGCTCCGAACCGGATTGAGCCTTCATCGACTGCGCCAATTTCTTGTGTTCGACCGCTACCTCACAATCGCGGTGTTGGCCGGGGATGGAGAAAGTGCAGGCAGAATCTGCACTCTCTCCTAGAAGACCCGACCGATTTCGTTCGGATCCGACGATGGCGGAGAGCGTGATCAGGGTCGGCGGTGTCGCCGGACGTTCTGTGCTTTCCAGTGCAGCGCCGGGTGTTCCCGGATGACGGCCTTCAGGGAGGGTTCCGTGGTGAGGAGGTCCGGAACGATCTCGCCGTAGTCGTTCAAGCGTTCGATGAACCCCCGCTCATGATCGGCAAGCGGCAGGACCGCTGTCATGAGATCACGAACATCAGCGACCAGCATTCTCGCCCAGTCGACGATTCCCGAACGAGTCGGCGCGAGGTCCTCCCGCAGCATGGGAACGAGCGAACCACGGAGCTCGACGGGATCGGCGTCGATGTCGTCGAGGCCGACCGTGCGCCAGTCCTTCCGGTTGATCCCTCCGTAGACCACGAAGGCGAGCCGGAGCTTGTCGGTGTCGAGATCCGAGCGACTGAGGATTTGACGGGCGTCGAACAGATCTCGACTCGTCGTGCGAGCGCACAGAGCGGCGAGCTTTCCAGCAGCGAGCTCGTGTGGGTCGAGCAGCGGGATGGCGCGAGCAGCGGGCACGCCGATCATGCACGAGTCCATCGCCACGACCGGCCAGAGCGGCGTGCGCAACATGAAGTTCAGATCGACCTCGAGCTTGTCGGATACGCCAGCAGCGTTCGTATAGGACAGCCGCCACTTCCCGCCCGCGTGGTCGCTCGGTACCCGCTTGACGGCGAGGCCCTCGCGGGAGAACACCGCCTGGAGCGCCTGCTCCATCGGCGGCCGGTCGGCCAGCATCGAGTCCCGGTCGGACTGCCCGATGTAGTTGAGGTCGATGTCGACCGAGAGCCGCGGCACGTCCGACAGGAAGAGATTGAGACCTGTTCCGCCCTTGAGCGCGAGTCGACCGCGGAGAAACGAATGGCCTTGCAGCGCGCGGAGCAACTGCAGTAACCGCAGCACCTTCTCGACGGACTCGGACCGAAACCCGGTCTGGGCAGCGCAACGTGCGATCTCCGCGGATGACAGGGTCACGGGATCTCCTCCCAAGAACCATCGAGAATCTCTTCTGGAACGATGAGGTTCCAGGCAGCTACGAGCCGACCGGGTGATCGGCGGCCGTCGAAATACCTCGGCTGCTTCGGGGCGAGTGCGCGTAGTGCATCGATGTGCCGGTCCTCGACCATGAGGCGTTCACGGTGTTGTTCCAGAAAGAGACCGATGCGTGCCGCGGTCGAAGCGGCACGGAGACGCCGCACGTATTCGATGATCGCATCGATGTCGAAGAACTCGATGGAACTGAGAGAGCGCCAGATTTCCTCAAAACCCCCGCCGTACTCATAGGAGTCCATGACGTCTACGGCTGTGCGCTCGTGGTCGGTTACGCGAACGCGGCCGCCATGTCGGGGCACCTCGATGATGTGTCCTCCGAAATCGGGGAGAGCCCGCACGGCGGCAGGGGCGAGGACAGGAATGAATCTCGTCCCCTGAAACTCGAAGGGACGGAGCCGATAGCGAGTCAGGTATGTGATCTGATGCGAGAGGGAGTGCGCCTTCCCGAGAAGCTGCAACGCTGCATGATAGGCTACGATTGCGTCATCCGCGAGCTTGCTTGCCACGAGGTAGGGGTCAACCTGGTGCTCTTCGGGCCTCACACCGCGGGGAACGCTCGCGTACAGGCCGCGACGCACGCGGAGGAGGTTTCCGGCCGCCAGATGTTGGCGCAAACTTGAGACGCTCGCGGTTCGTTGCCGTCGCCCGTCACGCGCGTGTTCGGCGAGAAACTCGTCGAAGCGGAACACGGGGTGGGTGGCAATGTAGGTGGCCGGCTTCATGGACTCCCTTCCTTCGCCCCACGCGGTACCGACTCTGCCATCCGAAGCCCCCCGAGCAAGCGGTGGTCTGCGGCCACTTGCTCGTAAGCGCGGTAACGCACATAAATTATGCTATGAGCAGCGCGCGCGAGCAAGTTGTTTCTGCCGTGCGCTACCTCGTCTCCTCTTCCGCAAGCTCGTGTAACACCTCCTCGTCGTACTCGACAACGGTGTCGTCTTCCTCGTCATTCGCGGCTTCGACGGCATCCCCAGGGAGATACCCGATCGCGCGATATCCGCGCATACGTCGCTCAAACATCTTGGCCAGCATCGGCACTGCCCCGTCCACGTAATCGTAGATGCGAACCTCCGTCTTGTTGGGATGCAGCCGGTGCAAGCGCCCGGTGTACTGGATCAGCGTGCCCTTCCAGGAGACGGGCAGCGCCAGGAACAGGGTGTCGAGGCGAGCGTCGTCAAACCCCTCGCCGATGTAGCGGCCCGTTGCAAGGAGTAACCGCTCTTCGTCGTCGGGGATGGACGCGAGCTGCTCGATGACCGCGCGCCGCTCCTTCGGCTTCATCCCACCCTGGAGCACCACCAGATGCCGTGTGAAGGGCCGCAGCCGGTCGGCGAAGTGCTCCAGATGATCCAGCCTCTCCGTGAGCAGGATCGGTGAGCGCTTCTCCTTGAGCGACTGGACGACATCGTCGAGGACGAGGTCGTTTCGCCGCTGGTCGCCCGCTACAACTCTTGGATGGTGGCGCCTTCGGGGAGCCCGGCAACAGAGAACCCCGTCTCTCGAACCAACAGCTTGTGCTCGGACGGACGTTTGGCGGCCTGACTCTTCGAGTCCACCGCGAACCGGGTCGGCCCGAGCTGCATGTGAAGGATCGGATGGTGGCCGTCGCGGCGCTGCGGTGTCGCCGTGAGGCCGAGCACGTACCTGGCCTTGACCTCGGCCAACACCCGCTCGAAGCTCACCGCGGGGCAGTGGTGTGACTCATCAAGGATGACTTGGCCGTATCCGGCGATGAGATCGGACACCGTGCCCTTGCGGACGACTTCAGGCAACGGCTCGTTGATGACCGCCTTCGGTGGGCGTCTTGATGGTCGTCGCTGCCAAGGAGTGCGGTCGTCCTCGTCCAGATCGGTGGCCATGCGGACGCCGAGCACTTGTCCCCGCCGGCCGGCCTCATCCACGAGCCTGTACACCAAGGCAGGCTCGATACGCTTCACGCTTGCGAGAAACGCCCACTGGTCGGGCCACGGTTTCAGTGAGCCGTCGACGAACACCGAGTTTCCGAGATCCCGCGCCTTCTTCTGGAGCGGCAGAGCGATGAGGTTGCCGAAGCCTCCTTTGGGCATCGTGTCCTGGTTGGGGAAGAGTCGGTCGTACGACTCCATGGAGAGCTCGTGGCGGCGTGCCATCGTCTCGGTGATGAGAAAACAGCCGAGGCGACGCACGGTGGCGGCAGCGATCGGTGCCGTGAAGAAGAACCAGGCATGGGCGCCGTTGCCGGAACGCGACCGTTCCGGCGGCTTTCTGGGCTCGTTCGAGACATGCCGGCGCGACCTCGTGGGCTGCCGCGCGGACCGCATCGGCGACGGTGGTGGGCGTGCAGGGTGTCCCGATGTGTTCCAGCCAGGCGCTGAGAGCGCAGAGAGCCGGTCGCATCGCTTCGGCATAGGCGTGGTCGAAGACATCGAGCCTGGCCTCGGTTCGTCTGATATCCTCGGCTTTGAATACGCGTGATTCAAGGAGCGGGGGCGGTTCGTCGATGACGAGTAGCCCGGTTTTGCCCGCTGCTCGGTCGAGGGCGCCGATGAGTGCGTGGGGGCCTATGGTGTTGCGAGCGTTGCGGGGCCCCTCCGAGCCCTCGCGGGCAGTACATTCGAGGTAGTGGGCGCACGGCTGCAGCCCACGGCCTTCGCAGTACTCCCGCTGGATGGATTGGCCGCCGGCGACGAGGGCACGCGCGGTGTCGTAGTGACGGCACTCGGGCGTGCCGTCGGGCCGCAGCACGGACAGCGGACCGAAGATACGGCAGACGGAGACCCCGCGGCACAGGAGGTCGTCTTGGAGCTGCATGGCGAGCTCGTTCTTGTCCACCGACAACGATGTCTTGGTGAGAGTGTCACGGGGCGCATGCGCTCCAGGGCGACGAGGGGTGAGTGGAACGGTTTGCCATCGCGGCGCACATGGGGCAGGCGATAGTGCCGCGTCCAGTCGCGGCAGGCCCAGTCCACCGCGATGCCGGCTTGTTCCAGGTCGAGAAACCAGCGTCGGATGAAGGGCTCGACGAGTGGGACGGGGATGGGTTCGGCCAGGGGCTGCACGAAACGTCGACCGTGTGCCGTGTGGTAGACGCCGGTGGTCTGGAGGATGGGGAGGCTCTCGTACTGTTCGTGGGCGACGCTGAGCAGCGTGTCGTCCCACGGGGCGTGACCGGGGTTGTCGACGTCACAGAAGAAGACCTCGACCGCGAGGGGTTGGGGGAAGAAGGGCAGGCCCGGCTTGTTGATGCGCGGCTGTCGCGTGGCTCCCTCGACGATGTAGGTCACGAGGTGCGCGTCGGTGGAGTAGGTTCTGAGGAGCGCATCGTGCAACTCCAGCACCTCGTAGGCGCTCACGACTTCGGTGCGCGAGCCGTCGAAGCCACGAGAGAAGCGGTTCGGAGCGACGGCGACGCGGTTGCTGGTTGTGTGGTTCGGTGTGTGCCCCATTTCCCTCTCGCTGGGGCGCCAGATCGGCGACGCCCTCATGGGAGGAAGAGCAGGGCGAACGGAGAAGGGGACGAGCGCGGGCGGCGCGGCGTGCGTTTCGTCGATGGGATCCGCGGTGGCGACTTCGTGGACTGTGAGGAGGCGCTGGGCATCCGCGGCACGCGCGTCGGCCGCGCTGCGTGTCCACCGCACTCCCAAGGACTGGCGCATTTGCGCCACACCTTAGCGGCCAATCGGCCGGTGCCGAGATTCTGTAAGTAACGAACTCTTGACTTTTTGCTCGCAAAAGGAAAGAAAACGTTCCTGGTGAAAGGGCGCGGGAACGGATTCGTTCCGAGAGGCGCCCATGTGGGATTTCGGAGCGTTGAAACGGGGGCGAGACATGGCGCGAGTCACGGGGCGATACGAGAAGACGGCAGTTGGGGGAGAGGTCGTGGCAGCGTTCGTGCCACGCGCGTTGCCGCCGAACGACCCGCCGATTCGGATCGAGGGAGCGCTCGCTCGAAGGCTGGCTGCCGCGGAGCGGGCTCTTGGTCTGCTCGAATTGGCCGCGGACATGGTGCCGTCGGTCGACTGGTTCCTCTATGCGTTCGTGCGGAAGGAGGCTGTCGTTTCATCCCAGATCGAGGGCACTCAGGCGACGCTTATCGACCTGCTGGCGTTTGAGGCAGAGGAGGATGAGACACCGGACGCGGACGTGGAGGAGATCTGCAACTACGTGCGCGCGCTCGACTACGCTCGCCACCAACTCGCGGACGAGGCGGGGCTCCCTCTGTCGACGCGCCTCATCCATGAGACGCACCGCCGCATGATGGAGGGAGCGCGGGGGGGTACGAAGCTGCCGGGTGAGGTCCGCCGAAGCCAGAACTGGATCGGCGGGACGCGGCCAGGAAATGCGGTCTACGTGCCGCCGCCGCCTCACCTGGTCCCTGAGTTGCTGGGCGCGCTGGAACGCTACATCCACGAGCCGAAAGGCCTCCCCTCGCTCGTGCGAGCGGGGCTGGTACACGCTCAGTTCGAGAGCATCCACGCGTACCTCGATGGAAACGGGCGGGTGGGACGCCTCCTCGTCACGCTGCTCTTCGAGCATTGGAAGCTGTTATCGCGGCCCGTGCTCTACCTGAGCCTCTTCTTCAAACGACACCGCAGCGAGTACTACCGACGGCTCAACGCTGTGCGGCTGGAGGGTGCCTGGGAGGCCTGGCTCGACTTCTTCCTCGAAGGGGTGGAGGTGATTGCGGGCGAGGCTGTCGCGTCGGCTCGAACGCTCTTCGCTGAGGTCGCAGACGACCGCGCTCGGGTCCTGTCCCTCGGGACCACGTCGGTGGCCGCGTTGCGGCTCTTCGAGCTCCTTCCGCGTCGTCCGATCCTGACCGTGGCCTCGGCGGTGCGGCTGCTCGACACGACGAAGCCGACTGCGGGTCGGGCCATAGACGCACTCGTGGACGCCGGCGTGCTCGTTGAGACGACCGGCAAAAAACGCAACCGAGCGTTCGCGTACCAGGCCTACCTCGACCTCCTGCGCGTGGGGACGGAGCTCGACGACGCGCCGGGGTCGGTGTGACGGTCTCACAGGGAGAGGGCGGGATATCCACGGCGTGGCATGGGGTGGCTGCGACTAGGCAATACAAGGGAGACGAAGGTGAAAGACATTTCAGAACAGCTAAGACACTACAGGGAGTTGCGAGCAGCTCAACAGCGCATGCACTCCGAGGCACTCTCCTTCCTATCACGAAAGAGCTTCAAGGAGGGGGCAAAGGAGCTTGGTGTTCTACGCGGTGACCGGCTCGTGTTCAGGTCCGAGCACGAAATGGCAGTGACGGTGGACCACTGCCTGTACGACCTCCGCCGGAACGGTCGGACCGCGATCGATCGCTATCTCGCTCAGACCCGCTTCGAGGAGGGGACGGCCGAGTTCGAGTTGGCCGCGGCGATGCGCCGCGCGCGTTATTCCATTTTTGTCGTCGAGGAAGTCCAGCGAGGGGCCGTTCTGAGTCTTCGCGACCTGTTCCGCCAGGAACCCGTGCGGTTGCTGGACCAGAACCTGAGCGAGACCGCGAAAGCCGACGTGTCCTTCGCCAGCCGCATCCTTCTGTTCGAGGACTTCGCCATGACAACGGGCGCCGCTCTGCCCTTCGACAAGGAGATGGGCGAAGAACTGTCGCGCCGCGCTGATCCCCGGCTTGAGCGGGAGATAAGGAAGGGGTTGGATGTCGCTCACATGACGCCGGAGCAGCAGGCGCGGTTCGCGACATTGACGATCCGCGTCGCATTGGACCTCGGCGCGGGTGAACGCATCGTGTCGCATTAGCTATCGTGGAGAAATCAGGTGGATTCGGTGGACGCAGTTGATGTCGTAGCGAGGCGACTCGACGAGCTGGCTAGACAGCCTCAGGAGGCATGGCCTGAGCGCATCCGGTCGGTGGTCGCAGGCCTTCCGCAAGAGACGCTGCCCGCCGTCGAGGGGTGGGCCCGCGCGACCCTGGCCGAAACATGCGCGCTTGGCGCATCCGGCATGATACCGGGGGTGGGCCCGCGCGACCCTGGCCGAAACTCCCGCGCCGATCCGTCCATCGGCCGAGCCGCACTTGAGCCGGAGGCGAGCACTCCTGGCACGAACCGCAGCAGAGTCGGCCGCTCGTTGCGGGTGCTCGCAAGAACTGGTGGACCTGATTCTCACCGGCTGGCGGGATGGTTTGGAGAGTCCCGCGCGGGCAATCGAGTTCCTGGTCGAACTCCGCCGGGACGACGAGGCGGCAGTCCTGGGGAGATATGCTCTGGCCAGAGAGCCGTGTATCGACGGAGCACGGATCCGCGCGGCCCTGAACTCGTTGGGTTCGCCGCCCGACGGCTGGCACGAGGCGGTTCTCGCCTTCGCGCAGGCTCCATCCGTCGAAGCTTGGGACGAGCTGCTGCTTTTTACGCCCCACGACGCGTTGTATCACCGGACGCGAAGTGCGCTCCAGGCGCTGATCCGCCTCGGTGTCGACGGTGACGTCCTGTTTCGATGCGCCACGCGGCACGGCACGACGCCGGATGCCATCCAGCTCATCGAATGTGGTCTCGTCGACCCCGATACGGTTGTTCGTCGTGCGGAGCACGCCCCGCACACGGCCCGCGGTCAGGGTCCGGTCCGTGGTTGCGTCGCTTGGAGCCGTGTCGTGTTTTCCGATCACCGAGTTCGTCTTGCGACCTTCGATTGGCTCACCAGCCAGGTGCGCGCACACGGTGAAGTTCTGCCCCGGCAACTCCTCGCGGATGGGCTCGTTCTCGACGGCCGGCGCGTGCCGCTGGTGGGTCCACAGGGCATCTTCAAGCCCGCCGTCCTCAGCGACGCACCGCTCTCCATCACCACCTCGCCCAAGGGGCCCTACGACGACTCCTTCGGGCCGGACGGACTGCTTCGCTATCGCTATCGCGGCACCGATCCGATGCACCACGAAAACGTCGGGCTGCGCACTGCCATGCAGAAGCGGCTTCCCCTCGTCTACTTCCACGGCATCCTGCCGGGTCGCTACCTCGCCGTCTGGCCCGTCTTCGTCGTCCAAGACCATCCCGCCGAGCTGGCATTCGACGTCGCAGTGGACGATGTGAGCGCCGTCCGAGAGCGTTTTGCTGAAACCGACGGTTCTTTCGTGATGGACGACGGCGACTCTGCGCGCCGGCGCTACATCACCAGCACGACGCGTCAACGACTCCATCAGAACTCGTTTCGCGAGAAGGTGCTGCGCGCCTATCGCGAACAGTGCGCGCTCTGTCGGCTTCGCCACGTAGAGCTCCTCGACGCCGCCCACATCATCCCCGATTGGCAGGAACACGGGGATCCGGTGGTCGCCAACGGGCTCGCCTTGTGCAAACTGCACCACGCGGCGTTCGACCGCTACTTCATTGGGATCCGACCGGACTTCCGCATCGAGGTGCGGGCCGACATGCTGCGGGAGAAGGACGGCCCGATGCTGCGCCACGGCCTCCAGGGCATGCACGACCGCGTGATCCTTCTGCCGAGGTCGAGAGAGCTGTGGCCCGACCCCGAGCGGCTCAGGCAACGCTACAAAGAGTTCCGCCAGGCGTCGTAGCGGCGACTCACCATCACCGCAAGCGCATCCGCGCGTTCTTTGCGAATCTCGGCACGGTTCTTTGGAGTCCATCCAGTAGCTGCTCGACGGAGACGGGCGGATTCCTGAGCGCCCTCGATTGTTCGCGAATAACGGCAACAAGGGTTTCTGGGTCGCGTTCGAACAGCGAACAGAGGAAGTCATCGGGAGACTGCGCGCAGATGCCTGAAGGGAGATTGCGGAAGTCGCGCAGATTCTGCGTCACGATCCATTCGGCGGAAGCCTTCTCCGCTGCGGCGGCGACGTGGCGATCCTTGGGGTGGTTCTTCTGCTTACTCACAAGGGGTTCGTAGCCTTCAACCTCTGCTTCGGGGAAGGCGTCCTTCATCAACGTCACGAGCCGGTCGGCCACCGACGGCCCCAACAGAGTGACGAGGTTGCGGCGGGTTTCCTCTAGGATCTCGCTGGACCAAAGGATCTGATACAAACCTGCCTCCGCCGCACGCAGCAAGGTGTCGCGGAGAGAGAATGGGTAAAGGACGTCAGCGTCAAGCACCACCCGCAGCGGCTTCTTGCTCATCGCGGTTCAGCCCTTTGCTTCCTTCAGCTCGGCGTATCCACCGGTCTCTTCGGAGAGCCTTGTCAACTCGTCAAGTGCCGCACGTCGCTTGCGATCGCGACGCTCCTTGTGCGCGAGCACGTCTACCACTCGCAAGCGGCGGTGGCGACCTGTGCGCGAAGCGGGGAGCACGCCGGTGTCGACGAGCCGCACCAGGTATTGGCGCGAGACGTTGAGGAGGTCGGCGGCCTGTTGGGTGGTCAGCTCGCGAGCGCTCGGTACGATGGCCACCGCTTCCCCCCGCGCCAACAGCTCGGCCAATCGCGCGATGAGCTCCGAGACCGTCGCCGGCAACGCCACGCTCTCCCCGCCGGGGGCCACCAGACGGCAGTTGTCGCGTGACGCCGTCGGCGTGGCGTTCGCCTGCTCGATGAGCCGCAGCACCGCATCCAGCCCACCCCGCTCATCGGGTGGAACGGAGACCGGCTTCATCTTCTCGATGTGATGGGTGCTGGTGCGTTTCGACATGGTAACCTCCCCTGGCGAGCGCCTCAGCCTGTCCACAGCGCCCACAAAACTAGGCTAGCACGTATTCGACGCAAACGCAACCGAAAAACAGCTTGGACGCAACTCGCGGAGCTGCTCCAGTGCGGGTTCCCCTAGACCGCGTAGCGGCCGTCGTCGAGCCGCCGCGCCTGGCCCACCGCCACGAGTGTCTCGAGGATTTCGGCCACCGCCGCCCGGTTGGCCTTCAGGAACGCCTGCGCGGTGGCTTCGGCCGACAGCGGCGCGGGGGCCGCCGAGAGGGCTCGAGAGACGGCCGCCACACGCTCCACAAGACCCTTGGGCCAGGGCTGCGCGCTCGCCGCCCCAGGCGCGCTCGGGGTTCTCGCGCCCGCCGGCAGCCCGTCCAGCTCCCCCTGGGTTGGGACAGCGCCGGGGCACTGGAGCGCGTTCGGGGCGCTACGACCAAGCAAAGAGCAGCGTCACGCCAAGAGCCGAGTACCCGCTGCTCCCCACACCGTCGGGTTTTGCGACTCTCGGAGCCGGGTTCGTATGGACGGCGCGGATTGCTGTTCGGGATACGTTTCGGGGCGTGACGAATCGGAGTATGTCTCCACGGCTGCCTGCCCGAACGGCTTTGGACTGCGTTCACTCACTGTGCTTGGCACAACCTCCCAGTGACACTCACCGGTCCATCAAGCCGGCAGCGCGCATTGACCGGGACACTGCACGATACACATCGTCGAAGGGAGGCAACTCGGCCATCTGGGCTCCGAGCCGTGCGCTCCACAGCTTGTTGTACCTCTTCTCCTTGTGCGTCAACTCCTGGCCGAGTCCGTCCCGCGTGCGGCCACGGAACGCGAGCTTGCTCTCGAGCTCCGGCGTGAGCATCCCGAGATCGACGTGGCCCTCGGACGTCAGGTACCAGATGTCGTAGAGGTCCCGCGGCTCGTTGCGGGCCCGGTCCGTGAGGGCTGCAACCTTCTCCACGGCGATCTCGCCTGAGGGAGTATACCTGGACCGACCTATCTTCGGGCATGTCCGCGTACTCGTCGTAGCCGCGAACGATCTGCCGCTGCTCAAGGGGGCAAACGAAGCGCTCGCTGATCGTGATGTCGACCTTTACCTCCTTGGGTGAGGCGCTCGGTAGCGGCCCCTCGTAGGCCAAGTAGAACGTGTGGCTGTTGAGGTGCTGCTTCCGATCCTCGCGCGAGAAGCGGAAGATCACGCCCGACTCGTCGCGGACGTCAGCGTAGACGTCTTGCAGGCCGGCCAGGATCGAGTCGAGAGGCAGCTCACCCACAAGCCTGAAGTCGAGATCCTCCGAGAAGCGGTAGTCGCCGAAGTAGCACCGCTTGATCGCCGTGCCTCCCTTGAACGCCAGCCTGCCGCGGAGTCCGGAGCGCGACAGCCCGACGAGGAACCACGCCAGGCAGTAGTCACGCTCGAGCACGGCCTCCGGGATGCGGCGGCCGCCTCCGCGTGCGAGGCGATTTGAGAGAAGCGAGATGTTCCGCTGCGGGATCACGCGTCAGGTCCTCACCACCGCTTCGATCTCCGCGGGCTCCACGTTGAGTCTGAGCCGCCATCGTGCGAGGAACTTCCCCTCCACCGGCAGCATCGGATCCAAGACCGCGTAGCTCGTGGTGAGGCGTTGGCGCAGGCGGTCCAACTCGTGTGGCGCGTCCACGTTGAACAGCTCGAGGAGGAACCCGAGCCGCCGGAGCACCGCCCCGACGTCGAGGCGCAGTGCGTAGTCGACGAGCCGACCGGCGTCGATGTCGTCTCTCCGCATCCAGAACCCCTTGGCCACCTCGCTGAAGCCCCCGCAGTACTCGGACTGCTTCAGCCCGTCGAGAACCGTCCGCTCGAGGTCGCTGACCCGGACCTTCTCGGTCTTCGTGGCCCAGTGCTCGGCGACGCCGAAGACGTGGTCCGGCTTGCTCCGGACGAAGCGGAACTCCGTCCCCAGCACCGTACGCGGCCGGATCGCTCGCGGCGTGGTCGCGTAGACCACGAGCTGCGGCTGGGTGAGCATCTGGTGGACGTCCATGGCGGAGGCGTGCGAGACGTAGTAGTCGTCGTCACCGGCGAGCTCGCGGGCGACGACGAGCGGGTTGCCGAGGTACTCGCGCTCGCGCCCGAGCTCGAAGGGCACGAGGATGAAGAGACCTGGCTTCAGCCGCGCTGCCACGCCGCGATGAACGAGAGACGCGACGAAGTTCCGCGCGGACTTCGAGCCGAGTTCAGCGATGGCCTCGACGTCGGCGTTGGAGAACAACGTCTTCCCACGCTCGTGCAGCTCGGTCACGAGTCGCGCTGCTTGCGGGCCGAGAGTTTTGAAACGCTTGTTCTCGTTCATCTGCAAAACGCCCATCTCCAGCGGGCATTTTGCACGCGAATCGTGATTCGTCAAGGACGGTCACTTTTTGCGTGCGGTTCGCCTCATGGGGATGGGCGACCCGCACGAACACCATGAAGCCCGTTTCGCCGGACACCGGACTGGCGGCCCGCACGAAACTACACCGCGGGTGAAGCTCCGTGCGCGGCTCCATGTCCAGCCACCGCGGCGCTTCCGGATGCTGGCGGTGACCTTCCCCGGCCTCGCCGACACCGTCGCTTGCCGCTCCTCCACCAGAAGCGTGACCCCTTCCCGCTCTACCCAGTAGCCGGGTGTCATCCGAAGGCCTCGGGGTCTACGCCGAGGAGCCGCACACGCTCGCAGACCGTCACCGGGTCGAGCAGGGCGAGGTCAAGATCCTCATGGACACCCATGGGGCCGACGAACAGCTCTGGGCATTGCGTGAGGCCTTCGCGGAGTCCGTGCCATTGCCGAGTGATGCTTCCGTGATCGGTGAGTTCGAGCGGATGTTATGGTTGAACCCGACGGACAACCAGGGCGTCCGCGACGTGCTACCGGCGGTGCGGGCTGATGAAGGGAGCCGTTTGGCGACGATCTGAGTATGTGCTTGCATGCGGAGGCGCCGTCGGGGATCATGTTGGCGGTGCACGTTCCGTGTGCAATTTGGCGTTCGCGACAAGGGGGGACCATGCTCGACTTTTTTGCCGGCATCAGTCGGTCGATGAGGTTTAGCCGCATAACTCTCGCCGTCTTGGCGGTCGGCTTGCTCGCGTGCGGGGAGGACACGCGTGAGGCCGTTTCAGACGTGTGGACACCCGATGACGTCGTGGCCGACACACCACACCCCGACCTCAGCCCTGTTCTCGACGTGTCCAGGGATCTCGTCGGCGATCTGACGCGCGATCCCACACCGGACACCCTCCCCGACGCGGGGGAAGAGACACTACCTGCCCACGGCGGAGTTACGGCCGCGCGGGATGGCGCTCTCGTGCGGGTCGACAACGGCGTGTTGACCCTCTCGTTCGACCTCGAGACGGGGCGCCTGGCGGTCTTCGGCGCCGGCGGTCGGCGGCTCTTGAGCGGCGCCGAAACGAGGATCACATACGAGCGCGCCGGGGCCAAGCACAGAGCTGCGCTGAGCTCACCGGGAGACCGCTCCTTTGCGGTGGACGTGTTCGAAGACCGACTTGGCGAAGGGCTCACGTTGCGTGTACGCCACGAACCCGAGGACGATGCGCACGAGCTCGTCCTGTCGCTCGATCTCCGCGGCGGTGCGACCTACCTGACCGCCCGCGCCGAGGTCCACTTCCCCGCCGGCGTGGCGCAGGACGTGCGTGTGCAGGAACTGTCTCCACTCGTGGCCGACCCGGAGAGCGACGGCGCGCTCTTCGTCGGGCCCGACCCCGGAACCCACCGCGTGCTCGACAACGGTGGCGATATCTATCTGGATTTCGTCGCGAGAGTCTTCCGGGCCGGCGCCAATGTCTCCATAATGTTTCGACCCGGCATCGCCGCGAACTGGTCCACGGCTATCCACGATCCCGAGTCCGGGAAGTCAGTCGTGGCCGGGTTCTTCTCCGCCGACAAGGGCCTCGGGGTTATCGTCTCGCACTACGTGGCGCAGCAGAGTGTCGAGGACGAGGGGCGCGCGAGCTTCACTCGATTCGCGGGGATCACGCACTACCAAGATGGCCGCGGACTCGCCGGGGGCGACGACGATCCGCGCGCGCTCGCCTCGGAGCTCTTCTACGTCGACTTCCTGCCGGACAACGTCTTCGAGGGCCTGGAACAGTTCGCCGCGCGCTACGCCACGCGCATCGGGAAGCAGATCGTGCGCGACATCCCCAGCGGCTGGAACTCCTGGGGTGGGGGCTTTGGATCGGGCGGCTACGGTACCCACATCGACCGGGAGCTGATGCTCGCCAATCTGGAGGCCGCGGCACGTGACTTCGCCCCGTGGGGCATGCGCCACTTCTTCCTGGACGACGGCTGGCAACCGCGCGACGGCGAGTGGGTGCCGAACCAGGACCGCTTCCCCGACCAGAACGGCCGCGACGGCATGGCGGCGTTTGCCGACGAAGTCTACGCGCGTGGAATGATCCCCGGGATCTGGATTTCGCCGTTCAATGTGACGAAGGACAGTGAAGTGGCACGTCATCACCCGGACTGGCTGGCGGAGAAGGGACCGTTGGCGGTCACCGTGGTGCCGGAGGAGATGGAGATCCTCGATCTCTCGCACCCCGAGGTGCTCGATTGGCTCGAGGGGGTCTTCCGGCGACTCACCGCGGAGTGGGGGTATCGCTGGATCAAGATGGACTTCAGCTACTACGCGCTGTTCGCCACGAACCTCCACGATCCGGACATGACGCCCAGCGAGGCGTACCGCAACGCGATGCGGCGCATTCGCGAGGCCATCGGACCGGAGACGTTCCTGCTCTCCATTTCGGCCACCGGCCTGTGTCTCGACGACGCCGACGGCGGCCGGATAACGCTCGACAACGAGCCCTGGTGGGGCGACGGAGAGACGCAGGGCATCAAGGTGACCTACCCAACCTACGCGCGCCGCTACTATCTGAACCACCACGCCTGGGTGAATCATCCCGATCTCCTCTTCTACCGCACTTCACACGGCCTCACCGCGGAGGAGGCGCGCGCCTGGACGTCGGTCGTGGCGCTGACGGGCGGCATCGTGAAGTTGGGTGACAGCTACCTGGCATTGGCCGACCATCCGGAGTGGCGTGAGGAGGTCTACCGGCTCCTGCCGGTCTACCCGAAAAGCGCGCGACCGCTCGACCTCTTCGAGCGCGAGTACCCCGAGTTGTGGCACCTCGAGCTGGCGCGGGCCGGACGGCGCAGCGACGTCGTGGGGATGTTCAACTGGGGGCAGAACCGCGACATCGGCGCGAGCGACTTTGAAGAGGAGGAGACGCGCCGCGTCACGCTGGCGCTTGAACGGCTCGGGCGCGACCCGACCGCGCGCTATCTCGTCTTCGACGCGTGGGAGGAGAGCTATGCGTGGGTGGCCGACGGACAGCTCGCGGCCGATCTCGAGCCGCGCAGTGCCCGGGTCTTTGTCGCGGTCGAGGAGCCGGAAGAGCCGGCCGTGGTGCTCACGAGCCGGCATCTCCTGGGCGGCGCGGTCGAGGTCGCAAACGAACGGTTCGAAGCGCACAAGGGAACACTCACGGCGGAGATCGCAACGGTGGCGCAGGTCCCGGTGCGAGTTTACGTGGCGACGGCGGGCCGTTCGTTCGTGGCGGCGGAGGCCGTCGATGCGGGGGCGGTGACCGCGCACGAGGCGGACGGCGTCCTCACGCTTTCCTTTACGCCCGGGAGCCCCGGCACAGTGTTGCGCGTGCATTTCGTGCCGGCGCACCTCGCCGCGTGGCCACAGTCGTGTCCCACGCGCCCGGCCGCTCCCGGCACACTCAGCGCGAAAACAGCCACCCTGGACCAGCTCGTGCGGGACCGCCATTTGGACGACGGGCTCTTGCGCAGCCTGCAGGTGGACGACGACGGGGAGGTCGTCGCGCGTCACCACCTGGAGAGCACCGGGTTGTGGACCGCGATGTATCTCGCGAGCCAGGCGTTCCGTTACGCGGTGACGGGGGAGGAGGAGGCTGTCGAGAACGCGCGGATCGCCGTCGCGGGGTTGAGCGATCTCACGGGGGTGACCGGCATTCCGGGCTTGTACGGGCGGGCCTACGCGCGCCCCGACGTGGCGTACACCCGGGATGTGGTGGGCGCGTCCGGGTGGGTTGAGTCGCCCGCGCCGGACTACGAAGGGTGGTGGTACCGGGGCGACGTGAGCAAAGATACGATGGACGGCATCATGTGGGGCTACGTCGTGGCGCTCGATCTGTTCGACGATCACGAGCTACGCGACCAGGTGCGCCGACTCTTGCTCACCTTCGTCGAACGGCTCGTGGCCGACGATCTTCAGATCCTCGACCACACCGGTGAAGTGACGGAGCACGGCCGCATGTTCTACTCGGCATGGGACGACACTCCCGGTTTCAACGCGATCCTGACACTGTCCTGGTTGCGGGTCGCGGCCTCATCCGAGGGAGACGGGCCGCTCTTGCGGTTCATGGACGACTGTCTACTGCGCCGGGGCGACCGCGGTTGGTGCCCGGACTTCGATTGGCTCGACATCGGCTCCTATCTGTCGGCGGTCGAGAAATACCTGATCCTCTACCAGCCGGCCTGCGACACGAACTACAACAACGTGCACATGGTCATGCAGGCCATCTACATGCTCCTGCGGTTCGAGCAGCGGCCCGATCTGCGCGAGCGCCTGCTGGCCATCCTCGACGTCGGGATCTGGCGGCCTGCCGACCCCGCCACCGCTCCGCCGCTCCACCGCTCGACGCACAGCCTCTACGCCTACCTTTACGGCGGACTCATGGCACCGCCCCACGACGATCTCGACTTCGTCAACGCGCTTGAAGACGCGCTGTGCACGCTCATCGGACTCCCCGAGGATCGGCGTGACCGCGACCTCGCGGCCGGTACGCAGGAGGCCGTCTGCCTGAATCGGTTCGGCCGTCCCGCGGCGGCCGATCCCATCCCGCTCGAAGAACGCAGGTACGACAACTATCTCTGGCGATTCGACCCCTATGAGATCCCTGTCGCGCGCACCGCGCAGCCGGGGTTTTTGCACTCACCGGAGGACTACCTGCTGGCTTACTGGGCGGGCCGCCATTACGGCTTCATCGATCCGCAGCTGTGAATTGGTGCTCACCTGGGCGGCTGCGTTCGCCTGCGCGAAAGAACGCTTGTGCTCCCTTGCATCGGCACCCGCCTCGCCCCCCCTCGGTGCGTGGGCTTGATGGGGGCCTCCGGGGCGCCTGTCAGAAAGGCAGCACAAGCGGCACAAGCGCAACCAGCACCAGAAGGTTTATCACCCAAAGCGGCGTGCCAATGCGCACGAAATCCACGAAACGGTAATTCCCCGGCCCCACCACCAGCGTATTGATAGGCGAGGCCACCGGCGTCATGAAGGCCGCCGATGCCGCCAGCGCTACGGTCATCACAAAAGGATAGGGGGACAGCCCCAGAGTATCGGCAATCGCAAGCGCCACAGGCGCCATCAGCACTGCTGTTGCCGTATTCGAGATGAACAGACTCAGAGTCGTCGTCACCACGAAAATCGCGGTAAGCGCAAAGCGCGGGCTGGCCGCGCCGACAAGCGCCACCAGCGCATCGGCCGCGATATCCACGCCCCCTGTGCGCTGCAGCGCCACCGAAAAAGGCAGCATGCCCACAATCAGCACCAGCGTTTGCCAGTTGATCGCGCGGTAAGCACCCGCAATATCGATGCAGCGAAACAGCCCCATCAGCAGACAGCCCAGAAGCGCGGCCTGCACATTGGGGATGATCCCCCAGACCATCAGCCCCACGACGAGCGCCAGAACGCCCAGCGCCAATGGCGCCCGCGCGGCTTCGGGCGCGACATTGGCGGCCTCGCGCGGCAGGTCGAGCAGGATCATCTCGCGCCGCGCCTCGGCCAGCCGCCGTATCGCGCGCCAGCGCCCCACCACAAGCAGCGTATCGCCCGCGCGCAGCGGCAGATCGGTTATCCGGCCCGCCACCGGCTCGATGCCGCGGCGCAGGCCGATGACAGTCAGATCATGGCGCGAGCGAAACTCAGCCTGAAGCAGCGTCTTGCCCAACAGCTGCGAGCCGGGCGGCAAGATCACCTGCGCCAACCCGATTTCCTGTTGGTGATCGCTGAAATATCCGGGAGGCAGCGGAGTCTGGTTGAGCGCATTGGCGCGGCAGAACGCCTCCAATGCGCCCTGATCCGCGCGCACATCCAGCAGCAACAGGTCATTGGCGACAAGCTGGGTTTCGGCGCGCGGCACGACCATCTCACGGCCGAACCGTCCCTGCCGCTCGATCGCCACGACATGCATCCCCTGTGAGGCCCGTAGACCAAGCTGATCCAGCCTGCGCCCGACCAGCTTCGATTCGGGCCTGATGCGCAACCGCATCTCGCGCCCCTCGAGCGCGTAATCACGCACCAGGTCGCGCAGACTGACCGCCGCGGCAGCCCCTTCGTCTTGCCATGCCCTGCCCAGCCAGCGCCGCGCGACCAGCATATACCCGATTGCCAGCGCCAGCACCGGCAGGCCGAAGGGCGCGAAGGCGAAAAATCCGAATCCCTCCAGTCCGCGGCGAACCAATTCGCCATGGACAACCAGATTGGGTGGAGTGGCCACCAGCGTGGTCATGCCCGAAATCATCGCGGCCAGCGCCAGCGGCATCATCAGGCGGGCCGGTGCCAGCCCCATCCGGCTTGCGATCCGCAGCACGATGGGAATGAAGATCGCGACCACGCCTGTCGAGGACATGATCGAACTGAGTACGGCGGTCGAGAGCATGAGAATGATAATCAGCCGCGCCTCGGAATCGCCGGCGCGTGCCTGCATCCAGTCGCCCATGCGCTGCGTGACACCCGTGCGCACCAGCCCCTCGCCCAGCACGAACAGCGCCGCAATCAGAATCACATTGGGGTCGGCAAAACCGGCCAGCGCCTCGGATATGGTGATCACGCCGGTAGCGGGCAAGGCGACCACCATCATCAATGCGACGACATCCATCCGCGGCCGCCCCAGCGCGAACATCACGATCGCGGCCGCCAACAGCGCCAGAACCCAAATCAGTGGTGTCATTCCGGCTCCTGCCTCGCCCCACCCGAGCAATGTAAAACCCTCGCAGGGTTTCGGTTGCCGAGTGCGGCACATCCGCGGAGTCACCTGCACCGAATTGGCGCTCGGCTTGATGGAGATCTCTTTCCCTGGGTGCGAGAAAAGTCAAGGACTCGCTCATCAAGAGCCATCCCAAGGTGTGGCCACTATCCGCTCGGCTCTGTTTAGCCGCGCCGAGGCGCTCTTTTGGGCAAGCATAGGTGCTGATTGGCCAAGGCGGCGCCCACCGGGACCGCCGTCGTCTGCGACGGCTCGTCGGCGTCTCGCCGACGGCATGGGCTCCGTCCCATGCCAGCAGCGATCATGATGCCAAGACGTTGAGATTACGGCTATTGATGCTCATGCAAGGACCGCATTTGGGGCGATGATGCCACTATCTTGTCGCACGCGTCCTAAGGAGCATGAGTGTCGGCGCGCCGTAGCCTTAGGGCCGGCGTTAGAGCAGGTGCCCCTTCGTGGTGAACTCGTCGGGCTGTCTAACATCGTGTCGGCGCCTCCTAAGCCTTTATTGGAGTCTCCCCCTTCCGGTGGCGATACCTGCCGCGAAGTACACCGAAAACCGCCGACAGCTTAGGAGGGCTCGGGAGAAGCGCACACTTGACAGCATGCGGCCAACCGGATATGCGTATTTGCGTGAATGGCCACGGAGGTGCCCATGAAGGACATCGCTCGGTTCCTCAAAGTTTTCGCCGATGAGTCCCGGCTCCAAATCCTCTGGGCGCTCTTGAACCACGAGGAGCTGTGCGTCTGTGATATCAGCGAGGCGCTCGGGGTCAGTCAGTCGAAGGTCTCTCGTCACCTCGCGACCCTGCGTCACACGGGCCTGGTGTCCGACCGCAAGGATGGCGCCTGGTCCTTCTATTCGCTTTGTCCAGCCAACAACGAATTCGAGCGCGCTGTGCTTGACGCGCTTCGCAAGAAGCTCGCCGACCATCCTGACGCCGTTCACGTCCTACAGAACCTCCACGACTGGGCGGAAAGCCGGCAGCGTGACGTCTCGTGTGTCCTGGATGGTCCCTGCTGCAGTCTAAAGCAGCGCCGCAATTCGGTGAATCATCGCTGTAAATCTCGTGCAGGAGACGGAGAGTGACCAAGCGCAGCGAACCTTGTCAAGTAGGCAATCTCGGATCCGAGCCGGCGGGACGCAAGTCGTGCCATCAACAGGAGGCCAAGCCATGAACCGCTCTGACGACATCCGAAAGACCGTTTCCAGCTCCTACGCGCGCGCGGTGGAGCAGACCAAGACGACCGGCGGCTCGTGCTGCGCCGGTCCTGCTCCCCAGGGCATTCCGGCCACGCTCGCCGGCTACAGCCGTGAGGCGCTCGCCGAGTTGCCTCAAAACGCGGTGGCCAACTCCTTTGGATGTGGGAACCCCGTGGCCCTCGCCGAGATCCACGAAGGGGATACGGTACTCGACCTCGGCTCGGGCGCGGGCATCGACCTCCTGCTCGCAGCCAAGCTGACGGGGCCGAAGGGCAAGGTGGTCGGTGTCGACATGACCCCGGAGATGATCGAGTGCGCCCGGGTGAATGCCGCCGCCGCAGGGCTCACGAACGTCGAGGTGCTCGAGGGGATCATCGAGGACCTGCCGGTTGAGTCAGGCACTGTCGACCTCGTGATTTCGAACTGCGTCATCAACCTCTCGCCAGAGAAGAAACGGGTTTTTGCCGAGCTTCACCGGGTGCTCAAGGTCGGCGGCCGCATCTCCATCTCGGATATTGTCGCCGAGCCGATGCCCTCGTGGATCACCGAGGTGAGCATGCTCTACTCGGCGTGCATCTCCGGGGCGATTCCCGAGGCCGAGTATCTGAAGGGACTCGAGGAGGCCGGACTCGTCGAGGTCGCCGTCAGCGACCGCCTGACTTACGACAAGAGCCAGCTCCGCGCGCTGCTCAGCGTTGACGAGGGTGGGGCGTGCTGTGGCGAGTCCGGCGGTTTGCCCAAGACAACGATCTGTCGGATGGCTGATGAGCTCGCCGGCAAGGTCGCCAGCATCAGAGTCACGGCCCGCAAGACACCAGCGGAGAGCCCGGGGCTGATGCGGTCGAGCCCTAATTCCCTTGGCTGCACCGGCATTCGCGCGTCGCTACGGGGCCCATCTGCGGCGTCAGCTTCACCGATTTTTTTGCTCGACGTAGCCGCTGCGTTGGACTGCGCTCAAATCGGCTTGCTTCCTTGCATCTCACCCCGTTTCGACGCGCTCGGTGCTCGGTTTGATGGGGAATTAGGGTCGAGCTCAATTTGACAAGGGAGAGCCGTTATTCGAAGGGGAAGAAGAAGACGGGCCGGTTACTCGACGCACTCGCTTGGGCAGGATTCGCCATCCTGGAGCCGAAGGAACTCGACTCGTCGATTAAGTGATCGACTGCTTTCCGGGGACAGCTGGCATCGAGCACCCATTCCCGTTGCGGGGATGCGCTCGACCTCTACCCCACGAGTTGCCAGGTAGGCCTGTACCGCCGCGGCCCGCTTCCTGCTCAGGTCAAGGTTGTATTCCGCAGGCCCTTCTTCCGACGCATGACCAATGATACACACCCGACACGAGGGATCCTGGGCGATCGCCTCGGCCACGGCATCCAGCACCGGGTCCATGGAGTGAGTATCGTCATCCCGAGGAAGGGGCAACACATCGCTGTCGTACTTGAATTGAACCACCACCACCAGGGGCTCACCGCTGCACGGATCGATGGGACTGACGTAGTAGGATGCGGGTTCGGGCTGCGCTGCTTCGGGTACCAAGACAACCTCTTTGATGATCTCCGGCACACACTCCGGGGCCTCCGGGCATTCTGCTATCTTCTCCTCCTTGGGTGCGGCGCCAAAGCCCACAACCAGCCCGATCGAGAGGAACTTGGCATCTTTGGAGTTCACGTTCGGAGTGCTGCTGGACTGGAAGACCTGGGTGTACCGCAAGACCGGGCCGAGGGAGAACCAGGACGCCAGGTGAAAGCCGTAGCCCAGCCCAAAGTCCAGCCCGAGGCGATTCAGTTTACCGGTTCGGACGTATCCAATGTTGGCGTCTGCGAATAGTCCGCCCAGGTGATTCGATTTCCGCTGAAGAGTCCCAAAAGGCCGAACGCGAATACCTGTCATCAAGAAGTGTGCCGTTCCGTCATCGGAATAGCCATCTCCAGAGGGCACAAACAGCATGGCGTAGGTCCACTGCAGCCCCACGACCCGTCCCAGAGAGATGCCAGGCCGAATGGCCCCGTAGAACCCGGGTGTAAACCGGTCCGATTGTGGCGTGTCCAGCCAGATCGCGGCGGCTGGTTCGACGTGTAAGGTGAATTCCTGTGCAGAGGCTTGCCCTCCGGCATACAGTGTGAGCAAGCAGATCATCAGGCCCGTCATGCTCGCGACCAGCACCGAATGTCGCTTGGTTTTCCACCAACCTACTTGCCGCATTGCTGTCGCTCTCATGGTTCTCTCCCTGAAGTGTGTTAGGGTATGTTCTCTAGTTATTAAGTGACTGTGCATTGTTACTCGCCGCAACCATTTTCCGGAACCGAAACCAGATTCGAGTCGAAGACGAACGCTCCGCTGCCACCGACCCACGCCCCGGCCATCAACCGACCGCAGGAATTTGCGCCGGTTTTCATCGTGATGTCGTAGGCCGCCAGGATGTTCCCCTGGAACTCGGAGTACAGTCCAAGTGTCGCGGAACTGCCGACCTGCCACCAGACGTTGGAAGCCTTCGCTCCCCCAACCAGCAGAATCCGGGTGCGGGCTCCGGGTGCAGGAGCTCCATCGGCAGTGGTCAGCGTACTGGCTGACTGGAAAAAGAAGGTCGCGTTAGGATCGCCCTGGCCATCCAGCGTGAGGTCGTCGGAGACCAGGATCGATGTTTCTGAGGTGTAGATGCCGGGTGTGAAATAGTTAACTCCCTCTACCAGCGCGCTCCCGGACACCCCACCAAGAGTCGTGGGCGCAGCGATTAACGTACCACCACCCAGACTGCCGACAGCCGGAGGGCCCTCCAGTGGAGTGATGCTGAGGAACGCCGCATTCAGATCTTCCTTGATGAGGCCTGACAACGTGGTGTCGGGATAAGTGTTCGTGATGACGACACCATCGATGGTCGGAGGCATGCCATCGCAGAGTCCGAACCCCCCCTCGTTGTCAACGGTCACCTGATTGCACTGATCCAACGGATCCAGCACCACATCCCCGTTGATGTGGGTGATGGGGGCCGTGATGGTGTTGGTGATCCCGGCCGTCGCAGCAATCGCATGCGATTCGGCCAGTCCAAGGTCAATTTTGATAACCGGCCCCGGATCGGCAGCGGTAGTAAACACCCAGACATAGTCCTCCCACAGCTCATTCCCGGCCGGATCCGTGGCTTCAACTGTGATCGTGGCGGTGTATGTGGTGTCCGGCAACAGGTCGTCGTCCGGCGTGAACACGGCGGTCTGGGTCAGCTCGTGATAGAGCACCGTCCCCAATACCTCGGTCGGGCCTGGTTCCGTTACCAGGAAGGACAACGTGTTGATCGTGGACGGCTCCATGTCCTTGTTGAAGGTGGCAGACACATCTGAATCCCAGGCGACATCGATTTCCTGATCTTCCGGATCCGTGGCAATTACCGTGGGGTCCTCGCCGGTCGTAAAGGTCCAGACGTAGTCCTCCAACAGTTCATTCCCGGCCGGATCCGCGGCTTCAGTAGTGATCGTGGCGGTGTATGTGGTGTCCGGCAGCAGGTCGTCGTCCGGCGTGAACACGGCGGT
This sequence comes from Bradymonadales bacterium, assembly GCA_003559575.1. Classification (GTDB taxonomy): domain Bacteria; phylum Myxococcota_A; class UBA9042; order PWKZ01; family PWKZ01; genus PWKZ01. Next base: position 2 of record PWKZ01000191.1, on the reverse strand, counting down.
CT
>PWKZ01000050.1 GCA_003559575.1 Bradymonadales bacterium | reverse complement strand
TTGCGGCGTCACCTTCACCAAATCGATGCTCGACGTAGGCGCTGCGTTGGACTGCGCTCGATTTGGCTTGTTTCCTTGCACTTGCACCCGCCTCACTCCCCTCGGTCCACGGACGCGGTGGGGGATTGAGGTCTTCGAGGGAGCTTGTGGCCTCGTGAGGCCACCCATATACTGCTTCCGCGAACATTATGGCCGGCGCCCGTCGCTAGCGTGACGGCGCCAGGAGTGTATCTCAATTGGAACCATCCTACGACCTCGACGGTGGCGTCAAGTCATCTCGACATCTCCGCAAACGCCTGGCCGAGCTGTTGCCGTCGGTCGCCTCTCTCGGTGACAGCGAGCGCAGCAAACATGCCTGGGAGCTTGCTTGCACGGCGCTCGACGAGAGCGCCGGCGACGACGCGAACGCGGTGGCGGCCGAGATCGAACGCTCGCCGCTGGTACACCTCATCGCCTGGAGCGCGCCGCCCGCCTCCGAGGATGCGCCGCCGCTGTCGGCCGAGGCTTTGGACGACTGTGTCTCCAAGGTTGTCACACCGGAGAACGCCGTGCGGATGGGCGAGGCGCTGTTGGCCTCAGCAGCCGGACTCGAATCGGAGCAGGCGACGGAGATTCGGAATCTTCTCCACGGGCTTCTCGAGCACGGCCATCGGCGCTCCTTGCTGGCGCGGATGGAGGATCATGGGCTGGGTGCGCGCTGGTTCGAGGTGGTGGCGGCAGCAATCGAGCGTACCGACTACACCCTGCGCGATCTCTTGCGCCGTCGCGCGGCGCGCTATCCCGATCAGGTGTTGTTTCGTGTCTTGACTCAGAGAGGCGAGAGGTGCTGGAGCTTCGCCTCCGTGCTGGCCGAGACCGAAATGCTGGGCGGCGCCCTGTGGAGTTACAAGGAGCGCTATGGGGCCACGGGGCCGGTGGCGATTCTATCGCACAACCGCATCGAGATGGCCCTGCTCGATCTCGCCTGCTTGACCGGTGGGATCACGAACATCATGATCCCGACGACCACCTCGCCGGGGCATGTCCGCAAGATCCTCGAGCACTCAGAGGCCGGCTTGCTGGTGGCCTCGACGATCGAGCTGGCGCGGGGGGCTTTTTTGCCTGCGGAGCGCGCCGAGCATCTCAAGCGTTACATTCTATTCGAGCCGAGTGAGGAGATGCGGGGATCCGAGGTGCAGCACCTCGCGGAGATGTTGCAGCGCCACCCTCCGACCGACTCGGACCGCCGCAGGTATCACGAGGCCGGGCAGGCGGTCGCGGCGCGGGATCTGGCCACCGTCATGTACACCTCCGGCACCACCGGGCAGCCAAAGGGGATCCCGTTCAATCACTTGAATATCGTCTCCAAGCGGTTCGCGCGGGCGCTCGCGCTGCCGGCCATCGGCCCCGGTGACCGTTTTTTGAATTATCTCCCGCTGTGCCACACTTTTGGTCGCTGGCTCGAGATGACGGGGGCGATCTTCTGGGGGGCCGAGTACACTTTCCTGGGGCGCCCCACCAAGGACGCTCTGCTCGCGGGAATGCGCCGCGTGCGACCCAAGGTGTTCATCTCGGTCCCCAGCAAGTGGAACGAGCTTTACGAGCAGATCGCAAGCGTCGTCGACCCGGAGCAGGCTCCCCCGGATGAGGTGCGCCGTGCGCTCACGGAGACCACCGGCGGTGAGCTCGCATGGGGGCTGTCGGCCGCCGGACGGCTCGAGCCCGAGATCTTCCGCTTCTTCGCCCGCAACGGAGTCAACCTCCTGTCCGGCTACGGCATGACCGAGGCCACCGGAGGAGTCTCGATGACCCGCCCCGGGCACTACATCCCCGAGTCGGTGGGGGTGCCGCTCCCCGGTATCGAGACCCGGCTCGCGCCGGACGGCGAGCTCGAGCTTCGCGGTCCTTATGTCGTCGAGTCTTACCACCGCTCGGATCCCGCGGACGCCTCTTTCAATGACGGCTGGCTGAAGACCGGCGATCTATTCGATGGAAGCCCCGAGCACGGATTCTTCTTCCGCGACCGCAAAAAGGATGTCTACAAGAACAGCAAGGGGCAGACCATCGCTCCGAGCCTCATCGAGAATCACCTGGAGGATTTTGAAGAGGTGCGGGCCTGTTTCGTGGTCGGCGATGGCCGTCCTTACAACACGGCGCTCATCTATCCGTATCAAGAGCCTGCGGCGGAGATCCCGGTGGAGGGGCAGGGCAGCTCACCCGTGGTCGATTTCGACGGCTGGTCGGCGCGGCGCAAACGAGATCATTTCGAGTCCATCATCGTCGCTGTCAACCGATTCCTGCATCCTTTCGAGCGGGTGGTCAAGTTCGCGCTGATCGAACGCGATTTCACGCTCGAGCGCGGCGAGCGCACCGAAAAGGGGTCACTTCGCCGCAAGGCCATCGAGGAGAACTTCAAGGAGACAATCGAGTCACTCTACGGTCGCGAGTACATCGTGCGCCGGCCGAAGAGCAGCGAGGCGGCCTCGCGGCCCGAGGTGCAGCTCCCCATCTGGTTGCTGCGGGAGTTGGGGATTACGGCGAGCGCGGTGAGGGCGGTCGAGGGGCAAATCCGGTTGCAAGGGTTGCGGCGAAAGCTACCCGTCGCCGCCGATCCCGACCGCGAGGGGTGCTTTTTCATAGGGAGCTTATCGTACCGTTTGCCGACCCCGGTTGTCTCGCTCGATCTGTTCATGCGGACGCCGAGGCTCTGGATCGGGAACACCGATCTGGTGGATTTCTCGGGCGAGGAGGTTTTCGAGTGGTCGCTCAGGCCAAAATCCGGCGCCGGAGCGATCTCGGTGGTCGGTTGGCGGCGACCGTCCGAGCAGCTCAAGGATCTCCCGGCGCGCCTGGAAGACGCTCAGGTTCGCGAGGAGTTCTCGCTTGAGTCGGTGCATTTGGCCGCGGCTGCGCTTCAGGACGAGTCTGTCGAGCTGGTCCACCAGGCGGTGCGTTTTCTCGGCATCGTGTTGCGGCAGTCGCTGGGGCGCGCGGAGCTGTTGGCGCGTGACTGGCTCCTGTTCATGGCGCGCCACCCCGCGCCCGAGATCCGGCGCCACGCGTTCCAAAGTCTGAGTGAAGTCCGCGAGAAACGTGGCTTCCGAGATGTGGTGCTGGCGTTCTTCGAGCACTTGGACGAAGTGCTCGATGAGGCGATGAGCGACCGATTGTGTCGTGTCGGTGTGGGATCCGACGAGCTTGAGAGCCTCCTCTCGCTCATGGCTGAGCTACGCGCCGAGCAATCGCCGCTCATCGAGCGGACAGCGCCGTTGCAGGCCCTGTTCAGGTTTCTCGTCTCCTATGGCGCGACGCACGCCGAGAGCTTTTTGGCGATTCGGGGCGAGCTGGCGAGCTTTGCAATGCGGGAGCGCGATCCCCTGGAGACCGCTGCCTATCGCGCCGTGGTCGACCTGGTGCAGAAGTTCCAGGCCGGGTTGCCCCGCTTCGAGCACCGAGCGTGCCAGTCACCCTCCGAAGAGACGCACGACGCAGGGCTCGTGGCGTCCGGCCCTCCATCCCCTTCATCCGGCAGGGCGCCGGACGGCGGCGAGTGGGGGCTCCTGCACGCGGACCGCGGCACCGAGAGCCCGGAGCAAGGCTCCGGGTGGGATCAGGTGATTGTGTTCGAAGAGGGGCTCGATCCGGGTGATCGAGCCCGAATCTTGATGGCGCTCGAGACGACGACGCTGTTGCCCGAGGCGCTCACCCTCTTGTGTGGCGCGCCCTGGAGCGAGTCGATGGAGCATCTGGCGCCCGGCAGCATCTGGGTGACTTTCTCCGATCTGCGCTACGGGCGGACTCACTACCGGGTGGCGGTTCGAACTCGGTCGAGACGGAGCTACGAGTTCAGCCTGGCGCTTTTCTCATCCCACCTCCACGAGACCGTCGAGACGGAATTGTTGTGGCGTATGCGCCTCTCGAGCGGCCCCGATGGGTTGGCGTTGCTCCCCGAGATCGGCGGCCTTTATCGAAAGTTTGCGATGTTCAGCGTGGCCGTCCGTGGCGGCGAGACGGTCTTGGATCTATTGCAGCGGTTACTCGGCAGCGGTGATCCGAAACTAGTCGCGCATGTCCGCGGGGTGTGGCCGCATCTCATCTGGAGCGCGGCCGAGGCCTATATCCGTCTCTGGGAGCGGATGGACAGGCAGTGGGGGATCGTCGGGCCCTCACCGGCCAAGGTCGTGGTCCCACCGCACGACTATTTGACCGGGACACGCCTGGTCTCCATGTCGGGACGCCGCAAGGTGCGCTCGCTGGCGACGCTGATGATGCGACTGGTGCGCGGTTTTCTGGGGTTCTTGCACTTCCGCTTCCCTGATTTGGCGAGTGAGGAAGACGCCGAGCTGTTGCTGTGCGCGGTGCTCGAGGTTCTGGGCAGCGAAGAGGGACTCCGTGCCATTCGTGAGGTTGCCGATGAGTATCCTGAAGGTTGGGGCCCGCTCGTAAGACGCTTCGAGGAGCGCGTCGCGCGCGAAGGTTTTTGGCCCAAGGCGCTGGTCTTCGCGGTTCGCCGGTTCGAGCGCTGGAGCGCGAGCACCGAAGGCGCCACTCGGGAAGCCCGCGCGACCATGCTGCGCGAGATCTGGAACGTCTACGGATTGGATCGTTTGCGGGCTCACTATCCCGGCTTGCGAATGTGCTTCTTCCGCCGGACGGTCTTCGCGGAGGCCGAGATGACGCTGGGACGGGAGCTCGATCGGTTGATAGCCACTCAGGTTCGCGAGCGGCTCAAGACGCAGGACCTCCTGGGCCGAATCACGGCGCTCCGCGACGAGGCGGTGGTGGGCACGGAGGAGGAGTTCTTCCTGGCCCGCATGGCGTACCCGTACCTGGCCGACACCCAACCGGCGGAGTTGGTTCCCCTGCAGGAGGGTGATCGGTTGCATACCGACATCGAGGTGACGCGCAACGATGGCAGTGGGCGTCCCCTGCGCATTCGCCGGGCGGCCAATCCCAAGGAGGTGGGCCGGCTCCAGCGGATGTTCGTCGAGGCGGACATGGCGATGCCGTTCTTGCCCGAGCACAGGCACCTGGTCGTGCTCGACGAGCGTGACTACATCATCGGTGGGCTCACATACCGTGAGGAAGAGAATGAGGCTGACGTGGTGCGGATTGATCGCTATGCCGTCACACCGCACCGCCGCAAAAGAGGGGTGGCGCGCGAGCTGCTCGAAGAGTTTTGTGCCCGGATGGCGGGTCGCGGGGTGCGATCGGTGACGGTCGCCTATCTCCAGCCGCGCTATCATGCGAGCGTGGGGTTCGAGGTGGATCACTTGCACGGTGGAATGATTAGGCATTTGCCGCCGGTCGAGGGCGGCAAGCCGGACCCCAATCTCCCGCCTTTCAAGGAGGGCCCTTTCAAGGAGGGCGGCACATCGCCGAGGGGTTGACCATAATCGTCGGCCCATCCTGGTATTCGCGCGCGGATTCACGCACATCTGCGGCGTCACCTGCACCGAATTAGTGCTCGACGTAGCGCTGCTACGACTGCGCCTAATTCGGTTTGTTTCCTTGCACATGCACGCGACTCCACACGCTCGTTCCTCAGAACGAGCCGACGATTATGGGGTTGATTTGCACAGATGATTATGGATCTGGTAAAAGACTCTCTGCCGAGCGCGGGGTGAAGTTGTCGCGCGCTTGAGGATTGCAGTTATTGCGGCCGCTTGCGAGTACGGGAGTGGTCGGCAGGAGGAACGAGTGCCCAAGGAAGAGCCAATTGCCGTCGAGGGGACGGTTGTCGAGCCACTCAAGAACGCCATGTTTCGGGTCGAACTGGACAACGGTCATCGCGTTTTGGCTCACGTCTCGGGCAAGATGCGACGCTACTTCATCCGCATCCTCCCCGGCGACAAGGTCAAGCTCGAGCTGTCGCCCTACGACCTCACCCGCGGCCGGATCACGTACCGCGCGCGCTAGCGCCGGGGCATGAGGCAGTGTGGGCGGTCTGATACCGACTCTCCGCGCAAGCTCTCGCTTGTGCGTGCCCTCGTTATGATCCCAAGCCTTCAGCGCTCAGCGGTCAGCTAATTTCCGTTTCAAACCGAGCACCGAGCGCGTCGAAGCAGGTGAAGCAGGGGGGAATTAGGGTTAGCTGCGTTGACACAGCCTCGGGGTGGTGGTACCGCTGCGACGAGGGGCCTCAAGGGTGCGCCCCTCTCTTTTGCGTCCATAGGCGGAGGGGGGGTCAATGCTTGCAGGTAAGAAGGCTCTGGGGGGGCGAAACTTCGATTCGGTCCTCGTCCTTGGGGGGGCGGGGCTCGTGGGGGTGCAAGTCTGCCGGCAGATTGCGCACACTTTCTCTCCTCGCAAGATAGTCGTGGCTTCGCTGTTGGAGGATGAGGCGCGTGACGCCATCGCGCATCTCGGGCGGGAACACGGTGAGGTCGAGTTCGTCCCGGTCTGGGGCAACCTGTTCGTGCCCTCCTCGCTTGCCGCCACCCCGCCGTGGGAGATCGGCGGCGCTCCCGAGCTGCGCGAGCAGATCCTCGACCATATCTACGGGCCCATCGACCAAGCCTACCCCGACAACCACATGGTGCGGATAATCGAGGATCATCGGCCGGGCGTGATCGTGGATTGCGTCAACACGGCGACCGGCATCAGCTATCAAAACGTCACCGATGGAGTACACAAGGTCCGCGCGCGCATCGACTCCGGCGAGTTGTCCTCGGCCGGCGGGCTCAGTGACGTGGAGACTTTGCTGATGTCGCAGTCCAACCCGCAGCTCGTGCGCCATGTGCTGTTCCTCTACCGCGCCACACGAGCGGTCGGGACACAGTTCTATGTCAAGGTTGGAACCACCGGCACGGGCGGAATGGGGCTCAACATCCCTTACACCCACGGCGAGGACAAGCCGTCGCCGGTGCTGATGGCAAAGAACGCGGTCGGGTTTGCCCACAGCGGGTTGCTCTTCGCGATGGCCCGGACTCCCGACGCCCCCATCGTCAAGGAGGTCAAGCCGGCGGCGATGATTGGCTACCGCGCGGTGACCTACAAGCACGTCAAGCAAAAGGGGATCAATTTCCGTCTCTTCGAGCCGCGCCGCGACTTGTTGGATCCGGGCGGATCGAAGGTCGAGACTCGCGAGTCGCCCGACAGCTATGAAGAGCTGGGGCCGCTCTGCACCACCGTGGTGGATACGGGTGAAAACGGGCTGTTTACGCGCGGCGAATTCGCCGCCATAACGGCGCTGGGCCAGATGGAGGTGGTCACTCCGGAGGAGGTGGCGCGCGCCGTGGTGCTCGAGCTCTGCGGGGCCAACTCGGGCAAGGACATCATCTCGGCGCTGGACGCCGCGGTGCTCGGGCCCACATACCGCGCCGGGCTCATGCGGCAGGTGGCGCTCAAGGATCTGGCCGGGCTGGAGGAGCAGCACTCCGACCATAGCGTCGCGCTGGGCTTGCTCGGGCCGCCCGAGTTGTCGAAGTTGTTGTTCGAGGTGCATATTTTGGCGCGTGCCTTTGGGGGCAGCAGGACGGACATCCTGTATGCCGATGACGACGGTGGGCGCGAGCGGACGCCCGGCGAGGTGGTGGAGCGGGTGGCGGCTTTCATGGAGACCGAGGCGGGCCGGGAGATAGGTCGCATGGCCATAAGCGTTGGTGTCCCGGTGCTGTTTGCGGATGGCCGAACGCTCCTGCGCGGGCCCAAACTCAACATCCCCCAGCCGCAGGGCAACGAGACCGGGTTCTCGTTAGACGATCAGGGGCGGCTGGACTCATGGGCGCGCAAGGGGTGGGTCGATTTGCGGGTCTCCAATATACAGCTCTGGCTCGAGCGATTCCGGTCGATGGCGCGTGGACGTGAGCAGGTGTTCAACCAGGGGACCGCGGGGGTGGACATCAAGACCTATATCGGCGGAGACGTGTTTGAGATAGGCAACGCCGTGGCCTGGATTTTCAACAACGAGCTGGAAGGTTACCGGCTCAAGTGAGAGGTGGTGTCATGCTCCGAATACTGTCTCCCGACCGGGCGGCGTGCGCCGCGCGAGTAGGATCCGCGTCTCGCCTCTCGGTTCCGGTGGTGGCGGCGCTCGCGCTCTTTTTGACCGGAGCGTGCAGTGAACGGCCCGGGGCGCGGCTGGCGAGCCACATCGAGGCGATGGTGGCGCTTCTGGAAGAGCACAAGGAGACGCCCGATCAGGCGGCCGAGGCGGTGGAGAGCTACGTCGAGAGGCATCGCGAGACCCTGACGGAGCTGAGACGAGAGATTGTGGCCCGCACCGAGGGTTTGTCGGGAGATGAGCTCGCCGATCTGGCGGGCGAACTCTTGAAGGATCTCGGCCCCGTGATGGAGCGCGCTGATCGTCTGATGCGCGCCTACCCCAAGCTCGCCGAGGACGAGCGGCTGATACAGGCCCTCGATCCCATCAGGCAGGCGCTACGATGATTGCCACCGCTCACCAGTCGGCGGTGAGCGTCTTGGTTGCGCTAACCTCTCTCTCCGCCTTGGCCCTGGCCGCGCCGGTCGACCGACCGCCTCCTCGGGCGGCGGTGACCACCACCTCCGACGCCGAGACGTTGCTCCTCGATTACCAGAAGTCAGAGCGTTTCAAAGAGCGTGTCGCGCGAGGAGTATTTCACCTGCACGTCGAGCTGGCCACCAAGCCCGGCTTTGATGAGCGCTTCCCCATCAGACAGACGGGCGCCCTCACCGTGGTTCGCGGCGGAGATGGCGATGAGCGCTGGGTGACCTCCATGACACTCGTGCAGGACGCGCGACGGCTGACCGTGATCTCCAGGGAGGGAGTTGAGAGCGCGGCGCGGGTCGTGCGAACTCTTGAAGAGGAGGGGCTGGCGCTCCTCGCCCTCGAGGATCGCGACGCGCTCGGCGAGATCGAGCCGCTCTCGCTGTCGGATGAGGAGGAGCCACTCGAGGTGCAACGCAAAGCCCTCATGCTCGGCAACTTGGGTGGGAAGTTCGAGGTGGTGAGCACGGCGCGGGTGGTGGCCGAAGGGGAGCCGCCCCTGGAGGCTCTTCGTGCGGTGGAGACGACCCTCTATGACGGCTTCCCGCTACTCGACGAGGAGATGCGGGTGCTCGGGCTATGCCTGCGGCGAGCCCTCCCCGAGGTCGAGACCTGCCTCGCGCTCCCGGCATCGGGGTGGGGCGCCTGGACGGAGACTGACTAGGCGCAGTCCAATAATTCGTCGGCATCGCCACGGTCACGGCGACGGTCACGGTCCACGGAGCACGCAGGTACGTGGCCTAGGACACTGAAGTCAGAAGTCGGCGGATGGCCCGCGCGGCAGGCCCGGATGGGCTGCAAGGAAGAGCGGGGAAACCCGCGGAGTCGTGGCCAAAGTCACGTCGCACAAGGGTTTTCCCG
>PWKZ01000174.1 GCA_003559575.1 Bradymonadales bacterium | reverse complement strand
TCAGGTTCAAATGCAAGGAAACAAACCGAATCGGGCGCAGGCGTAGCAGCGCCTACGTTGAGCACCGATTCGGTGCAGGTGACGCCGCAGTTGGGCCTGAATCCGCGCGCGAATGCCGGTGAAGGTGGGGGATTAGGGTCGGCAGCGCCCACTTGTAGAGCCTGATCGAGGCGAAGCCCGCCACATACATCAAGAGGCCGAAGATGGCGGCGGTGAAAAACATGGAGCTGTGAAAGTCGCCCATGCGATCCTGAATCAGCAGCGCGATGGCCATTGCCAGCGAGGCGTTGCGCAACCCGGTCTCGAGCGAAATGGCCCGCGTTTGATAGTTGCTCACCCGGGCGAGCTTGGGCGCCACGGCTCCCACCAGCATCCCAAGCCCGGTCAAGGCCGCCACCATGAGGTAGAAGTTGAGCCCGTAACGCTCCGTGTCGGTGAACTTCTCCAGGTTGCTCAAGACCCCGGCGGAGATCAAAAACAGCAAGGCGACGATTCCAAGCGCCGAGAAGAAGGGCACCGCCCGCTTGGCGAAGGCCGTGCAGCGCGAGCGCACTCCCATCCCGATGGCCAGGGGGATCATGACGAGAACGATGATGGTCTGCATGACGACCCCGACGGGGATCTCGATCTCGGGGACTCCCGCGCAGTAGAGCGCCAGGAGCAGAGGTGTCAGGATGATCGAGAGCGCCGTCGAGAGGGAAGTGAGCGAGATCGAGAGCGCGAGATCCCCCTCGGCGTAGTAGGTCATCAGGTTGGAAGTGACACCGCCGGGGCTCGCGACGATCAACACCATCCCCACGAAGATGAAGGGATAGGTGTCGTGGAAGCCCAGGACGTGGCCTATCAAGACAGTAATGAGCGGCATCAGCACCCACTGCAGAGTGACCCCCGTCAGGATCCCGCGCGGCTGGATGACGACGAGTTTGAAATCCCTGAGCGTCAAGGTCAGCCCCATGCCGAGCATGACGAAAAACAGCATGAGGACGATGGCCAGCTTGAACACCCGATCGAGCAATGCCTGGCGCGGCAGCTCCAGGAGGCGAAGGAAGACATATGTAACCCCGTCGACCTCGTCCTCGATGACCTGAGCGCGGAACTGAAGCTTGTCCTGCAGCATCGCGTCGAGATTGGACAGGTCGTCTGGATCCGCGGCCAGGATGAAAAGCTCGCCGTGCACACTGCGCACCATCAACAGGCGCTCGCGCGCGACGCCATCATCCCTCGGGGCCGATTTCAGCAGCCGCAGATGACCAAAAAACTCTCTCTCTTCTGACCCTTCCCAATCGATCTCGGCCGCGGCGCTGTTGAGCGCCTCGTACAGCTCGGTCGAGGCCGCTCGCCTGAGTTCATCATACAACGGCTCGGCGGCGCGGGCGGAGGCCGGCAGGATGACGCCCAGGGCGAGCCCGACAACCAATCCGGAGAGTCTCCTCTTCCTGCTCATGAGACACCGTAGCCCTTCCCCCGGCCCAACTTCGAGTGACGGATATGCGGAGTGAGCCGCGAATCGGCGCGGCTGGGTTTGGGGGTAGCACAAGGAAAAGTGACTCGTCAATTGCCCCAGCGGGATAGGCTGCTGCTCGGGAGGTCTCCCCGGAGATCTCAGGGGGGGGGGTAGAAGACGCCGCGACCCATTGACAGGTGGCACCCACTTGCGGCACCCACTTGCGGCACCCACTTGCGGGGCTATTCAATCACTTGCGGGGTGGGTGGCGCCTGGTTCGGCGAACTCGAAGCGCCGGTGCGCGCAGCAGGGACAGGACTCGTCGCGATTGACCGCAATCGAACGGGTCCTGCCGTGCCACACATCCAGCACGTGCAGCTTGAACTCGGCCGTTTTGTCGTGGACCAGAAGTTTGAGCGCCTCGGTCACCTGGAGCGCTGCGACCCAAGCCACCGCCGTGTTCAGCACGCCCACGGTCTCGCAGGTCGGCAGGCGGTAGGTGTCCGGCGAAGCAGGGAAAATGCAGCGCAGGCAAGGCCCCCGACCCGGTCTCACCGCCATCACTGTCCCGTCAATCCCCAGGACCCCGCCGTAGATCCAGGGCTTGCCGGCCTTGACCGCGGCGTCGTTCAAGAGGTAGCGCGTCTCGATGTTGTCGGTCCCGTCCATCACCAGATCGGCGGGTCCAAAAAGCTCGGCGACGTTTGCCCAGTTGACATCCGTGACCACGTCCTCGATGTCGATGTCGGAGTTGACCGCCCGCAGCCGGCGGGCGGCGGCCACCGCCTTGGGCCGCCTGCGGCGGACATCCTCCTCGTCGAAGAGGGCCTGGCGCTGCAGGTTGCTCAGCTCGAGCACATCACGGTCCACGAGAATCAACCGGCCAACACCCGCTCGGGCCAGAAGCTCGGCCTGCGTGCTGCCGAGAGCGCCACACCCAACCACCAGCACCGTGCTCCCGCCCAGGGCCTCCTGACCGGCGCGTCCGATCACCCCGAGCACCTCCTGGCGGGCATAGCGCGATCCGGTTCGGGCTTCGCCGACATTCTCAGCAGGCATCGATCCATCCCCTCCCCAGTACCCGCATCCCGTCGTAGAAGACAGCGGCTTGCCCCGGCGTAACGGCCTGCACCGGCTCGTGGAATTGAACGGCGGCCGTGCCGTCCTCCTGTTGCCGGACCGTGGCGGCAGCCGCATGGTGGCGCGACCGGACCTGGACCTCGCACTCCAGGGCGCCCCCGGCAGGTGGTTTCACGAGCCAATTCATCCCCTTGGCCACCAAACCTTGAGAGAGGAGCCCCTCCTCCCTGCCTGTCACCACCACCACAGCGTCTTCGGCACGTACTTCCTTCACCCAGCGCCGGCCGGCGGAGGCCACGCCGAGCCCCCTGCGCTGGCCGACGGTGAACCGGTGGATGCCCTCGTGCCGCCCCAGGACCAGTCCCGACTCGTCGGCGATCACTCCGGTTCTGCACGAGCCGGAGAAGCGCTCCCGCAGCATCTCGGCGAACGACTCCTTCGGCCCGACCATGCACGCGTCCTGGCTCTCCCGCGCTTCTGCGACCGACAGTCCGAGGGAGCGGCAAAGCGAGCGGACCGCCGCCTTGTCGAGTTGTCCGATGGGGAAAGTGATCCTCGAGAGTTGAGCCTTGTCGAGCCCGCCAAGGAAGTACGATTGATCCTTCGAGGGATCTCTCCCGCGCAGCAAGATCGGCTCGCCGTCCGGTGTCAGCTCCACCCTGGCATAGTGGCCCGTGGCTATCTGCGATGCGCCGATACGGCGCGCCCACGCGAGGAGCAGCCCGAATTTGATGCGCTCGTTGCACAGAAGGCATGGGCTCGGGGTCCGCCCGCAGGAGTAGGCGTCCCACGCCGGCCGGAGGACCTGATGGTCGAACTCCCGCACACAGTCGAGAACATAGTGGGCGATGCCGAGCTCCCCCGCGACCGCGCGCGCGCGGTCAATGCCGCTCACGCCACAGCTGGAGAGGCTCCCGCGCGCCTCGCTACAGCCCATTAGCTGCAACGTTACCCCGACGACCTCGCGTCCCTCTTGCTTGAGCAGAGCGGCGGCCACGCTGCTGTCCACGCCTCCGCTCATCGCCACGACGGTGTACGGCGCGCGGGGCTGCTCGCCCCGGGCGCTAGAAACGACGCCGCTCATGGGCGACCCTCCCGCATGCCCTCCACGGCGCGAACGACGAACACGATGGCCGTGAGTATGTGCGACGACTCGCCGAGCGCGCCGCTGAGCCACGGCATCACCTCGTCGAGTGCGGCGGGGTCCGGTGCGGTGGTTGCGTTTTGATCGAGGTGGATCGCGTTCATGTTGAGGCTTGCCCCCCCGGTGCCTGCGGCACGAGTAACTCCTCATCGACCCGGTCCGACAGCCCTCCGGCATCAGGCAAACGCAGGTGAAGCTTCGGCGCTGATGAGATAACGCCAAATCCCACCGCATTGCGATCACATGGGCACTCAGCGCGCCCGCGATTGCTGCGGCCGCCGACCCCGAACGTACGCTCCCGCATACCACGGATTGCACAGCACGTCATTGATGAACCTCGGCAGTTTTGGCTCGCACCCCGGCCCAGACCGGGTTTGCACGCGACTGTTCCGTCACTTGCGGGGTGGGGGCACCTCGGAGCACCTCACAGGCCCCGGTTATGCACGGCGGTGTCCGTGATGCTACCCTATGACCTGGTGACAGAGTGGCACCGAATGCGCCCGAGCGATTACCCGTCATGGGTTCGAGCGAGGTGCCGCGCACTCGCTGCCGCTGCCGGGAGAGCAACTTGGCGGGTAAGGACCATAACCGTCGGTTCGTTCTGAGGAACGAGCGCGTGGAGGCGCGTGCATGTGCAAGGAAACAAGCCGAATTAGGCGGAGGCGTAGCAGCGCTACGTCGAGCACTAATTCGGTGCAGGTGACGCCGCAGATGTGCGTGAATCCGCACGCGAATACCAGGATGGGCCGACGATTATGGTAAGGAGGGGCAAATGAGAGCAGTGGGATTTGTCGGATCCCTGGCAATTTACCTTGTCGCGCTGTCACTGATGGCGTGCAGCGGCAAAGACGCACAAAGCGAGATGCGAGATTACTTGCCGGACGCGTCCACCCAAGACGCCTCAACGGCCGAACAGGACACAACACGAACCTTGCCTGGAAAACCAGACGTCCCCCCGACCGGGCCGGACGCCATCGTGGACGTCCCCCAGGCCGGGCCGGACGCCATCGTGGACGTCCCCCAGACCGGGCCGGACGCCATCGTGGACGTCCCCCAGACCGAGCCGGACGCCATCGTAGACGTCCCCCAGGCCGGGCCGGACGCCATCGTGGCGGACGTGTCCTCCACAGACGCGTGCCTCCCCGACTGCGAGGAGCGCGAGTGCGGCCCGGACGGCTGTGGGGGCGAGTGCGGCCCGTGCGCATCCGGGTATCTCTGCAGCCCCGAAGGCGCTTGCCTTGGGGGCGAGGAGAGGGGCTACTCCCTCATCCCCGCCGGCACATTTTTGCGGGGCGCGCCCCTGGAAGAGCCGGGCCGGAGAGGGGACGAGGTTCAACACGAGGTAGAGTTGACCCGCTCGTTCTACCTCAAGCAGACCGTTGTCACCCAATCCGAGTGGGAGCACTTGATGGGCAACAACCCGTCCTATTTCAAAGCCTGCGGCGGCGACTGTCCCGTGGAGCAGATCGCTTTCGTAGACGCGCTGGCCTTCTGTAACGCGCTCTCCAAGGCAGAGGGGTTGCCCACATGCTATGACCTGTCCGATTGCACGGGCACCCCCGGGGATCTCGACGACCTGTTCCTGTGCCCCTCCGGGCCGCCCTTCGCCGGGCTCGACTGCCTCGGCTACCGCCTCCCGACTGAGGCAGAGTGGGAGCACGCCTACCGGGCAGGCACGACCACCGCGCTGTACAACGGCCCTCTCGTCCACATCGAATACCCTCCCCTCGACGAGAACCTCGACGCCATCGCGTATTACTCGGGCAACTCGACCGTCACGCACCAGGACGGCGTTACATGCAACATAGGGCAATGCGGCACCCACCCGGTCGCTCAGAAGCTGCCGAACGAATGGGGGCTCTACGACATGGCCGGCAACGTCTGGGAGTGGGTGTGGGATCGCTATGGTGCCTACCCTGAAGAAGACACACTCGTGGACCCTCTCGGCGACCTCTCGGACCCGCGCCGTATCCTGCGCGGAGGGTCGTGGGGGACGTTAGCGTGGGGCTGCCGGGCCGCGGTGCGCCACTGGGTCGAAGACCCCAACGATCGCACGGGCGATCGCGCGAAAGCCCACGGCTTTCGCCCCGCCCGCACGAAGCCTGAATAGACACCGTGAGAGCGCCAACAATCCAACCAAAGGTGGTCTTGCCTCAAGAGAGAGGGTGTTGGCGCTCCGCGCCTCGATCTTGCGCTACCCGCTCACCCCGCCAGCTAGGCGGCCGGGGGGTGACGAGAACGCTGCACGAAGCAGGGCAGCAGTCCACTCAGTGGACTGTTTGCCGACCTGGGACTGAGATCACATGGCGAACGCCGCCATGCGCCAGGCCATCGAAGGTGCGTGCCGGGTGGCTTAAGACGAGCCGCCAATCACCTGGACGCCCGAAGAGTTGCTGGATGACGCGCGAGGTTGATGGCGAGCTTTTCCAAGCGCTCCCCCAGGAGTTTCACGTGTTGGCGTAGTCCTCGCGGTTTTGGCGTCCTTGAGGGCAGCGCCAACACACCACCCTGCGGGTGCTGAACGCGTTGGCATCCACATAGTCGTCGAGACATTTCTCGAGCGTCAAGCGGCGTCGTCGCGCGCGACAGTAAAACAAATCTTCAAGCCCAAGCTTGACCTGCGGCGGCACCACAGTCGAATGGCGAGTAGCCATAATCCGGCACTCCGTCCCTCTCCGGCCCGGAGGGCTCACGCCCGGCGCCCATACCGGAGCCAACATTCCATATTGGGAGCATAACCCCAGCCGTGATTATCTACAACTGCGCGGGAATCGCAGATTCTGCGTCGATTTTGATGCGATTGCCCTGTCTACGACTGAGTCGCGATTACGCGCGCGATCGTGTCCCAGAGGCTGTAGCCGGCAGCGTCGTTGAATTGGGCGCCGGACTTCAGCCACCCCGGATAAGCGCGACCGTTGTAAACCCGCCGATACTGGCCCACCACATCGAGGTGGTCGCCATAAGCCACATGCCCAATCTCGCCCCAGAGTTGACTGAAGGCGGGCACGATCCCGTCGTTGGTATCCGGGCCGACCCGGATCGGCAGACGCTCGGCCAGCTCCAGGCGCAACTTTTCGGACGGCGAAGGGTAAGGATAGGAGCGGTTCTGTTGCGCCGCGACCCGATGAACCACCGCGTAGACCAACATCGCGAGCGGGGTGTAGAGAGAGTCGAAATCGCTCAACCGCAAGGAATGGAGCGGTGGCGGCGCCGCGCTGACATGCGAGACATAACGAACACCGGCGCGGTCGGTGACGGCGGCGTTGAACAGGTCGATCGACTCGGGGGTGAGCTGGATGATGGCCCCTTGGTCCTGGCCCACCTCGTGCAAAAACTCCCACAGTTCATGGCCACGATCAACGCTCAACTCACGCAGCAGCCGCTCCGCGAGGAGATCCAAAAAAGTCTCCCGTTGACCGACGAAGTCGTCCAGCCAGGCCACCGCGGCGAGCAGTTGCGCCGCCGCCGCGATGCCGTAGCGCCCGGGCACGGTGGTGGCCAACATGGTCAGCAAGTATAAAATGTTGCGCCCCTGGAGCGTCGAGAAGAAGTTGGCCAGCGGGGTCCCAAAATGAGGGGTCGAGAGCGTCTGAACCGTCCGAATGCGCTCTCCCACCGCCGCTTCACGGACTCCGGGCAACAGCTTGACCCCTGGGGTGGCGAGCAAGCGCGCGTCCAGGCCCCCGGTGGAGTGACCCACCAGGTGAATATCGCTGTGCCCCGCCGGGCAGGTCCGCTCGATCAGCTCGAGGAGCCGCACGGCGCGAGTGCGGATGGAACCCGTCGGCATGGTCTCCACCTCATGGAGATCGACTTCCATCCCATAATGCGCCAACCGCTCGGCCAGAAGCTGACGCACCCCCTGGAAATAGTTGAGCGAGCCAAGCGCCGTGAAACCGAAGAAACCGGGGACGAGATAAACTTGCGCTCTGTCCGTCAAAATCAACCTCCCTTTCCCCATAATCATCGGTCCATCCTGGGATTCGCGGACGGATTCACGCACATCTGCGGCGTCACCTGCACCGAATTAGTGCTCGACTTAAGCTCTGCTACGCCTCCGCCTAATTCGGCTTGTTTCCTTGCACATGCACGCGACTCCACACGCTCGCCCCTCAGAACCAACCGACGATTATGGCACAGAATGCGCCACTTGGCTCGGGGGCGCAAGCCCGGTAGAATGGGAACCAATGCCACGCGGGCCGGGAGCGGCTCAAAGATTGTCTCCCACATAGCGTCACCGGTTGGCGACGACACAGGATCGCTCAAGATGCCGAAATCGAGCCTCATCGCAGGTACGCTCTTCACGGTGGGAGCCGTGACACTGGGACTTTTTTTCGCCGCCTCACCCGGCAAGCTCTCCTCCCCCCAAGACTCCTCCGGCCAAAAGTCACCGCCGACAGGCATCTCGGAGACCGACAATATGAACCGCACGAGTGATAGCAAAGAATCGCGCGTCGCCTTGCCGCCGCAACGGCACGACGGGCCTCTCTCGCTGGAAGCGACTCTGCGCGGGCGCCGCAGTCAGCGCAGCTTCACCTCCGAACCGCTCGAAATGGCCGAGTTGGGCCAGCTCGCCTGGGCAGCTCAAGGGGTGACGGGCCGGCAAGGGCAGCGCACCGCGCCCTCCGGGGGCGGGCGCTATCCACTCGACCTTTTCGTGGTGGCATCCAGGGTGGAGGGCCTTGCCCCCGGCGTCTATCGTTACAACCCCGGCGAGCACCGGCTCGAGCGCCACGCTCGGGCGCCCGGTGGCGACCGCGGCAGGGCGCTGGCAGAGGCCGCCTTGGGCCAGCGGTGGGTCCACGAGGCTCAGACGGTGTTCGTCCTGACCGCGACCTACGACCGCATCACCTCCCGCTACGGAGAGCGTGGCCGGCGCTACGCCGTCCTCGAGGCCGGCCATGCGGCCCAAAACCTGCACTTGCAGGCGGTGGCGCTCGAGCTTGGCTCGGTCCCGGTGGGTGCATTCGACGACCAGGCGGTCAAACGCGCGCTCGGCCTGGCGGATGACGAAGAGCCGCTCTACCTGTTGCCGGTGGGGGCGATCGACTGAGCGAGCACGCTTCAATCGATGAAGCGGGCGTCGACGAGTCTAACAGCACACGCGAGGGGAATCAGAAGGGCACGGCATGGCAAGACTCAATATCCTTGAGGGGGCCCTTCTCGCCCTGCTTTTCGCATGTTCGTCCACCGACGACGTTGCGCCCAAGCGCGACGCTCTGCCACACAGCGAGCCCGACCTGGTCGGAGTCCTGCCCCCCACCCCGGACTCAAGCGCGCCCGACTCCGTGGCCGAGTCCGATCTCTCGAAAGCCCCCGACACCGCCAAGTCCGAAACTATGGCAGAGGGCGACACGTCCACCGACGCCGCCGACAGAACACCCGACAGCTTCGAGGAGCCGCCGCGTGACGCCGTGGAGACCGACGCCGCGACCGATTTTGAGGCCGTCGACTGCCCCCCGAATGAGCCGTTCGACTACAGTTGCAACCCCGATGTCCCCGCCACCTGCCCCGAGGGGATCTGCCTGTATGGAGTGTGCCTGGCGCCGGTCCTCGACCCCGACCGCCATGCCGACTGCGGCGACGGAGTCTGCGGTCCATGCCAGAGCGCCGCCGACTGTCCGGCCGATTGCGCACCACCGCCTTCAATCAGTGGGCCACGCGACTACCAAAACGACACGACCATCACGGTCTGGCTCCACGGCTTCTCGACCAGCTCCAAGACAGGGACCTACGCCCTCGACCAGAGCTGCTCGCGCGATCTGTTCGACCACTTCCCGGAGTTCGGCATCGAGTTGCCGTGCGGCGACAACCCGGAGGGCAACCTACTGCCCAATCAGATCGCCCGCGCGTCGTACTTCGGCGACACCCCTCCCGAGTGGATGGCGCCCGAACACGCCGAAGAGATCGCCCGCTATCCGTGGGACGGCCCCACCGCGCTCCACCGCTACGGGCTCATCATGGCGCGTTTCATCCGCTACAAGCTCGAGGTCTCTTCAGCCACACACGTCAACATCGCCTGCCACTCGTTCGGCTGTCTCATCGCCCGCTACATCATCGAACACAACCTCGCCGAGCTGGCCTCCGAGCGCCGCATCGCCCGGTGGTTCACCAGCGGCGGGGTCATCGCCGGAGCCCGATTGGCGCGCTTTGCGACACACCCCGACGTTCTGCGAGTAGCCGACCTTATCGGGATTGGCATGTACGACTTCCTGGTGATGAACCCGGACTTCGTCATGGACGAAGTCGCCGCCTGGGACCACCGTCACGACGAGGGCAACAGCCCGTACCTGCAGAGCATTTTGATCCACCACGTCGCGGGCAGCGACCAGAGAGTGCGGCCCGCGCTAAACCTCCCGCTCCTCGATCTGCTCAACCCCTATGAGGAGCCCAATGACGGGATCATGTTCTCGCTCGATCAGTTTTTCAGCCACCAGCGCCCCTCGGGAGCGTTCACGACCCCATCGGGAGCACATATCCCGGCGACCCACAGCTTCACCCACGCCTATCACGAAGATATCTCGAAGACCGCCGCCTTTGGGGTGCTGGGCACCGCCGGGCTGTTTCACCGGCGCAAGGTCTTCATCCGACTGGCGGAGATCGAGCTGCATCGGGACCGTGAGTCTCGCAACATTTTCGACGGTGAGCAGGGACGGCCGCCGGCCGAGGTATCGGTGGAGGCGAGGGTCTACTATCGCCCCTACGTGAACGAGGTGCTGGAACGCGACGTCTTGATCCACGAATTGGCGGTCGACCAGCGCACCCCCGATATGTTCATTCAAGAGCAGGGCACCACGCTCCAACCAAACTTGACCATCTTCGAGGGACCGGTGTTCGACGAGATGACCTCGCTCCATCTGGACCTTGAAGTGGTCGAGGTGGACTGGTATCCGCGCTTCGAAGTACGCGAGGCACGCTGGCCACCTCACGCTCCGCTGGGCGAGTTCAGCGGTGACGTCCCGCTGGAGAATGGTACTTTTGAATTCGAGACCCGCTACGCCCGCTGCGTCATCAGCGTCGAGGTGGTCGACATGTACTGACAGGTCGGAGATCTCCGTCCCCAAAGAGATCCAGATACCCCACGAACGGGCCGGGGCACGAGTCGCCAAGAGCGCACGAGCGGCAGACCGCGGCGTGCCGTTTGGGGCGCTGTGCGGTCCCGGGGGCAGACGTGATGGCCAAGCCGGTGCCGAGCGACTCGGGCAGCAACTTCGCGAAGCAGGCCGGAAAGTTCACGAACAGCATCTGCGCGAGATGATCGCGGGCGACAGTGGCCAACGCGGCCGCGGAATCGGCCAGCGAGACGGCATGCTCCGCGTAGGGGAAAGCGCGCTCGGGCTGGAGGTGCTCGATCCGAGGCAACGGCAGCCCCCGAGCCAGACAAAATCCAACGAGGTCGCTCAAGTCGGACACGTTTTCTCTCGTCACGACAGTGTGAATCACCAGGTCCAACCCCACCGCCCGCAGGCGCGCGAGACCGGCCAGCGTGCGCCGGAAACTCCCCGGTCGACGAGTGATGGCCTCGTGGACGGCGGCGTTCGAACCATATAGAGGGATGTCGGCGGCGTCGAGCCCAAGATCCCGCAAGAGGCGGGCGAAACCCGGCTGAGCAAAGAGCTGCCCCGTGGTTTGAAGAGCTATTGGTTTGTAGCCCAGCTCGCGCGCGGCCGCGATCACCTCGGGGAGCGCCGGGTGGGTGGTGGGCTCGTCGCCGCCGATATTGAGCCCCCGGCCGGGCGCGTACCCATCTCGCAAGTCCTGAAGCGCGACGGACGGATCGGTGGACGGCGCGCTCCTGTCCGGTCGGCAAAAGACGCAATCGCAATCACAGCGACCGCGGAGCACGAGCCGGTGGCGCAGCCCCTCCATCTCAACACCAGCCACGCATCTTGCACGCCTCGGCCACCCGCCGAACCGCGACCAGGTAGGCCGCCAGCCGCAAGTGGACTCCCTCCTGTTGCCGCATCGCCCAGACGTCGTGAAACGCCTTGGTCATCCGTTCGTCGAGGAGACGTTGAACCTTGTCGAGCGACCAGTAGAAATTATAGGCGTTTTGAACCTGCTCGAAGTAAGACACCGTCACCCAACCGGCGTTGGCAAGAAAGTCGGGCAGCACACAGACTCCACGTTCGTGCAGAATCTGATCGGCCGCCGGGGTAGTCGGTCCATTGGCCAGCTCGCACAAAATCGCGGCATTGATCCTCAAGGCGTTCTTGGAGGTAATGACCCCCTCCAGCGCCGATGGAAACAGCACCGTCACATCCAACTCGAGCAAGTCCGAGTTGCTGATGTCATCGCTCCCCGGAAATCCGTAAACACTACCGGTCTCGCGCTTGTGTCGCACGAGCGCCAAGGTATCGAGTCCCTTTGGATTGTAGATCCCCCCGCGGCTGTCGCTCACCGCCACAATTCGCAAGCCAAGCAGATCGGCGCCGAGTAACGCGGCGAACTGGCCGGCGTTACCAAACCCCTGGATCGCCGCATCGGCCCCGCACAGCTCAATCCCTTGGACTCTGGCCGCCTCACGCGTCACATAAATACCGCCCCGTGCGGTGGCATCATCGCGCCCCTGGGATCCACCGAGCGCGATAGGCTTGCCGGTAATGACGCCCGGATGCTTTTCTCCGGCGATGCGCTCGTACTCATCCATCATCCAGGCCATCACTTGCGGAGTGGTATAGACGTCCGGCGCCGGCACGTCCTTTGTGCCCGACAGCATTCTGGCCACCGCACCCATGTAGGACCGCGAGAGCCGCTCCAGCTCGCCCGAGGAGAGCTCCTTCGGGTTGCAAGTGACTCCCCCTTTGCCGCCCCCGAGGGGGAGATCCATCACGGCTGTCTTCCAGGTCATCCAGGCGGCCAGCGCCCGGACCGTATTGCGATCCTCGGCCGGATGAAACCGTAACCCCCCCTTGGTGGGCCCCCGCGCGTCGTTGTATTGCACGCGGTAGCCACGAAACACCTTGACGGATCCGTCATCCATCCTCACCGGCAGCCTCACGATGTACTCGCGCAGCGGCCAGCGAAGCAGATCCGAGGTGGCTCGATCGAGCCCAAGCCGACGAGCCGCCTCATCCAGTTGCTCCTGAGCCATTGCAAACGGGTTGAGGTTCTCTTCCGACATTGATGAATTCTCCCCTCTCCCCTTGATTTTTTTGACCACGGACTGAGCGGTGATGCGCAGGCGACGGGCAACGGAAAAATAGGCCGTCGGACTCCAATGTGTCAACCCACCAGGGACTCCCCTAATTCCCCATCAAACCGAGCACCGAGCGGGTGGAGTCAGGTTCAGCGGCGCGCGATGCCCCGGGCGATCTCGCGGGTGGCCCCCCCGAGTCAACGCCAAGGCCGTCGCCCAAAGGCGGCTGCGCGGCCGGCGGCGGCGGATCCCCCGGATCACCGTTGCTGCTCGCGTTCGCCCTGCTCGCCGCGGCTGTCTCCCGGTTGGCCGGCAAACGGCGGCGCGACACATCGCCCGAGCTTTTGAACCACTCAATGCGCGCCAACCACTGAGCGATCACTTGCCGCTCGCCCTCGAGGTCGGCAAACTCCATTGCGGCCAAGAGAGCCGCCCGCGCTCCGGGGTAGTCCTCGCACCGGAACCGCGCGATCCCCAGGGTCATTCGCGCCTCCTGGGCGATCACGGGCGGCAACCGGGCACCGGCCAAGGCGGTTTCGAGTTCTCGCACCGCCGACATCTCGCGGCCGTCAACAAACCGCTTACGGCCAAGCAGATAGCGTGCGATGACGTCGCCGGGAGAGAGCGCCAGATAATCCTCCAGTAGTGATTCGCGCACGCCCGGCAGCAGGGGCCGCAGTAGAAAATCCCGCATCACGTCGGCGCGCGCCTCCGAGCCACCGGCTCCTCTCTCGGCGATGAGGAGGCGACGCCGGAGCGCGCGGCCCATCGGCTCCGAGAGCAAGCCACGGTAGGCGCGCGCGGCGGTTTGGCGATCGCCGGTGAGCCACGCGAGGTCGGCCTGCCCGACCCTGGCTCTCAGCCGCAGCATTCGCCGGACGCTCTCGTCTTCAGCGAGCGCCGCGAAGGTGGCCCGCGCGCGATCATATTCCTCCGCCCGCAGTAGAGCCCGCGCCAAATCGTAGCGCTTGGCCGGTGCCTCCGGCTCGACTGCGACAACCTCGTCGAGAAGCACGACGGCACCCTGGAAGTCGCGTGCCCGGGTGCGCTCTGCCGCGGCCCTTCGCATCCGCGCCACCTCGAGGGCGCAGGTGCGCTGAAACACGCTCCGACGCGCGAAAGCGTCGGCGGCGAGTTGCAACTCCTCTTCCCCAAGCGGCACACGCTGGGGATCATCGAGCAAGGCCAGCCAGTCTTCGACAAGCTCCGTCAGCGAGAGCCCAAACGCGGCCTTGAAATCACCATGGCGATAGAGAGGGCACAGCGGCCCGGGGCCATATTGATCAATGAGGTGGCGCACGAATGATCCGGCCGTAACATACGCCCGCCCCGCCGGGGCGCTCCAGAACCCGTCTGAACTCATGATGCGCTGCATGTCCGGCGCCAGATCGAGCTGCCGCATGGCCGCGGCGGCCTCGTGCAGCGTGAGCCGCCCACCCCGCCCGTCGAGCGCCACCGCGAGGCCTTCGACGATTCCCATCTGCGGCAAAACAGCCAAGCGCGCCGGCATCTTGAGGGGGCCACGGGCGCAGGCCGCGAAGAGCGCGTGAACCAGCTCATGGGCGATGACACTGGCGCCCACATCGACGCGATTCAAGTGCACCTCGGCCAGCCACGGCTTGACCACCGACACCTGATCGGCCCCCATCAGCCTCCTCTTCTGAGCCGCGTCGGCGTAGACGAAGACCCTCGTCCGGCGCACCGGGGCGCGCCCCATGAGGGTTGTCAGCTCCTCATGAATCCGCTCGAGTTCAACCGCCACACGAGGCGCCACTTGCTCATACGAGGTGTCGCCCGGATAGATGAGCTCGAAGTTGGGAGTCTCGATCAGGCCGCCGAGCTCCGCGCGAATCGCGGCGCGGTCGAAGCGATAACCGAGGTGGCGCGGGGACCACCAACAGAGCGCGGTCACCGACAGCAGTAGAATGAACCAACCCCGAAGCCTCATTGGCGCGCGCGCCGAAGCCGCGGAGGGCATCGCGCGAGAGGTGCGCGAGAGGCGCACAGCCACCACCACCAGCAGCGCTTCTAACAGATTGACGAGACGGAAGGCGACAAACGGCAGGCGGACCTCGATCACTTCATCGTAGATGGCGCCGGAGAAATAACCCACCACCGGGTGGTAGAGATGAATCGCCGGCCCGAAATAAAGTCGCGCCAAAGGAAACGCTATCGTCGCCGACACGAGCACTGCGACCATGGCCCGCGCGAGATGACGCCGCCGCACCAACGCCCCCACCGCGAACCCCGGTAACGACGAGTAGAGTGCCCCCGCGAGAGGCCCGAGAGCAAAAAACAAGAGGCCGCCCCAGTAATCACAAGGCTGAACCCTGAGGGCGTTCAGAGTGACAATGACCAGCGGCACCACCGCCAGCAGGGCGGCCGAAAACAGCGCCGCCAAAATGGCCGCCGACTCCTCCCCCGGACCGACGAGTCCGCGCCGCGACAGGAGGCGCCGGCCGGCGGCGAGTCCCAAATGGAAAGCTCCCGGCCCGACGACAAACGCAACCACGAAACTGAAATAGTAGTTGAGCGTCCCGAGCTGTGGCAGAAGTGCCAGCGTAATCGCGACCAAAGCTGTCGCCGCCAACCAAAATCGCCCCACCCGACTCCACAGAACCCGGCCGGAGAGGCCGAGCGCGGCCCACAGGATTGCCACGGGCGGCCTCACCAGGACCGCCGACTTGGCGAGAGCGCACTCACTGCATCCACTTGCCACACATCGGGCACGCCACCCTCCCCCGACCATGTGCTCGGCGACGCTCGATCTTGACACCACATGTCCGACAGCCAATCACGCGACCGGACCTGATCGAATCGCCGGCGCCCCTTCCCCGGCGGCCGGGAGCCGTCGTCGCCCCCGCGCCGTCGCGGCGACGACCGCCGCGCGGAGCTTCAACGCCGCGCCCCGACTGGCCCGCCGCCCTGGGGCCACTCCCACGGCGGCGGCCACTGTCCCGCTCCCAGTATGAAGGCGGGACTCCGAACTGCTGCCAGAGGGGCTTGTCCGCCTCTTGCTCCATCGGACCGAAGTGTGGTGGGCCGATATCGCCATCACGGCGCACATTGCCATCCACCTCCGGCACGGACGACTGCTCGGGCTGCGCGGAGGGGCGATGACGACGGCCGCGCCCCACTCTAGCGGAGGCCGACTCATGTGATCCCGGATCGTCACCAACGGGCAAGTCATCTGACTCGATGGTCAAATCAGCGCGCTCACCATCGGACGAATCTTGCTCGGGCAACGGCTCCCGATCACCGCGCATCTTGCTGTCGCTCATCTATCAGCTCCTGTGGGGACGGAAAAAATATTACTGGGTACTATATGAATCGGCCGATGGCCGGATCACGGTGGTCGAGGCGCTTTCGAACGAAGGACCCACGCCTCGCGAAAAAAATGTACCACGGTTCGCCTGAGAGCTCAATTCTGGACGAGTTGGAGCGGGACAGGTCCCCGCAGGAGAGATTACGATGACCGGGCCCGATCCCGCTGAGCTTCGCCAAATGCTCGTGACCCACTTGACGGCCGATCCACGCCACTCGTGGACCTGTACCTCTGAGCGCCTGATAGTCCGGCGCCAAGGCCGAACACTTTGCAAACTTGGCCTCGAAGGAGACCACCTGCTGATAGATCTAATCCCTGCCCCCGAGTTTGCCGAGGACCCTCTGCTGAGCGACGACGCGCCACCGGACGCCCGCGACAGCTGCTGGCGGCGCGCCCGGGTCAAGAGCAGCGAAGAGCTTCGCCGAGTTTGCGAGTGGCTCGACCGCTAGGAACTCATGACCACACGGTTGCGCCCGGTTCGCTTGGCCTCATAAAGCGCTGTGTCCGCCTTGGCCATCAAGCCAAACTCATCCTGCGCGTCAAACGGAAAAACGGCGGCGCCGACCGAGAGCGTCACCTTGAAACTACCGCCGGGAGCTTCGAAAGCGAGCGTCGCGAACTCCTTGCGGAGCCTCTCGGCAACCATCATCGCGCCGCTTTGATCCGTATGCTCCAGCAGAAGCGCCAGCTCATCGCCTCCCAGGCGCGCGGGGATGTCGACATCCCGCGCCAACCCCCTCAAAAGCCGCCCGAGAGCCCGCAGCACATCGTCACCGATGACATGGCCGTGTCGGTCATTGACCACCTTGAACAGATCGATATCGATCAGGAGAAGCGCCACGGTGTGCTCATAGCGCTTGGCACGCAGTAGCCCCTCCTCGATTCGCTCCTGGAAATCTCTGCGGTTGGGCAGGCCGGTCAGAGGGTCGGTGCGCGCCATGGCATCCAATGAGATCTCGAGCCGCCGGCGAATGAGTTCGGCCCCTATGCGATCGCCGAGCGAATGAAGGAGTAGCCGGTGCTCCAGGCTGTAGCGCTCGATCTCCCCCGCGTACACCACCATGACCCCCGCCAGAGCCTCGCCGCTGCAGAGGGGGACGACGGCCAACGCGCCCGCGGATGGTAGCGAAATAGGGAACCGGCGCCCACAGATCGGGGCTGCGCTGCCTTCGACGCTGCCACAGCTCGGGAGCACAATCCTCTTGCGACCCACGTCGGCGGCGAGACTCCCGTCGGCTGCAAAAACGGTCTCGGCCAACGGATCAAACCCCTCGGCCACCACCACCCGGTAGCCCTCCTCGCCCTCGAAGAGGGCCACCAAGGCGCGCTCGAGCGGCACCAGAATGCGGGCGTACTCGATTCCCTTGCGGCACACGGAGACCGGCTCATTGGCCGAGGAGAGCGCGTGCGTGGCGCGCACCTCGACCTCGAGCTGTTCGGCCCGCCGCCTCACGCTCCGCAGCCTGCAAGCCACGTCAGTGAGCCACCCGAGGAGCGACGTCGCGTCCCTCAGAGTCGCCAACTGCTCGTCCGAGAAGAGTGCCGGCGCCTTTTGCTCGACCACCACCACCCCCCGGAGCGCACGAGCGCTCTCCGCCACCGGAAACGGCGCCACCGCCACCCCCCGGAAGGATGCCTCCCGCGCCGGGTAAGGACAGAGACGCTCCATCTCCTCGGCTGTCGTGGCGTTGTCGGGCGAGTCGAACACATGGGCCACCGGCTCGTCGCTCTCGAGCGCCACCGCGGGGAGACCCTCCCCCACCGGCCAGCTCCGGGCGCGGTCACCCTCGGAGACAGGATCGTCGCTGCTACAGACAAGGCACATCCGCCCCGGCGCGGGCGCCGGAATGAGCAGGAGCGCCCTCTCGGCGCAGACTGCCTCGCAGATGAGCCGCAGCGCGAGACGGATGCGCTCGCGCTCGCTGTCCACGACCTCGTTCAGCGCCACCCGCAGCTCGCCCATGATGCGCGCCCGAACGCCACTTGGATCGATCCCGCGCCGTCTCTCACATATGTCGGCTACCAGCGGCTGGGGGTCATCGACGGGCCAATCGGATTCGACGAGCCCCAGGGGGTTTATGGCACCCGAATCGGCCCCAGTGGGAGAGGAGTCCGGATCGCTCTCCGAGAGATTGAAAGGGCCCGGCTTGGGCGCAGCTCGTAATCGGTCGCGGGAGCGCCGCCCAAATAAAACCACCGCGATCGCCACGGGCGAACCCACCGTCACGGCGCTGTCCTCGGACAGCAGCAGCGCCACCAATCCCGCGCCCAAGATCAGGCCCCCCCCGAACCCCATGAAAATCGTAGCGCGAGAATCGTACATACACCCGAGTCCATGGGCGAAAGGAGCCACACCAAAAGAACATTGGGGTTCCTTATAGCATAAGGATGAGTGTTTTGTATAACATTAAGATGCGCCGCCGATTATGGATGCCCGCCTCCTCGATCATCCACCGCGTCCGTGGACCGAGGGGAGTGAGGCGCGTGCATGTGCAAGGAAACAGGACATTCTTAGGCGGAGGCCAGCGCAGCGTTTGCGTCGCGCACTAATTCGGTGCAGGTGACGCCGCAGATGTGCGTGAATCCGTCAGCGAATTTCTGGATGAGCCGACAATTATGGCTTGACTCCATCGTTTTCGTGATGATGGCCTTCGGGGTCGTCGGCACTGCACTGGCAGACCTGCGGCTTCCCGTGCTTGCACATCACCTCGCATGCATGGGCCGTCAGCGGAGTCGGCTTCGTCAAGAAACGCTTGAGCGCCAGAAACAGGGCCATCAACAGAAATATGCCGAACGCGAGACCCATCGTCACCAGGACAGTCTTCATCGTTCCCCTCAAGTCCGGCGCGTCAGTTTTGAGTCCCGAAGAGACGCTCGAACGCCACGCTCTCGCGCTCCATGATACCGTCCTCACCCTCTGTCAGAAAGAGCACCGCCAATCCGAGCTCATCGGCCAGGGCGAGCCCGCTCGCGGGTCCCAGCGCATTGAGCGCCGTCGCCCAAGCGTCGGCCTCTTGGGCGGTCTCAGAGAACACGGTCACCGAGCCCATCGGGTGGGACGCCGGGCGACCGCTGCGAGGGTCGATCGTGTGGCTCATCCGCCGCCCATCGATCTCCACGATGTTACGGTACTCGCCCGAGGTGACCACGGCCATGTCGGACAACTCCACCACCCGGTGGATCTCGCGGCGGTCGATGAGCGGCCGCTCGATCCCGATTCGCCAGAGCCCGCCGTCGGGTTTCGGGGCGCCCACACGGATATCGCCACCGATCTCAACCATGTGGCTCTTCGCCCCGAGCGCCTCGAGCGCGGCGGCGATTTGATCGACGCCGTAGCCCTTGGCGATTGAAGAGAGATCCAACTCCAAATCGGCGACGCTCTTTTGCAACGCCGGCGGATCGTCGATCACGGTGAGAAGCTCCTGGCCGACCCGCGCCCGCACAGCTGCAATCTCGGCCTCGTCCGGCAGGGTGGTGCGCCCCCGCCCGGCGCCGAATCCCCACAAATCCATCAAAGGCGCCACTGTCAAATCGTAGGCGCCGCCGGTCGCGCGCCCCACCTCAATCGCCAGGGCAATGGTCGGGAGTAGCGCGGGGGGGACCGGAAAGGGCGTGGAGGAAGCGTGACGATTGAACCGCGCCACCACCGAGTCGGCTTTGAAGCGAGACATCAGCCCCTCGACCGCCTCGAACTGCGCCTCGATAGCCTCCCGCGCGCGGTCGGCGAAACCCTCTTGATTGGCGGGAGGGTCGGCGATGATCACCGACCAGGTGGTGGTCCAGGCCGCACCACTCAGTCTGAGCGGCTCCGTCATGGGCGCGTGATGACTCCCGAAGCGCCAAAGGGCCGCCACCAACAGCGCCACCGCGAGGGCGGGGAGCAAAACGAGACGCCGGGTGTTTGAAGATTCCACGAGGTCGCCTTGACGCGGTGGGGCTCAGCCGAAGTCGTCGAGCATGATGTTCTCAGGTTCGACACCCAGCTCGAGGAGCATGTTGATGGTCGCCTTGTTCATCATCGGCGGCCCGCACATGTAGTACTCGACCTCCTCCGGCGCCGGGTGATCTTTCAAATAGTTTTCGAGCAGCACGTTGTGGATGAAGCCGACCGGGCCCTCCCAGTTGTCCTCGGGTTGCGGCTCGGAGAGCGCCAGGTGCCACTTGAAGTTCTCGTTCTCCGCGGCGATCTTGTCGAAGTGGTCGACATAGAAGGCCTCGCGCATGCTCCGCGCGCCGTACCAGAACGTAACTTTGCGGTTGGTCCGGAGGCGCAGGAACTGGTCGAAGATATGGGAGCGCATCGGCGCCATTCCCGCGCCACCGCCGATGAAACACATCTCGGCGTCGGTGTCGCGGGCGAAGAACTCGCCGTAGGGACCCGAGATGGTCACCTCGTCACCGGGCTTCAGGTTGAAGATATAGGGCGACATGATCCCCGGCGGGACTTTCGGCTGGTTGGGCGGAGGGGAGGCAATACGCACGTTGAGCATGATGATGCCCTTCTCCTCCGGATAGTTGGCCATGGAGTACGCGCGCACGACAGGCTCGTCGACCTTCGACACATAGCGCCACATGTCGAACTTGTCCCAGTCGTCCCGGTATTCGGGATCGATGTCGAAGTCCTTGTAGTGAACGGTGTGCGGCGGGCATTCGATCTGGATATAGCCGCCGGCCCTGAACGGCACCTCTTCCCCTTCGGGAAGCTCGAGCACCAACTCCTTGATAAAAGTCGCGACGTTGTCGTTGGAGCGCACCCGGCAGCGCCACTGCTTGACGTCGAAGATCTCGGGCTCGAGCTCGATCGCCATATCCTCCTTGACCTTCACCTGGCAGCCGAGCCGAACCCCCTCCCGCGCCTCCTTGCGGCTGACGATACTCGCCTCGGTCGGCAAGAGCGCCCCACCGCCCTCCAGCACCTTGACCGTGCAGGTGCCGCAAGTACCTTTCCCGCCGCAGGCCGACGGCAGAAAGATCTTGTTCTCGATGAGGGTGTTCAGGAGCGTGCTGCCCGCCGGAGTGACGAGCGCCTTGTCGGGATCTTCGTTAATCGTGATCCGCACATCTTCGGTGTTCACGAGCCGGCTGCGCGCCAACATGAGCACCAAAACCAGCAGCACAATCACCAAGGTGAACATCAACACGCCCAGCAGCGCGACTTGTATCATGGTCTCTTCACCCTATGGTCGAGAGCACCCCCAAGTGGGGCGCCAAAATCACAACTGGATTCCAGAGAACGCCATGAACCCCAGGGCCATCAGCCCTGTGACGATGAACGTGATCCCGAGCCCCCTGAGGCCCCCTGGAATATCGCTGTAGCGCAACTTCTCGCGGATGGCTGAAAGCGCGATGAGGGCGAGCGCGAACCCGACCCCCGCGCCGACCCCGAAGACCGCCGACTCGCCAAGCGTGTAATTGCGCTCCACCAGAAACAGCGAACCGCCCAGAATGGCGCAGTTGACGGCAATCAGCGGGAGAAAGACCCCCAAGACGTTGTAGAGCTTGGGAGAAAACCTGTCGATCACCATCTCCACTATCTGCACCATTGCCGCGATGGTCCCGATGAACGTCAGGAAAGTCAGGAAGCTCAGATCGACCTCGGCCAGCCCGGGGCTCAACCAAGTGAGCGCTCCCTCTTGCAGCAGGTAGGTATAGATCAGGTAGTTCATCGGTGCGGTCACGGTCAGCACGAAGATGACCGCCGCGCCGAGGCCGATGGCGGTCTCCACTTTGCGCGAGACGGCCAGAAACGAGCACATCCCCAGGAAGAAGGCCAGGGCCATGTTCTCGACGAAGATCGCTTTGAACAGCAGGCTAAGGTAGTGTTCCATCGGGCTACTCCTCTTCCTGCAGATCCGGGTTCAAGGAACGGTGCGCCCAAATGAACAGCCCGATGAGGAAGAACGCCGCCGGCGCCAACACCATCAAACCGTTCGGGACGTACCACCCGCCCTCGCTCACCACCGGGAGCACCTGGATGTTGAACAGAGTGCCGACGCCGAGCAGCTCCCGAAAAAAGGCGACCGCGATCAGGATTACGCTGTAGCCCAGGCCATTCCCGAAACCGTCGATGATACTCGCCAGCGGTCGGTTCTGCATCGCGAACGCCTCGGCGCGGCCCATCACGATGCAGTTGGTGATGATGAGGCCGACGAAGACCGAGAGCTGCTGGCTTATCTCATAGAGAAACGCTTTCAGGATCTGGTCGGTGACAATCACGAGCGAGGCGATGATCGTGAGCTGGATGATTATCCGAATGCTCGGCGGGATGAAATTGCGGATGAGCGACACCGAGAGGTTCGAGAGCGTCATTACCGAGATGACGGCCATGGACATTACAACCGCGGTCTCGAGCCTCGTAGTGACCGCCAACGCCGAACAAATCCCCAACACCTGGATGGAAATAGGGTTGTTGGTAAAGATCGGTTCAAGCAGTGTCTTGCGGGTCTTGGCGGACATCAACCACCTCCCGTTTCTGCGGCCAAGTTATCCAAGTAGGGACCAAAACCGTGTTCTCCGAGCCAAAACTGGACCATGTAGGTGACGCTGTTGGCGGTGAGCGTCGCGCCGGCCAGCCCATCGACGGCGAACTCGTCGCCTTCGCGGGCCGCGCCCTTGACCACGCGAAAAGCCACCTCGCCATCCTCGTCGAACAGTTTCTTACCGACCCAGGCGGAGCGCCAACGCCGGTTCTCAATCTCGCCCCCGAGGCCGGGAGTCTCCGCGTGCTCATAGAAGGTGACCCCCTTGATGGTCTCGAGATCGGGCGCCACCGCCAGGAAGCTATACATGGTGCCCCATAGCCCTTGGCCCTCGATTGGGAAAATCACCGCCTCCAAGTCGCCCCCGCCGGGCTTGATGAGATAGACCACCGCTTTGTTGGGGATCCGGTGAACGTTGGCCCTGTTGGGCGGCGCGAGCCGACTCGTCGAAGGATCGCTGAGGGCCCGTTGCTGATCGTAGGCGAGCGCGTCTTCCTCGGGGAGCACCTCGCCCGTCGCGAGTTCGACGAGCTTGGCCTCGATGTTTAACTCGAACAGCTCGTCGGCGCGCTCGGGGGTGACTCGCTCGCCCTCCTCGATGAGCCCCGCCACCATGAGCACATTGCGCTGCTGATCGAGCTTGCGGTTGGCGTCCTGACGATCCTTCAAGGTCACCGCCGCCAGGGAGACTATCACTGAAAACACCCCGCACACCCCGGTGGCGAACAGCACGATGTAGAGCTTACCTCTAGCCATGTCGTAACGCCCTCCTCTTGACGGTGGCTCGGATGAAGAACCAATCGATGAGCGGGGAGAACATATTGGCAAACAAGATGGCGAGCATCATCCCCTCGGGGAAGGCCGGGTTGACGACCCGGATGGCAATCACCATCACGCCGATGAGCGCCCCATAGATATATTGTCCATTACGGGTGTAGGCCGAGCTCACCGGATCGGTGGCCATGAACACCGTGCCGAACGCCCAGCCCCCAAGAGCCATGTGCCACCAGACAGGGATCTGGAAGGCCGGATTGGTCTCGGAGCCGATGGCGTTGAACAGCAGAGTCATCGCCACGGTCCCGCCGACGACACCGAGCATGGTCCGATAGCTCGCCACCCGAGTAACCAACAGCACCACGGCGCCGATGAGACACGCGAGCGCCGATGTCTCCCCGAGCGATCCGGGCACGAGCCCGACGAAGGCCTGCCAGAGAGTATAGCCGTGCTCCGTGAGCGCCTGGGGCCCTTCAACGGTCGCCACCGCCATCGCGGTGGCACCGCTTATGCCGTCGGCGGTGAGGCCTTGCGCCGCGATCCACACGTCATCGCCGGAGATCGCGGCCGGATAAGCGAAAAACAGGAATGCCCTGGCGACCAGCGCCGGGTTGAAGATGTTCATCCCCACCCCGCCGAAGACCTCCTTGCCGATGACCACGCCGAAAGTGATGCCGAGCGCCACCTGCCAGAGCGGGATGGCCGGCGGGAGGATCAGCGGAAAGAGCATCCCGGTCACCAGGAAGCCTTCGTTGATCTCGTGTTTGCGCACTGTCGCAAACAAGACCTCCCAGACTCCGCCGACGGCGAAAGTCACGAACAGGATCGGGATGTAATAGAGGAGCCCGTGGACGACGCAACCGAGAAGGCTCGATGACGAGAATGAGAGCCCGAGGCCCATGAAAATCGCCGTGCGCCAGTTATCGAGCGCATGCGCCGCGATCTCACCGCCGCCGAGCTCATGCAACCGCTCCAGCGCCAGGTTGGCCTGATAGCCGGTGTTGTAGATGGCCATCACAATCGCCGGCACCAGCGCCCAAACGACGGTCATCATCAGCCGCTTGAGATCCATGGCGTCGCGCACATGGGTCTTGCCGCGGGTGACCTCGCCCGGAGTGAAGGTGAAGGTGTCCAGAGCCTCGTACAGCGGATACAGCCGCTGAAGCTTCCCTCCCTGCAGGAAGGGTTCCCCCATTTTGTCCAAAAGCCGTCTTACGAGCTTCATCACCCTTCCTTTTCAATCGTGGTGAGCACTTCGCGCAGCGCCACACCGTAGTCATTCTTCCCCGGGCACACGAAAGTGCACAGAGAGACATCCTCTTCGTCCAGCTCGAGTACCCCCAACTCTTGCGCGAGGGGGATATCGTTGCTGAGTAGCGCACGCAACAAGAAGACAGGGTGAGTGTCGATGGGAAACACCCGCTCGAAGACACCGAACGGGACCACCGCACGCCGACTGCCATAAGTTGAAGTCGTAAGCGCAAACTTCGCGCCACGGTTGACCAGCCGGGACAGGAACAACGGCATGATCGAGAAGCGGTCGCTCCCCGGCGCGAGCCACCCGAGGAAACGGCGGGCGCGATCCTCCAGCAATAGAGTGAGTTGGTTGTGGAAGCGGCTCAAGAAATCAACAGGTCTCTCAATCTTGCGACCGTAGAGCGCCGACCCCGCAATCAGACGTACCTCGCCGACGCTCATGCGACCGGCCACGAGCGGACCGGTCTCGGCCCCCAACCGGGTGCGTAGCAGAGCCGGTTTATCGGCCGCCGGGCCGACCACGGCGACCACTCGCTCGACCGTGAGCTTGCCTGTCTCGAGAAGCTCGCCGAGCGCCACGACGTCCTGGTAGCCGATGTGCCAGACGGTCTTCGCGGCGCTCACCGGATCGATGCGGTGAATGTGCAGCCCGACCGTCCCGGCCGGGTGCCGTCCGCTGAACTCATGCCGCTCGACTCCGGCAATATCGCCCCCTGGAAGATCGGTCCCCTTCTCGCTACACAGGTGCACGGGCCGACCGTCGGCCAGCGCCACGAGCCCACGGAGTCCGCGCTCGAACGCCGCGCCGCGAGAGGCCAGAACCAAACTGGGCGACACCGCCAACGGAGCCGTCTCGATGGCCGTTACGAAGATGCTGCTGGGCCGTGAGCCGGGCGCCGGAGTGCGGCTGAAGGGGCGCGCGCGGAGCGCGGTCCACATCCCCGACTCCAGCATCAGCGCTTCCATTGCGCTCGACGAGAGCGCCGAGACGTCCTTGCCTTCGTACGACTCAAAGGTCTTGTCTCGCTCTTCGTCGGCCAACCGGATCACAACGGACTGGAGCGCGCGCCGCTCCCCGCGGTTGATGGCCTCAACCACTCCACCGCCCGGTGAGGTGAACATCACGCCGGGGAGCTTGCGATCCTCGAACAAAATGTCCCCCCGCGCCACCTCGTCACCCTCTTTGACGAACATCCGCGGTCGCATCCCCACGTAGTCGTCAGCCACGAGAGCGACCCGCGCCACCTTCGGGCCGGGCTCTTCGCTGACGGGACGCTCCCCGGCGAGGGGAAGATCCAGACCTTGGAGTACCTCGTGTAGCCTTGGAGTTGACATGGGCTCTCCCACGAATCCCGTTACTGTTACGGCCTCACTTGCGACGCACCGTGTCAACGCTGTCTTCATACAAGCGTCGCGGACACAACGCGCCGACCGTGTCTCGGGTAGCTTTTTTCGTTTTGTCGATCAATGAGAACAATTCTGTCGGTGTGACCCGTCCGAGTATCAAGGGTCTCCAGATGGAGAGCCGCCCCAACGCGAGCCAATCAACCGCGGGAGAATACCAAGCTCATCGCGAGTGTCAAGACCGCCAGAATGTCCATAATCGTCGGTCCATCCTGGTATTCGCGCGCGACTCCACACGCTCGGTCATCAGAACGAACCTACGATTATGGACTGTGACACATCGTGTCAACCGTTGTGGAGTCTCATCAGGCGGGAAATCTTGCGGGATGCGCGCTTCTTGGGAATGACCCCCTTGGCCCCTACGCGGGCTATCAACGAGACGGCCTCACGCAGCTCGACTGCTTTTGAGTCACTCCCCGGGGCGTCCGCTGATCCTTCGAACGCCTTGATGCAATTTGCCATGCGGCGCTTGAGAGCCCGATTGCGAACACGCCGCTGCTGACTCTGACGGTGGCGCTTCAGCGCCTGTTTGTGGTTGGCCACCCGAACCTCCTGACGCAAGACCAAAAACGTCTCGAAAAACGATTCTCTAAAACCAAGGGGGCGAGCACCGGAAGGTGACTCCCCCGCACACGGGTCGCGGAAGCTAGCAGGTCACCGCGCACCTGTCAATCTCTAATCAGCAGGCGGGAAGGGATGAATCACTTCGCCGCGCTCGTGGTCCGCGAAGTGGCGCAGAAAATGAACCATCTGCGCCAAGGCGGCCCTGCTCGCTTCATAGGTGGTCGACATCATGAGCATGTGGTTGGCATCCTCGTACTGCACCAGACCCGATGAGGGGCGCTCCTCCTCTGAGGACGCGAGCCCCACCACCGACCTGGCCACCGGACCGACAATATCGAGCCCTAGCGCCACCGCCGAGGCCTCGAGACAGGCATCCGGCATGGTCTCGTCTCCGATCACCTGCATCAGCAGGATCGCCCTCGGCGAGGAAGCCGCCGGGGCGAGCGAGTGCCGGATGAGCGGCGCGTAGTTGATGGGATCGCCGGCGGCCAGCAAATGACCGGCGATGATGTCCACCGCGTGCACCAGCCCGCTCGGCAATAGCCCCGAAAAGCCGAAGGTCTCCAAGAAAGTCTCGAAAAAATGGAAGATCCCGCCACCGCCGACCACGAAGACGCCCGCTGCCGGTTGCGGTGCGAGCCCCATGCCGATATGGCCGACCATCGCGCCCAGCGAATGGCCCACCATCAGCAGCGGTTCGGCATTGAAACCGATGACTACCGGATCGGACGCGACACCCCCCACCTGGCCTAAATCGAGCCCGTCCGTCGCCCATCGCGTTGCGAGCTGGACGGCGCTCAGTAGGTCGATGCCCGCCTGCCGGAAGTTGTCTCGCACCGCCAGCGGGTTCATGACATCCAGAAAAGCCGGCCCGCCAGTGGGACCACTGTCGCCGTGCTCCGGTAGATCGTAGGCCAGGCACGCGATCCCGGCTGCGGCCAGCCCACTGCATGTGCCCCGCATCGAACCCTTCCGGCTGTCGACCCCGTGGAGCGCCAGCGCCAGCGGATAGGGCCCCTCGGCCGGATCCTCCGGGATGACGAGATAGAAACCCATCTCCCCCCGGCTCTGCTCTACAGGGACGCCTTGGTCATCCAGCCGAAAAGCGCCGCCGAAGTGCTCCTTGTCGCGATAATCGCGGCGCTCGAAGTGGCCCCTGACATAAAATGCGGCGCCCGAGATCCGCGAGTCAAACCCCTCTTCGCCCGGACGCACTACATACGGCTTATACGGGTGGTTCGCCTGATCTGGGTGGGGATCGAGTGAGTAGCTCACCGGCCGCGTCTGCTCCTCATCACGAAAACGCTCGGCCACCGCCAGCAATTCGGCGCGCGCAGGCGCCACCACCCCACTCCAGGCCACCGCCACACTCTCGCGCGACAGCCCGTGAGAATCGAGAGCATCGAAAAGGGGAGCCAACCGCTCCCGCTCGGCCGCGAGAGCCACGATCTCCTCCGGCGCAAACAGCCCACTCGCCTGCCCGGGATCCGGCAGCGGATGCGTCCCCGCGATCAACTGAAACTGCACATCCGGGCCGATGGGTTGGCCTTGCGCGTCGGTTAGCTCGGTCGTCACGACGACCACGTAGCGCGCGCCGTCCGGCAAAGGCCGCAACGGTAAGACATTCAGGGAGCTTCTCCGCGCGCGGCTCGGGTGTGCTTCCGACTCGCGCACCATCGCTCGCACCGGGAGTTCATCTTGGATGGTCTCCCCGTCCCACAAGAAAAGGCGCACCGGTCGAGGCGCCTCCATCTCAAGGATCGCCGGTTGCGCGAAGCCCACCGGCGCCGCCCCGCTGAGCGGGGTCGTGCTCCAGCCGTAGGGACCGTACCCGTCGAGGGTCAACCACGCGTCATGAAAATCTTTGAACATGTTGAAAAATTCGTCGGTGGCGACGTTGGAGTATTCGTCTCGATCACTTCTCACCCGCCACCCACTCGGCGACTCGGAGTCAGCCTTCAAATAGCGCGCGGAAGGAAACGGGCCCTGGACCGGGCGCGCGAAGAGATCGAAGCCCGCCACGGTGGCCTCCGTCGCGGGCGGCTCCCATACGTCGGCCTCGGGGGCGACCTTGTCCCATGGCGTAACATCGGACCCGGGGGCGACGATGTCCGTCTCCTCGGCAACGTCGGGCGCGGCGGGCGAAACCGCATCTTCAATCCTCGGAGAGGAGTCGACGCATTGAACAATGAGCAGCGCGAGAGCGCTCAGTCGGAGGGGATAAAATCCCGCGCCTGCTCGCCGGGGAAACCTCCCGGACGAGCCTCCTCGAACCCACCCACCCATCGAATCATCTCCTGTCTATATGACCCAGTGCCTTGCGGCCCTCGAAAGCTCGTGAGAGCGTCACATCGTCCATGAACTCGAGCTCGCTGCCCATCGGGAGCCCGGCGGCGATGCGAGTCACCGGGACCCCCATCGGCCGAATCGCCGCCGCCAGATAGCCCGCCGTCGCCTCACCCTCCACATCCACATTAGTGGCGAGGATAAGCTCACTCAACCCACTCTCGCGCGCACGCACCACGAGCGGCGCTACCCGCAGCTCGTCAGGGCCGATCCCACGAAGCGGCGAGAGCGTGCCGTGTAGCACATGGTAGACACCGGAGAAGACCCTCGCCCTCTCGAGCGCGAGCAAATCCTGGACACTCTCGACAACACAGACGACCATCTGATCACGCCTCGGATCCTGACAGATTGGGCAGAGAGTCGTCTCGGCCAGGTTGAAACAGCGCTCGCAGAAGAGGACTCTCTCACGCACCGTCTCGAGGCAGCGGCCAAACTCGCGGGCGTACTCGGGCGGCTCCGAGAGAATGTGGAACGCAAGCCGATAGGCGCTCTTTTCACCGATCCCGGGCAATCGGCAGAGATGCGCGACGAGCTGTTCGAGTGCCGGAGGGATTGTCATTTAAGTCAGGCCGGGGATGTTCAAGCCGCCGGTGACTTTGCCCATCTCACGGGCAACCATCTCCGCCGCCGTTTGCATGGCGGCGTTAGTGGCCGCGACCACCAGATCCTGCAACATCTCGCGTTCCTCGCGGTCAATCACCTCGGGCTCAATCTCGACGCGCAGCACCTCATTGCGGCCGTTGACGGTCACCCGCACCATTCCACCACCGGCCTCACCCACCGCCGTGCGACGAGCGAGCTCGGATTGCACCTCGGCGAGCCGTTTCTGCATCCCCTGGGCCTGCTCGAGCAACCCCTGGAGCCCCTCGGGCATCCCTGCCCGCTTGTCCTCATCCGACATCGTCTTCCTCTTCCTCAACCGTCTCACGGCTCAACGCCAAATCGTCGCAGGGCCTCACGGCGCGCAGTTTTCCCTCGAATTGCTCTTGAAGCCGTTTCACCAAAGCGTCGTCCTCGAGTAACTTCTTGCGCTCGGCCATCAACGCGTCCCGCTTCGCCTGATGCTCTTCATATAATGAATGACCACCTTTCGAGGGATCGCACATCCTCACCAGCGGCCTCCGAGTCGGGCGTCCGGTGAAGAGTTCGAGTGCCTCGGCGACGGCGTCGAGTCGCTCCGGATCGCTCACCAGCTCGAACACGCTTTTCTGAGCACAGAGCAACTTGAGTTCGCCTCCTTCGCCAAACTCGGGCCGCACGTGCTCGAGATGCGCCGCGAGCCCCGGGCGCACATCGGCGCAACCGGCGACGAACTCGGCCCAAGTGGCCTGATCGAGCACTCTTGGCGAGGTGGCGGCGGCCTGCGCGGGCGCACTCGGCGCGGGCGCACTCGGCGCGGG
>PWKZ01000095.1 GCA_003559575.1 Bradymonadales bacterium | reverse complement strand
GGAAACAAGCCAAATCGAGCGCAGTCGTAGCAGCGCTACGTCGAGCATCGATTTGGTGAAGGTGACGCCGCAATTGTGCCCGAATCGCTTCCCGAATCCCGGAAGGGGTGGAGGATTGAGGGAGTAGGTGCTGGAGGGAACGATGAGCTCTGCCGGACGGCCGGACCCCACGAAATCGTCTGCGGACAAGAGGTTGGCCGCCGGGGTCTGCACCGCGTGCCGCTGGCAGCATGACTGCACGTTCAGCCCACGCCTCGAGGGGCGGAGAGTGGTGGAGTGCGATGAGTTCGCCTTTGAGCCGTCGCGTCGGGTGGTGAGCTCCGCGCGAAGGGTAGACGCGCGAAAGGAGGCGCACCGTCCGGAGCTTGGGCTGTGTGCCAACTGCGCCATCTTTGCAAGTTGTACCTATCCCAAGCCGGAAGGCTATGTCTGGCACTGTGACGAGTATCTTTGAGGAAAAGAGGAACGAGATGATTGAGAGGACAGCGGATACCCAGCCCCACAGCTTGTATGAGGACGTCAGCCGTCAGTTCAATCGCGCGGCCGACCTCATGGAGCTCAACCCCAACATTCGCAAGATCCTGGCCATGACGATGAACGAAGTCGTGGTCAACTTCCCGGTCCGCATGGAGGACGGCCGCATCGAGATGTTCACCGGCTATCGGGTGCAACACAGCAACGCCAACGGGCCATTCAAAGGCGGGTTGCGCTTTCACCCCACAGTCAGCATCGACGAGGTGCGCGCGCTGGCCTCATGGATGAGCTGGAAGGGGGCTATCGTCCACATTCCGTTTGGTGGTGCCAAGGGTGGCATCCAAATGGATCCGGCCGACTATTCGCTCAAGGAGATCGAACGCATCACCCGCCGGTTCACCTATGCGCTCGGCAATACCATCGGCCCGGAGTACGACATCCCGGCGCCGGACGTGAACACCAACGCTCAGATCATGGCGTGGATGCTCGACACCTACCTCTCCACGGTGCCGCCCCACGATCGCAATCGCAGTCTGCATGTGGTCACCGGGAAACCGGTGGAGTCGGGCGGTAGCCTGGGCCGCAACAAGGCCACCGGGCAGGGGGTGGTCTTTTGTATCGAACGTTGGGCCGAGGCAAACGATTTCTCGCTCGACGGCGCCACCTTCACGGTGCAGGGGTTCGGCAATGTCGGCTCCTGGGTCGGGCGCCTCATGCAGCAGCTTGGCGCGCGACTGGTGGCGGTGGAGGACGTCACCGGGGCAATTGCCGGCGCCGGTGGGATCGATGCCGAAGCGCTCACCGAGCATGTGGCGAAGACTGGAGGAGTGGCCGGCTTCCCCGGCACGGAGGTGATCGACAGCGAGGCCTTCTTCCGCACCAAGGCCGACATCTTCATCCCGGCGGCGCTCGAGAGCCAGATAACGAGCGAGACCGCCCCGTGGTTGAACGTCCGCCTGGTGGCCGAGGGCGCCAACGGGCCCACCACCCCCGAAGGAGATCTGATCCTGTCCGAACGCAAGATCCACGTCTTGCCCGACATTCTGGCCAATGCCGGCGGAGTGGTGGTCAGCTACTTCGAGTGGTTGCAGAACAAGCGCAGCGAGTCATGGGAGCTCGAAGAGATCGACAACAAGCTCCGCAAGAAGATGAACCGCGGCTACGACAGGGTCAAGGAGATGTCCGATCAGTACAAAACCGACTGGCGGACCGCCGCCTATATCGTCGCGCTCCGGCACCTCGAGGCGATTTACAAGGACAAGGGGATCTACCCCTGAGGCTCACCTCAATCATCCACCGCGTCCGTGGACCGAGGGGATTGAGGCTCACCCGTAGCGTTGCACCGCCGCTGTTACCGCCCCCGCGTACCCCCCGCCAAAGAGATTGAGATGGTTCAGCGCGTGGTAGAGATTGTAAATCTCACGCCGCTCCTCATAGCCCGGCGCGCTCGGGGCCACCTCCTGATAGGCGTCGTAGAATTGCCGGGGGAGGCGACCGAACATCTCACTCATCGCCAGATCGGCCTCGGGAGCTCCGAAATATACCGCCGGATCGATGATTGCCACTCGCCCCTGATCGTCGATCATGTGGTTGCCGCTCCAAAGATCTCCGTGCAGTAAAGCCGGCCGGGTGACCACCGGCGCCAACAGCTCGTCGAGTCGCTCGATTATACGGTGCACGCCACGAACCATCGCGCGCGACGCGCGCCCACGGCTCTCGGCGAGCGTTATCTGGTAGCCCAGCCGCCGCTCGCCGAAGAACGTGGTGAAATCGCGCTCCCAGCCGTTCGGCTGAAGTGTCGCGCCGATGTAGTTGTCATGCTCGAACCCGAAGGCCGGCGCGGTCTCGCGATGCATCGCCGCCAGGGCACGCCCGAACTCCTCATAGCAGCCCACGCCGGCGCTTCCGGGGGTGATCCACTCCATCAGCAAAAACGGCTGTCGCTCATCGGCGCCGATCGCGAGCGGGCGCGGCACGCGCGGGCCGCCGGCGGCCCGGCCGAGTGCCACGAGCCCCTCGGCTTCGCGCGCGAACATGAAGGGTGGCGAGGTCGCCCGCGCGCCGGCCTGATCTTTCAGGAACAGAAGGGTGCCGTCTTGCAAACGGAGCCGCCGGGCGCGGTTGATGCACCCCCCGGAGACAGGGCGGCGAGACTCGATGCGGGCGGACGCGCCGAAGAGAGCGCGGACCGCTTCTTCCGGACAGGGTGCGCTAACGAGTGGGCAGGTCTCCATCGCTGATCCTCTTGTACAACTCTTCCGCGCAGCGTCGGACAATCGCAAAGACGTTCTCAAACCCCTGATCACCGCCGTAATAGGGGTCGGGGACTCCTTCACGCGAGGCGCCGGTGGGCTCGAACTCCCGTAGCAGATGCACCTTGGCGAGCAGTGACTCATCGTCTGCGGCGAGCCGTCGGATGTCCCGTAAGTTGTCGTCATCCATCGCGAGGATGAGATCGTACTCTTCGAGGTCGCGTCGTCTCAGGTGACGCGCGAGGTGGTCGATGCGGATACCGTGGCGCGCCGCTGTGCGCCGCATCCTCTCGTCGGCTTGTTTGCCGACGTGATAGGCGATGGTCCCGGAGGACTCGACTTCGATGGGCTCGAGCGAGTCGTCGCCGTGCTCGGCCACGATCTTTTCGAAGATCGCGTGCGCCAGCGGCGAGCGGCAGATGTTACCCATACAGACGAACATCACTTTCATGGGCGCTCCTCTCCCGGGGGCATGAAGTTACTCATCCAGTGGTAGCAAAGCGGCCACGCCGAAGTCTACCCTAATCGTCGGCTCATCCTGGCATTCGCGCGCGGCCCTCGTGGGCCGTGGAGGTTCTGGGGGGGCTCTGTTATAACGCTTCTTGAATCAATCGCCCTCTCCGGGGCCTGTGGAATGGAGGCAAGGCATGTCGGCGTTGGTCGATCTCACTCGGATCAGCTCGCTTTACGAAAGGTTCGCCGAGCGGGTGGCCTTGGGCCGCGAGCGGCTCGGTCGCCCGCTGACTCTCACCGAAAAGATCCTGTTTGCGCACCTCGACGCCCCCGAACGTCAAGGGTTGACCCGAGGGCGCGACACAGCGCTCCTTCACCCCGATCACGTCGCCTTGCAAGATGCCACGGCGCAGATGGCGGTGTTGCAGTTCATGACCGCCGCGAGAGAGAGGGTGGCCCTTCCGGTGACGGTCCATTGCGACCATCTGATCACGGCGCGCTCGAGCGCCGAGGAGGATCTCGATGAGGCGCTCAGCCGGAACGGGGAGGTGTTCGAGTTCCTTCGTTCGGCGGCGGCGCGCTACGGGATGGGGTTTTGGGAGCCGGGGGCCGGAATCATTCATCAAGTCTTGCTCGAAAACCACGCCTTTCCCGGGGGCCTGATGATCGGGACCGACTCACACACCCCCAACGCCGGCGGACTTGGGATGTTGGCGGTGGGAGTCGGTGGAGCGGACGCCGTTGACGCGATGATGGGGCTGCCGTGGGCGGTGACCCTTCCCAAGATGATCGGAGTGAGACTCACCGGTACCCTCACCGGCTGGACCGCGCCGAAGGACGTGATCCTCAAGCTGGCCTGCGAACTCAGCGTCAAAGGGGGGACCGGCGCGGTGGTCGAATATTTCGGCCCGGGGACCCGCGCGCTGAGCGCCACCGGCAAGGCGACCGTCACCAACATGGGCGCCGAGATTGGCGCCACCTCATCGGTCTTTCCCTTCGACGAACGCATCGCGGCCTATTTGAGGACCACCGGTCGCGACTCGGTGGCGGACGAGGCCGAGCGCTACGCCGAGTTTTTCGCGCCCGACCCCGAGGTGGAGAAGGACCCCGCGCGGTTCTTTGAGCGTGTCATCGAGATTGATCTCACGACTCTCGAGCCGCATGTGGTGGGCCCCCACACGCCGGATCTCGCTCGCCCCATCTCGCGACTGGCTGAGGACGCGCGGCGCGAGGGGTATCCCTTGGATCTC
This sequence comes from Bradymonadales bacterium, assembly GCA_003559575.1. Classification (GTDB taxonomy): domain Bacteria; phylum Myxococcota_A; class UBA9042; order PWKZ01; family PWKZ01; genus PWKZ01. The sequence goes on along the minus strand of PWKZ01000095.1, from coordinate 25,964 downwards.
GGCGCGGCGCTCATCGGGAGTTGTACCAACTCGTCCTATGAGGATCTCGGCCGCGCCGCGCATATAGCCGGGCAAGCCGCGCCGCGCGGGATCGCGGCGCGCGCCGAGCTGTTCGTGTCGCCGGGCTCGGAGCGTGTCCGGGCGACTATCGCGCGCGACGGTCTTCTCGACGCGCTGGAGGCGGTGGGAGCGCGTCTCCTGGCCAACGCTTGCGGGCCCTGCATCGGCCAGTGGCATCGCGCGCCCCATGGCGAGGGGGGCGCCAACTCCATCGTCACCAGCTTCAACCGCAACTTCGCCGGGCGGCACGACGGCAACCCCCAAACCCACGCGTTCATCGCCAGCCCCGAGATCGTCACGGCGCTGGCGCTCGCCGGGCGGCTCGACTTCAATCCGCTCGAAGACACTCTACCGACAGAGGACGGTGAGGGGCTGAAGCTCACGCCGCCCGCCGCCGACGATCTCCCCGCGCAGGGCTTCAGCGTCGTTCGGGGCGGGTTCGTGGCGCCTCCCGAGGACGGCTCCGAGGTGACGGTGGTCATCGCGGAAGACAGCGAAAGGCTCCAGGCGCTGACTCCGTTCCCCGCCTGGGACGGCCGCCCGCTCGAGGGGTTGCGCGTCTTGTTGCGGGCGCGTGGCAAATGCACCACGGACCATATCTCAGCCGCCGGACAATGGCTGCGTTTCCGTGGACACCTCGAGAACATCAGTCGCAATTTGCTGCTCGGCGCCACCAACGACTTCACCGGCGAGGTCGGGCGGGGCACCGATGTGGAGACAGGCGAGCGAGGGGTGCCCCTCCCCGAGTTGGCTTTCCGATATCGGCAGCGGGGTGTCGAGTGGCTCATCGTCGGCGATGACAATTACGGCGAGGGGTCGAGTCGCGAGCACGCCGCCATGGAGCCCCGGTTTCTGGGGGGACGAGTCGTCGTGGCGCGCAGCTTCGCGCGGATCCACGAGACCAACTTGAAAAAGCAGGGCATTCTGCCGCTCACATTTTGTGATCCCGATGATTACGGCGCCTTCCTGGAAGATGACAAGGTGGATGTGGTGGGGCTTCTCGATCTCGCCCCCGGAAGCCGTGTCAAGTTGCGGCTGCGGCACGCGGCCGGCAGTGTGACCGAGATTGACACGGAGCACACCCTGACGGCCGAGCAAGTGCGATGGTGGCAAGCGGGGTCGGCCATCAACAGCTATGGAAGAAATCCTCAATCCTCCACCGCGTCCGTGGACCGAGGGGAGTGAGGCAATGCGGGAGGTTGACCGGGAGTGTCTGACGCGGTAAAGCTAGCGGCGGCCTGTACCGAGCTTCAGGAACGCTTGGTGCCGCGATAAGGTCAAAAGGGCAAATGGCGGGCAAGGTTGCCGGCCGGAGGCGGTAGACTCTGAAACGTTTCAAGTCCAAAGGCGCGGTGACGTCGAAGGGGCCTCGCACCAAGCCTCGAGGAGAACGGCGCGCGAAGGGGCGCACGGCTTTGATGCAGGTCTTGCTCGGTTGGGTTCCAAGCAAGGACGCCGAGTTCTCCGTCGCCAAGGCCTGCCAGCACGCCGCGCGATGTGGCCACAGCCCCTGGAACGCGGGGGCTCTCCTGCGGACGAGTCCGTTGTTTCACGCCACCGGATCCAACCCCAGCCTGCCGGAAGAGTTCCGCGCGACCACGTTCAGGCTCTCCGCGATGGGGCGCATCGAGTGGGAGCGGCTGCAGCGCCAACTGCGGCGCGACGCGCGCGCCGCGCGAGTGTCCGCGCCCTCGAAGTCGGTCGCCGGCCGGACCAAGGCGCGCGCCGCGACGTCCGAGAAGCCGGCTCCCGCGACCCCTGGGGAGGCCACCGGCGCTCTCGACGAGCACGCCGAAACTCCACACATCGAGAAGGGCTCTCCCAAGGGGGCGTCTTCCAGTCTCGCCGGCTTCTGGCGTTCTCCCGGCAATGTCAAACTTTTGCGTCAGGTCCTCGAAGAGCTGGGAGGCGATGGCTGGGTAGATACCGCCACCTTGTACCCGGCGCTCCGCGAGGCGTACGAGTGGCCCGAGACCATCACCAATCGCATGATCACCTCCGCCCTGGGAATGCTCGCCTCATTGGGCGACATCGAGAGGGTCAAAGGTGAGCGAGGTTGGAAATACCGCGTTGGGAAAGCGACACGTGTATGAAACGGCGTCTTCTGGTAGTCGATGCTGAACCTGCACTGGCCAAGAGCGCCGAGTCGGCATTGCGCGCCGCGGGGTTTGAGCTGGAGCGCGCGACTGACGGCCAGGATGCGTTGCGCCGAATCGAGCAAAATAAACCGGACATGGTACTCACCGACCTCTTGCTCGATGGCATGCACGGCTTTGAGCTGATTCGGCGCCTGAGGGCGGAGCCGGAGACGCACCACTTGCCCATCTGGGTGGTGTCGTCGCAGAACTACTGGGCCGATCTTCGCAAGGCGTTGGTCCTGGGGGCGGCGCGTATCATCCGCAAGCCGGTCGATGTGGAACATCTGGTGGCCGAGCTTCACCGCGACTTCGATCACGTGCGGTTGAAGTACTGGGGGGTGAGAGGCTCAATTCCGACCCCCGGGCCGTCGACGGTCAAGTTCGGAGGCAACACCCCGTGCGTGAGTGTTGAGCACCGCGGCACGTCACTCGTCTTCGACGCCGGGACGGGTATCCGCGCGCTGGGCCAAGAACTGCTTGCGCGCGCCAAGGGTGAACCCCAGGCTTTGGCTCTGTTTTTGAGTCACACCCACTGGGATCACATCCAGGGGGTGCCGTTTTTCGCCCCCATGTTTTTTCCGGGAAACCAAGTCGACATTTTTGGGCCGTCACCGCAGGCCGGCACCCTCGCGGATGTGCTGCGACGCCAGATGGAGGCGCCCTACTTCCCGGTCACAATCCGGGATATGGCGGCCGTGGTGGAGGTGACTGAGCTCTCCCGCGAGTCGCTCGACCGTGGGCCGTTCAGGATCAGCTGCATCTATGTGAACCACCCCGGCCCAACCCTCGCCTACCGGATCGAAACCAATGGGGTGGCCATCGTCTATGCCACCGACAACGAGCCCTACCAGCGGCTGTTGGCCAATCTCGAGGGTGAGCGCGGTGGTGGCGAGCAGGCCCAGCGATCTCTCGATCAGGTGCTCACCAAATTTGTCACCGGCGCCGATCTCTTGGTTTGCGACGCCCAGTATTCTCCCGAGGAGTACAGAAAAAAAGTTGGTTGGGGACACACCTCGTATCTGGATGCCGTTGGCCTGGCGTTGGCCGCGGGCGTCAAACGGTTGGCCTTGTTCTCACACGACGCGAACCAGGACGACGCCGCGGTGGCCGCCAAAGAGCGCGACTCTCAAGCGTACGCCCGGGAGCGGGGGAGCGATCTCGTGGTCACCTCCGCGGCTGAGCTCGATGTCATTGATCTTCCGATCAACGAGTAATCGCCAACTCTCATTCCCGTTGCAAACCGATCACCGAGCGGAGCGCGATCAATCCTCCACCGCGTCCGTGGACCGAGGGGAGTGAGGCGGGTGCGGGTGCAAGTGCAAAGAAACAAGCCAAATCGAGCGGAGGCCAACGCAGCGCCTACGTCGAGCATCGATTTGGTGAAGGTGACGCCGCAAAGTCACCCGAATCGCTTCCCGAATCCCGAAAAAAGGGTGGAGGATGATCACCTCAATCCTCCACCGCGTCCGTGGACCGAGGGGAGTGAGGCGGGTGCGGGTGCAAGTGCAAAGAAACAAGCCAAATCGATGCTCGGATTCTTGACCGTCTTTGGACCACAGTGTTAGCCTTGCAGCCTGCGGGAAAGCGAGCCCGTCGCGAGGCTTGTGAAGCGCTCGTTCGGCAAGGAAGCGAGCTCGGAATCGCCGGAGGCGCACTGGAAGGTGCGTCGAGGACGATTTCGGTTCCGGCGACGCCGCGCAGCGAGGTGGGTCGCAAGCCGCAGCAGGGGAGTCTTCCCTCCCAAGCAGCCTGCGGGAAAACTAACCCGTAGTGTTCTCGGAGGCTGCAATTCGGCCGCCTGGGTGGCCTGCTCTGGGACGCGTTTTCTCGGTGCATGCACCGGTCTGCGAGAGCCAAGATGAAGATCTGCTGCCCCAACTGTTCCGCGGAACACCAGCTCGATGAAAGCTCAATCCCAAGGTCCGGGATGAACTTCCATTGCCCCGACTGTGAGACTTCACTCATCGTGGCGGCGGGTGGAGAGGTGCGAGCGGGCACTGAGGAGATAGAGCTTCAGGAGGAAGATCTAATCTCCACCGCCGCCGAGGAAGAGGAAGCCGCCGCGCTATTCGGTGACACAAAGGTGCCGCCGCCGGTGCCCGATGAGTCCATCCTGGAATCGCCTGGCGATTTGGATGAACCGGACGCCGAGGCGGCCGCCCAGGTGGTCGACTCGCAGGCACGACTCGCGGGAGACGATCCGGTGGTGGCAGACGTGCTCGCCTCTATCGATGATCACCCGCTCGACGAAGAGGCCACCGAGGTTTTGGATCCGGATTCGGTCCTCCTTGATGAGGACCCGGGGGAGAGACCTTCGCCGGATTCATCGGGGGAGCCGAGCCTCTCCAAGGCACCCGCGCTGAGAGGGGCCGAAGCGGCGCCGGTTGATGAACCCTCCAGGCCGGCCGATGAGCCGGAGCCGCGGCATGAGCCGGAGGGCCACCTTGGATCATATGGGCGCACCAGCGCAGTCCTGACGCAGCCGACGGATGCGGTGTGGTCCGCCGCCGACGAGGCGCGCGAGCGGGAGAAGGTCGCCCGCGAGCGGCGGGTGGGCGCGACTGAAGAGCCGCCTCCGCGCTCGACTGGTACTCCACCGCGAGATAGTGAAGACCACGGCGGAAAACCCAAGGCGGCACAGGCTCCCCCGACGTCCGATTTCGTTAACGCCGAGACCGAGGCCGGAGCCCCCGATGAGGTCGCCGGCGCTGACGATCCGTTTGCCGACTTTGAATTCAGTGATCTCGATGTGCCGGCGGTCGCCTCACCGCCCGGGGAGGAACGCGAGGCCGGCGATGAGCAGCAGTCGGGTGGGGATCTGGAGCACCAGGAGTACCACACCCAAACGTTCGAGCACGTAGAGAGCGACGCGAAACTGGACGACCCGTTCGAGATCACGGCGGTGGCCGAGGAGCAGGACGAAGAGCAGTCCTTTGGTGACAAGCTGGATGACGAAGATCCGTGGGCTCTTTCGTCTCCCAAAGAGGAGGCCGCGCCCGAAGCGGAGGAGGCCGCCGGTGGCGACGATTCTGCTCCCGCCAAGGAGCGCTCGTGGGAGACCGACGGTTTCGGGCTGGAGCCCACCGAGGACGCCGCGTCAAGCGGGCGGCACGAAGAACCTGATCTCGACGACTTTGCGGCACTTCTGGATGATCTCGACAAGAACTCGCGCCCTATCGCAGAGGGAGGGGAATACTCCGCGGCTGATAAGACGGCGCCCGAGCAGAGCGACTCCGACAAGAAGGTGGGCGAGCTTGATCCGGACTCGATCTTCGACATCGACGCCGAGCTTGGCGCCGACGCCGATGCCAAGCGGGGATCCCGGTCATCCGAGTCGCCGGCGGCGGAAAGCGTCTTCAAAGCCGACGAGGGCGATCTAGAGCCGGGCTCCAAGAGCCAACCATTGCTGGAGGAGATGGATTTCTCTGCACTGCTGGATGAAGGTGATGAGGCTCCGGTTGCGCGTGATCCCTCAGGCCGATTCGACTCATGGTCCACGGCTGAGAGCGACCCTTCCGGGCCTTTTGATCAGCCGGGGCGCCAGGGGGAGTCGGCGGCCGGCACGACTTACGACTTGGCCGCTTCAGATCCGGGCGGCTTGCCACGGAAGCCGGCCCTCGCCGATGTCGAGGAGCGCTTCAAGTCGGCTCGCATCACCCCGGGGCGCCGGCGAAAAGAGAACCGGAGAGGCGGACTCCGGGTTTTTCTTCTGGTCCTGCTATTGTTGGCGGCGGTGGGAGTCGCGCTCGAGCACGTCACGGAGTTCGGGTATTTCGGCAAGAATCTCTTGTTCCCTCCCCCATCGGAGCCCTCCTCGGAGATCGTGGCTCCGCCACCGGGACGGATCGAGACGATAACCGATTCATTGCGGGATGATACGTTGACCTCATACCGGGAGGTCGTCACCCGCCTCGAGAACGAGCTCGCGCTCTATCCCGACGATCAGGAAATCCGGCGCACTCTGGCCTCCGTGCTGGCGAGGTTCCGCACTCGCTTCCCCGCCGCGTTTTCCGCCGATCCGAGTTACCCACAGCGGCTCCACGAGCTGTCCCAGGTGATGGATCAGCAACTTGACGGGACCTTCGCGGCGCGTGAGAAACTCGCCGTCGGCAGCCCGGAAGAGGCCCGCGAGGCGCTTGATCGGTTCGTCAAGGCCAAGACCGGTGAGTTTGACGTGGAGCTCCTCTACGGCCAAATCGAGAAACGAGACGGGAAGTGTGACGAGGCCTTGAAGCATTTTGAGGCTGCCCTCGCGCTCAATGAAGACAGTATCGAGGCGCGTTTTTTGCGCGCCCGTTGTCTCGTCCGGGTGGGACAGCCCGACGCGGCGCTCAGGGAGTTCGAGGAGGTGCTGAGGCGGAGCCCACAGCACGACTCGGCCCGCCTGGAGGTTGCGACTCTGCTCTATCGCCAAGGTGAGCTACAGGATGCCCTGGACCTGGCTCAAGCCGGCCTGGAGGATGCGTTCTCGCGCAAGCTCATCGAGCAGACCTTCACGGCCCATCGCCTCCTGGCCCTCATTCATGGGCAGCGCGGTGATGACGAGTTACATCTTCGCCATCTCGAGGAGGCTCTGAGCATCCGGCCGCACGACGAGGAGTTGTTGCTACTGATGGTGGATCATCTTCAGGCCGCGAATCGGCGAGAAGAGGCCTTGGCGCGCCTCGAGGACTGCTGGGGTGAAGGTTGCGAGTCCGCAGAGTTCTATCGGCGGCTGGCTTCTCTCGCGCTGCAAATGGGCAATGAGCCGCAGGCCGAGGAGGCGGTCGGGCGAGGTCTCGAGCGCCACCCCGGCGATTTCGAGCTGCTGTTGCTTCGGGGCAAGCGACTTCATCGGGGTGGTGCGCAGGTGGCGGCCCAGGACGCTTATCGTCAGGCGATCGAGGCCGATCCGACTCGCGCGGCCGCCTATCTGGCGCTCGTCGAGCTGCTTGGCGAGAGCGACCAAGAGGAGCTGGCCATCGAGCTACTGCGGAGCGGCGTCGAGCAAGCCGAGGAGCCACAACCGTTGAGGGAGCAGCTGGCCGGGATGCTGCGCCATGAAGGACGATTGGCGGAGGCGGAGCGGATCTTGGCCGAGATCCTCGTTCACGATGAGGAGCACGTGTCGGCGCGTCAACAGCTGGCCTCGCTACTGTTGCAGAGGGGCCGAGTGAACGACGCGCTCAGACATTTCAACCGTTTACACCGTAAGGAGCAGTTGGATTACGAGATGCGGCTCGCTTACGCCGACGCCTTGAGGATTGCGGGCGACATCGAGGCGTCGTCACGTGAGCTATCGGCCATAATCGATGCCGAGCCGGATAACCTGCAGGCGAAGGTGCTGCTCGGGGCGGTGCTGGTCGAACAGCGTCGCTTCGACGACGCCGAAGAGTATCTGCGCGGAGTGGTGCGCGACAATCCCCGCAACGCCATGGCGCTCTATTACCTTGGAGTGCTGGAGCGGGCGCGCGAGCGACCGTTGGCGGCGCGCGACCACCTCGCCGAGGCGCAAGACGGCGAGGGAGTGACTGATGAACACCGGCGCTTGTATGCCGAGACGCTCATTGAATTGGGGGGGCGCGAGAACCTGGAGAGGTCACTGCGGCCCCTGGACAACATCATCGAGCGCTACGAGTCGCGTCAGGGGCCGGTGATGGACCTCGACGGGATCACCGACATTTTGCTCCTGCGCGGCCGTACGTACATCGAGCTTCGGCGCTACGACAGGGCCCTGGCCGATTTCCGTCGCGCGATCAAGTTGAACCCGGTGCGGGCCGACGTAATCACCTCGTTGGCGGAGGGGCTGGTTCGACGCCGGCAGTTTGACGAGGCCGATACATATCTGACGGCGGTTCTCCGCGACAACCCGGGATATGCCCCGGCCCATTATCAGATGGGCCTCCTGATGAACGCGCGTGGTCGGTCCGCCGACGCCCGCAAGCACTTCTTCCAAGCGGTCAGGGAGGATGGCGAGACTTTCTATGAGGCTCACCGCCACTTGGGCTATCTGTTGCGCGAACAACGGATGGATCGAGAGGCGCGGCGGCATTTCCGGCGTTACCTCGACCTGGCCCCCGCCGGTGTGCCGGAGAGACAAGATGTGAAGCGGTTGTTGGGGCGGTAGCTCCCTCCTGTCAGCGATTCAGCACATGCCCTTGAATTCCAGTAGATTGGCTGATTGCTGAGAGCTGACGGCTGATTGGGGCTTGACACTGGCGGTCGCAACGGCTAATCGAACACCTCACGTTTTCCCCCGCCGCGTGTGGGCGGGGATGAGGTGAGTGGGCGCGGGCCCGGTGCGTTGCTCTTCTTTTTGATGGTTTTTTGCGATGCAGCCCACTGGCGGTCGGGTGTGGGAAGCGTGTTGGAGGTGCTTGATGGCGGTCAAGTTGAGGTTGGCTCGTTTCGGAGCCAAGAAGAAGCCGTATTATCGCATTGTGGCAGCGGACTCTCGTGCGCGCCGCGACGGCAGGTTTCTGGAGCAGATAGGTTCCTACGATCCCCGGCATGAGCCGACCAAAGTCACGCTTGTCGATGATCGCGTGAAGTATTGGTTGTCGGTCGGGGCCAAGCCGACGGCGACGGTTCAGACTCTCATCGATAAGCACTTGAGCGAGGCCTGAAGCGATCGCCTCAGGCGGGTTGGGAAGTAGTCATGCGAGACCTGATTGCGTACATCACCAAGGCGTTGGTGGCCAATCCCGACGAAGTGGAAGTGACGGAGATCGAAGGGAGCAGCACCTCGGTGATTGAGGTCAAGGTGGCTGACTCCGATCTCGGCAAGGTCATCGGCAAGCAGGGGCGTACCGTGCGAGCGATGCGGACTCTTTTGAGCGCCGCGGCCACTCGCCGGAACCGGCGCGCCATTTTGGAGATCGTCGACGGACGGGACTGAGGACCGTGTGTGCGCGCCGTTGCCGATAGGGCGAATCGTGCGCCCCCGGGGGCTCCGGGGCGAGCTGATTGCGCGCCTGTACAACGAGGCCTCCGAAGTGCTCAAGGCGGGCCGCGCGGTGATGATTCGTTCCGGAGCGAGTGAGCCCCGCGCCGTCCTCGTGACCGGCGCGAACCGACTGCCGCGTGGCTGGGCTTTGACTCTCGACGGGGTGGCGGATCGCTCGGCGGCCGAAGAGCTCGTCGGCTGCGAACTGCTGGTGGAGAGGGAGGGTCTGCCCGCTCCGGCAGACGGCGAATATTACTGGGAGGAGATCCGAGGGTTCGCGGTCAAGACCGTCTCGGGCCGCTCTCTCGGTCATCTGGCTTCACTGTTCCACACGAACGTCGACATCCTCGTCATCAAGGGCGAGGACGGAGAGTACATGATCCCGGTGGTTGAGGGGTTTGTGGAGCGGATTGACCATGAACGGCGTCTCATCCTGGTGGATCCGCCGGAAGGGTTGCTTTAGCCCGCTCACCGTGAGCGGTGCGTCAGCGGGCAATTGGTCTCATGCGTTTCGACGTCCTCACTCTGTTCCCCGGAATGTTTGCCTCGCCACTTGGCGCCAGCATTCCGGCGCGCGCTATGCGCAACGGTCTGCTGGAGGTCGAGCTGCACGATATTCGCGCGTACGCCTCCGGACGTCATCAGAGTGTCGACGATACCCCTTACGGGGGCGGTGGCGGGATGGTCATGACCCCCGGACCGCTGGTGGCCGCCATCGAGGCGGTCAAGGCGGCCCGCGCGCCACGCCGGGTGATAGCGCTCGGTCCCCAGGGGCGGCGATTTGATCAGCGGGTGGCGGTCGAGCTCGGCGGGTTGGAGAGGGTCATGCTCATCTGCGGCCGCTATGAAGGGATCGACGAGCGCGTCCTCGAGGGTTGGGTTGACGAAGAACTCTCCATCGGCGATTACGTCCTCTCCGGGGGAGAGCCGGCGGCGATGGTCGTAATCGACGCCGTAACTCGGTTGTTGCCGGGAGCGCTGGGCAACGAGCTTGGCGCCTGGGAGGAGTCCTACTCGGACGGTTGCCTCGAGCACCCCTTGTACACTCGCCCGCGAGTATTTCGCGGACGAGAAGTCCCCGAGGTGCTTTTGTCAGGTGATCACGCGCAGGTCGCGCGTTGGCGCCGGGCGGCAGCGCTCTCGAGGACTCGCGCCCGGCGGCCCGATTTGTTCGCGACGCTGCCGCTGGACGAAGACGACGAGCGCCTTCTGGCCGAGACCGAGAGTGAGCCGCGCGTCGAGGCCGAGGGTGAGCCCCGGGAGCCGCGGACATTTCCGGGCACGGGGCGGGGCTCTCCCAACGTTTACGTTGCGTTGGTCCATTATCCGGTTTACAACAAGCGCCGCGACAAGGTGGCCACGGCGCTGACCAACCTTGATATTCATGATTTGGCGCGGCTGGGGCGGACCTTCGGGGTGCGCCGGACATACATGGTGAGCCCCATCGCCGCGCAGCGGGGGTTGGCTCAGCGCATCGTCTCGCATTGGATCGAGGGTGAAGGCCCCGCGCGAAATCCCCGACGCTGTGAAGCGATGCGCCGCGTCGGGGTCGCCGCCGACCTTGAAGAAGTCCGTGGCGAGATCGAACGCCTTGAAGGACGAACACCGAAGGTGGTGGCGACCGGTGCCGGCTTTGGGGCCGACGCCCTTGGCTATGCGGCGGCGCGGGCGCAGTTGAGAAGAGAAGGCGAGCCCCCCTGGTTGCTGCTTTTCGGCACCGGTTGGGGGCTGCATGAGGAGATCGTCGCGCAGTGCGAACTGAAGCTCGCGCCGATCTTCGGGGTTGATTCCTACAATCACCTTGCGGTACGTACGGCGACCGGGATCATCCTCGATCGTCTACTCGCGGAGGATGATGGGAAGTATGGAGCGTAACAGATGAACAAGGTTGCGTTGATAGAACAGCTCGAGCTGAGGCGGGACATCCCCGTATTTAGAGCCGGCGACAAGCTGCGGGTCCACGTCCGAATTCGCGAAGGGGACAAAGAGCGTGTCCAGGTCTTCGAAGGGATTTGCATCCGGCGGCACAACGATGGCGCGCGCTCGACATTTTGCGTGCGCAAGGTGAGCTACGGGGAGGGCGTCGAGCGCATCTTCCCGCTGCACTCTCCGCGGATCGAGAAGATCGAGGTGGTCTCGCGCGGCCGTGTCCGTCGGGCGCGTCTGTACTATCTGCGCAATCTCCGCGGCAAAGCGGCGCGTATCCGCGAACTTCGTTAAAATCCTGATCCCCGACCCGCACCGGGACTCGCACGCCGCAGATTGCCCCGTAGGCGTAGCGGCGCGCTCGGTGCTCGGTTTGATGGGGAACCAGGAATGGGCCCGACCAGTATGGCACCGCCCCTTTTACTTGAGTCTCTGCCGCAAGGCGTCGGGAGTGTCGAGAGAAGGCTCACCCGAGCGGGACTCGACGCCTTGATCGGGACCGACGAGGTGGGGCGTGGTTCACTGGCCGGGCCGGTGGTGGCTGCTGCCGTCGCCCTCCCGCACGATTGTCACATCTCCGGCCTGGACGATTCGAAGCGCCTCTCGGCGACGGCGCGTGAGCGGGTCGCGCTTGAGATCCGTGCGCGGGCGCGCTCTTTTGCGGTGGTGGAGCTCTCCGCCGGAGTGATTGATGAGAGCGATATCTTGGCCGCTTCGCGGCGCGCGATGGCGTGCGCCGTTGAGCGGGTGGCGAGGTCGCTCGAGAGAGTCGATCTCGTTCTTGTGGACGGCCCTTTCACCATCCCGCTGGCGCTCGCGCAGCGCGCGGTGGTGAGAGGCGATCAGCTGAGCGCTCACATCGCGGCGGCCTCAATTTTGGCCAAAGTGCATCGTGATCGGCTGCTGGTCGCGCTTCATCCGCTGTGGCCCGACCACGGCTTCGAACAACACCTCGGCTACGCGACGGTGAAGCACCGCGCGGCTCTCCGTCTCCATGGCGTAACACCGATCCACCGCCGCTCATTCAGGTGCTGCCACGGTCACTGAGCCGCGCACTTTCCGGAAAATGCAACATTTCCCCCCCCGGTGCGATCATACTAAAAGAGTTCGCCGACCCTTTGGATCGGAGGATCAATCGGAATGCAAAGAGCGGCGCACCGGCGGTGGGTGGGGGCGCGGGGGGAGCGACTGGCACTTCGCTTCCTGCGCTGGCGTGGCTATCGTCTAGTGGCGCGTAACTATCGGTGCCCCGAAGGGGAGCTGGATCTCGTGGTCCGACGCGGCGTGACCTTGGTCGTCGTCGAGGTCCGCACCGTGACCCAGGATCATCTCGCCAATCCGCTCGACAGCGTCGGGGAAGCCAAGCGAGCGCGACTGAGGCGCGCAATCAAGTGCTTCCTGGCGCTCGAAGCGCCACCACACGGGCGGGTGCGGGTCGATCTGATCGGCATTCGTTTGTATTCGTTCCGCCGGAGACTGGTTTGGCGGCGTGACGCATTCCCCGTATGCCCTTCCAGTTGACGACTCGACTTGATCGTGTAGAATGCGCCAAGAATCGCGACCGTTGGGCGGGGCTCGCGCAGGCGTGCGAACACCTCTCCCGACGGACATCTGCTGGAAGAGTACGCGATGCGCCAGGCCATGCTTCCTATCGCTCTCCTTGCGCAAGTCATCATAGTCGGTAGCACCGTTGGTTGCGTGGAGACCGAGGACTATGCGCCCTGCACCTTCGATCCCTGTCTATACGCGCAATGTTCGGTACAGGGAGAACAGTTGGAGGTCGCGGACGGCTCCGAAATAAGGTTCTCGTGCGCCGTGGATCACCCCCAGTGTCCAGGTGAGATCTGCTTGCGTTTCGAGGGCTCGGGGCCGTTTTGCACCCAGTTGTGCGATCCGCTCGACGGCGAAGCAGCGTGTCCCGGAGTCGCGGAATGTATCGAATACTTGGGGGAGGCGGGCGATCGCGACGCAATCCATTACTGCGTCCCACCCGAGGAGCGGCGACCTCCGCCTCCAGATAGCGTCGGAGAGTGTGATACTCTCTAGCGTTCGGGGCTTTGCAATAATGCTGTCCACCGGCGGGCTGAAAAACTTGGGCGGCCTGTGGTCAGCACTTATGCGGACAAGGGCTGTCGGATGAGAAACCTTCCTCGTCTCGCCGTTTTCATTTTGGCGGCGGCTCTGCTTCTGGGGCCGGGGGCTTCCCGCGCCGGAGCGAATCCTCCACAGGAGGCCGACTTCGAGCGACTGCTCGAGTTTGGGCGCACACTCGCGGGTCAGGGCAAGCACGCCGAGGCGGTGATCCGCTACTGGCAGATAGTCGACCAAGGCGACGCGCGCCAGCGCTACCGCCAGGACGCCGAGTTCGAGTTGGCGCAGAGCCTCCTCGAGTTGGGGCTGCACCTCTCGGCCTACACCTTTCTCGAGTCCATCGCCGACGCGGGTGAGGCGCACCCGCATTACGGCGCCTCATTGCCCAGGCTGCTCGAGGTGCAACGCAAGGTCCCGGGTGATTTCCGGCCACTCGAGAAATTGGCGCTCTATCCCCCCGACTCCTTCCCCGATGAGCTGGCCGACGAGCTACGGTTTCTGGTCGGGCAGTATCACTACACCGAGGGCAATCTGGACCAATCGCTCGAGATTCTCGAACAGGTGCGGCGTGCTAACGAACATTTTTATCTGCGCGCGCGCTACCTCATCGGGGTGGTTCACGTTCGCCGAAACGCGGCCCAGCCGGCGGTCGAGGCGTTTCGGGATCTTCTGAGATACAAACGCGAGAGCGGCAGCTCCAGTGAAGTCGTCCGCGAGTTCGGTGAACGAGGACTGCTCGGCCTGGCGCGCATTTTCTACAGTATCGCCGGGCGGTTCGTGCAGGAGCCGGACCGTCGCCGCGAGTTGTTCGAGTCGGCGGTGCGGCACTATGACGAGATGGCAAGGTTCTCGCAGTTCTGGCTCGATGCGTTGTTCGAGGTGAGCTGGGCGCACTATCAACTCGGCAACTATGGCCGCGCCCTCGGCAACTTGCACTCTCTGGCCTCGCCCTATTTCGAAGAGCATTACTACCCCGAGGCGATGGTGTTGCAGGCGGTCATCTTCCACGATCTGTGCTACCACGACACCGCCATCGAGCTAATTGACGACTTCATTCGCGACTACTGGCCGTTGCAACGCGAGCTTGAAAATCAGATCGGGTCATACGCCGACCCCAATGAGTTCTATGCGTTTTTGGCGAGGCTGGCGGCGGATGAGTCGGTCCTCTCGCTGCGGCTGAGGAGGATCTTCAACGCGGCGCTGTCGGATCGCAAACTCAGCCGACAGCTCGGGTTGGTGGTGGTGCTCAACCGCGAGCTGGAGGGGCTCTCGAAGCTCGGCTCCCACGCCGCTGCCGCGGAGCTCGTTGATGTACTGCGGGGCGATGTGATCGCTTATCGCGAGCTGGTGGTCGGCGAGGCCGGAGAGCAGGCGCGCTCGCGACTCCAGCGAGTTCACGCCGATCTCAAGGATCTTCTGGCTCAGGCGTTACGAGTCAAGTTCGAGGCGCTGGCCGGGCAGAAACAAAGCATCGACCCTTCCGGGGTCGAGGGTGTCGCGCCGCGGGTGAGTTCCGAGCACATCCGGTGGCGTTTCCAAGGGGAATATTGGCGCGATGAGCTTGGCTCATATGTTTTTAACATCCCCTCGCTGTGCGCGCCGCAGTGATTTGGCGCCTGTGTCCCCCGAGGGACAGAGGCTGATGCTCTCGGGTCGGCGAGGCGCCACATGTGGCCCGAGGGGGGTAGCAATGGACGAACGCATTCGATTGATCCTCCTGCCGGCGGCTCTGCTGTTGGTTCTCGCTCCGGTCAGGTTCGTCAGCGGCACCGAGCCGTCCCGCGCCGGGATCAAGGTCTACGAGCGCGAGCCCGAGCGCGAGCCGGGCCCCGCGCGTGAGGCGCCGACGGATCTCGATATTCCCTTTATCGAGCGTCGCGCCGAAGTGCTCGACGATGCGGCGCGCGACGCGCAAATCCGTGTCCTCGACGAGCTCATCGAAATGCAAGACGACGCCGATCCGGAGAAGCCCGAGCTGCTGGTGCGGTTGGCGGAGCTATATTGGGACAGGGCCGAGACGTTTGAAGGACGAGCCAGCTCACTCGAGCTTTTGGAGTCCATCGCCGACGCCGAAGAAGCCGGCGACTACCGGCGCGCGGAAGAACTGCGTCAACTGCGCGAGAGCTATCTCGCGGGCCAGAGAGAGTGGCAGAACCGGGCGGTCGAGCGCTACCGCTTCGTGGAGGAGCGATATCCGGGCTACGAAGCGCGCGACCTCGTGTTGCATCGTCTCGGCAGCAGTCTCACCTACATGGACCGCCCCGACGACGCGCTCGGCTATTTCGTGCGCCTCGCAAGCGATTACCCTCAGAGCCGGTATCTGCCCGACGCGCTTTATAAAATCGGCGACTACTACTTCGATCAGCATGAGTTTCGTGATGCGCTGACCTTCTACGACAAGGTGCTCGAACTTGGCGAGGAGTCGACTATATACGGCTACGCCATCTTCAAGCAGGGCTGGTGCTACTACAACCTGGGCGAGTTCGACAACGCGTTCGAGAGCTTCTTGGCGGTCATTCGGCACGCCGACGCAATGGCCGACCGCGGTTTCGAGCTGCCCATTCGGCTGAAGCGCGAAGCGCAGCGCGATCTTGTGACCACTTACAGCCATGTCGGTGTCCCCGGGCAGGCCCTCGAGTTTTTCAAGGAGGTGGCTCCCGAGGACTACCTCGAGCTGTCGAGTCGCCTGGCGAGCCTCTATACCGACCAGGGCAAGTTCGATCATTCGAGCCGGTTACTGCAGACCATCATCCGCGAGGATCCGGCCTCCCACCGCGTGCTCACCTATCAGCGTCTGGTGGTGGAGAACACTGACCGGCGCGGCATCAAGGAGGATACCGGCCGCGAAGCCGAGCGGCTCATCGCGCTTTATCGGCGCCTGTCACGGGAAGCGCCGGCCGACTTCGTCAGACAGGAGCGTGAGGCGCTCGACTTGTTGCTGCGCCAGCTCGCCACCAACTACCACCGGGAGTTCGAGCAGACCGAAGACGAAGAGGCGCGTACTTTGGCGCGGCGCCTTTACGGAGTGTTCGTCGAGTTGTTCCCCGATTCACCCGACATCTACGAGCTGCGCCGCAACTACGGCGTGTTGCTCTTGCAGCAGCACGAGTACGCTCTGGCGGTGGAGCAGTTCGAGAAGGTGCTGGAGATCGATCCCGAGGGCGAGTACACCGAGGAGGCCGCCTATTCGGCGCTTCAATGCTACTTCGAGTTGATTCCGCAGGAAGAGACACTTCGCGACACCGACGACGTCGATGTGGCGCCACGGGAGATCCCCGAGATGGAGCAGCGCTTCATCAGCGCCGCCGATCGCTTCGCCCGGATGCTGCCCGACGCCGAGGATACCCCCAAGGCGCGCTACGCGGCAGGCGTCGTTTATTACAATAACAACCATTTCGAAGAGGCGGCGCGGCGATTCCGCGAGGTCATCCGCGTCCACCGCGACCATCTCCACGCCAGGGACTCGGCGTTGCGTCTCCTGTCCTCCTACAACGCGATGGGCGACATCCGCAGCCTCGAGTTGTGGGCCGACCGCTTGATCGGCATGCCCGACATCGCCACCGGCGAGATTCGTAGCATCGTGCAAGAGATTCGAGATCGGCGGCAGTACAACACCTGCCTGCTGCATGAGAACGAGAAGCGCTACCTCGAGGCAGCCGAGTGCTTCAAGCAGTACACCGAGGATTTCCCGGGCACGCGGCTCTATGAGACGGCGCTCTATCGCGCGGCGCTCAACTACGACCGCGGCCAGCGCATGGTGCCGGCCATCGAGACGTTCTTCCGGTTGTATACCGAGCGGCGTGGCTCAACTCTTGCCTCGCGCGCGCTGTTCGCCATCGCCAAGGTCTACCACAACGCCGCCGTGTACAACGAGGCGGCGCGCTTCTACGAGCTGTACGCCGAGGAGTATCCCGACGGTGAGTTCGTCGAGGAGGCGGTGCGCTTCGCGGCGCGGTTCCGCCAGAGCCTTGGTGAATACAACGCGGCAGTGGACAACTTGAATCTCTACCTGCGACGGTTCCCCAAGAGCCCCGCGGCCGAGCGGATCTACTTCAGTATCGGGACTATTCGCGAGAGCCAGCAAGATTGGAGTCGCGCCCTTGATCACTACCGCTCCTACCTGCGGCGCTATGAGGCGCAGGGGACCCTCGAGTTGGTGCTGATGGCCTATCTCCGAATTGCCAAGGTCTACGCCTCCCAGGGCGGTCCGCGCGCCGAAGAGCAGGCCATGCGGGCCTACGAGGAGTTATACAATTTCTTTGAGACGCTCTCCGACGAGCGCAAGGCGGACCTGACCCTCGATGGGATTGGGGCGGTGGCCGAGGCGCGCTTCGAGATGGGCGACGCGTTGTTGCAGCGCGCGATTGCGATCCGGCTGACAAGCCGCACGATCGAGGAGTCGATCCGCGAGAAGCTCGAGATCATGGCGCAGGCCAACGAGATATTCGAGGATGTTTACAGCTTCGAGCACCCGCACTGGCAGATCGCGGCCTTGAACCGCGTGGGGGTGGCATACGCCGATCTGGCCGACACCATCGAGGAGTCGCCGTGTCCGCGCGGCTTGACCGTCGACCAGTGCGAGATCTACAAACAGGATCAGGCGCTGCGCGCCGAGGAGATCCGGGCGCAGGCGGCCGAGCGATTCCGTGAGGCGTTGATAGCGGCCCGCGAGCAGCAGTGGTTCAACCGCTTCTCCGACGACGCCGAGGTGCGATTGGCGCAGATCGATTACTCGGTCGTCTTCACGTCGGAGTTTCGTGCGCGGCCTTCATACTCCAACCCGTCCACGTTCCCCCCGTCGTTCCGGTTTGCCCAGGAGCAGATGGCGGACGAAGAGGTAGAGACACCATGACTCCGAGCAGGAACGTGATCGTTTCGGTTGTGACGGCTCTGTTTGTCGTGGCGGCATGCGCGCCGCGCGCGGTTCGCCCGGAGGCGCCGCCGGTCGACCTTGTCGAGGCCGAGCCCGAAGCGCCGCCCGAGGAGGTTGAGCCGGAGCCTGTCGAGAGTGAGGCCCTGGCGGCCGCGCGGGCCGAGGATGACGCCGACGAGGAGGCCCTGGCGGCGGCGATGTCGCCCTACGATCGAGCACGTATCATGATGCTCGAGCAGAGTATGGTGCGCTTTCGGGAGCAAGCCGACGAGATTTATGGTCTGCTCCGCCAGGCGGTCGCCGAGGATCCCGACAACGCCGAGATAATTTACAACCAGGCGATCTTTTATGAACGGCTGGGGCGTTATGACGATGCTATCGCGCTGTTGCGACGGGCGGTTTCGCTCTCGCCCGAGATGAGTAACGCTCACGCCCGGTTGGGGGTGCTGCTGCTCGACCGCGGGCAACAGAGCGAGGGTGAGGCGGCGTTGCGTCGCGCACGCGAGATCTCCCCGCAGGACCCCGTCGTGCACGTGTCGCTCGCCGGCCGGCAGATCGAGCACGGCAACTATGAAGAAGCCATCGCTCACGCCCGCACGGCGCTCTTGTCCGACTCGGAGGACATGAACGCCTATCTCGCGCTCGCCATCAGCTACTACCATCTCGAGCAGAACGAGCTTGGCATCTTGGTGCTCGGCAATGGCCTGGAGTTGAATCCGCACGCCGCGCCGTTGCACAATCTCTATGGACTCTTTCTGCTGCGCAGTGAGAACGTGCGCGGCGCCATCGCCAGTTTTCGGCGGGCGGTTCAGGAAGATCCCGCGCTTCTCGACGCGCATATGAATCTTGGCGCCGCCATGCTCGCCAACGGCGACTACGCCACCGCGAAGCAGCATTTCGAAATTGTGCTCGCGGCCGAGCCCGACAACCTCGACGCGCTCATCAGTCGAGGGGTCGCCTCGCGTGGGCTCGGCCGGTACGACGAGGCTCGCCAAGACTATGAGAGAGTACTCGCGAGTGACTCGGGGCGGCACGAGGCGCGTTACAACCTCTGTATTTTGTACCAGCACTATGTGGAGGACTACGATCAGGCTTACGCCGCTTGCAGCGACTATCTCGAGCGGCTCAACCGCCGCGATCGCCGCTATCGCGAGATGCAGCGGCGGGTCGACGGGCTCCGGGATACAATCAAGATCTTGCGCGACATGCCGAGTAGCTGACAACTTTTTGGCGCCGATGGTGTCCAACCACTGGAGGCGCGCGGCTCTTGCGCTATCATTCGGCGGCAAATTCGAGCCCGCTGCCGGAGCGAGGGGGAGAGAGCATGAGAGGCTTTTTTTGGTGTGGGTTGTTTTTGTCATTGCTACTCATCGTCGGCACGATGAGCGTAGCGACGGCGCAGCCCGTGGAGGAGGCTCCCCGTGAGAGGGTCTTCGACTTCGATGAAGAGGCGATCGAGGGTGAGATTTTGACCCCGGACGAGTCCCTGATCGAAGCGAGCGCGCGCCTCGAGCGCGGCTCGCTCATCAAGATCCGCTTGGACTTCATCGACGAAATCGTGCGTTCCGCGGAAGAACTCTGAGATAGCGGGAGCGCTTTGGGGGATAGGATGGCGGAGTATGCCTAGCGGAAATTGGCGCATAAGGTTGTCGGTCTATCGGGGCGCCGAGTGTGTCTCCGAGGGCATGTTCGACACCGGGGAGTTGGTGGTAGGGTCTTTCACCCAGGCTGATTTGTGCATCAATGATCCGGCTCTCGCGCTGCGCCATCTCTTGCTCGACATCTCCCCCGAGGGGGAGGTGACGGCCAAGAACCTCGTCGAGGAAGGCCGGGTGAAGATTGACGACAGGCCTCTCGCGGCCGACGAGTCGGTCACGCTGAAAGAGGGGCAGGCGCTGATCCTGGGCGATTATCGGATCCTGGTCGCCCGCGATGACGCCTCGGCGGTCGACCAGCTCCGTGGGCAGAAGGGGGCGCCGGGCGCGCGTGACTCCTCCGAAGGGGGCCGTCCGGCGCTTGAAGTCGCCATGTTCTGGGAGGAGACGCTCCTCAAGGTCGAGCACTACCCCCGCCTCCAGGAAGTCACGGTGGGCGAGAAGCAGGGCGTCCACTTTTTCACGCCGCTTACCAAGCTCGACAAGACGACCTTTCCTCTCGTGGTGCCGCACAACGGCAAGTTCGCGGTCAACCTCGCTTCCGCCGGCCTCCAAGGCCAGGTTCTGCTCAAGGACAAATACTACACACTCCCCGAGCTGCGCGCCGCCGGCCTGTTGGTGGGCGACGATCTTCTGGTGATCGAGGGCGACGTGCGGTGCCGGATCGAGATCGACAACGTCGCCTTCCTGATCTCGCATACCACCCTGCCCGACAAACCGAAGAGCGCCTTCTTTGCGCGGGTCGATTTCCAGAGTCACATTTACACCAGCATCTCCCTGATCGCGCATGTGCTCTTCATGATCATCTTGAGCTTGCTCCCCGAGGAAGCGCTGGTGGCCCAGCGCGATCCGCGGCGGGCGCGCCAACCGGTCTTCCAGGTGTTGCAGGTGGCGGCCGAGGAGAAGCAAGAGGCTGTGGACGAGGAGAGGGAGGAGCGCGAGGACGGCGAGGCGCGGGACGAGACCAAGGCCGAAGAGGAGGAGGCCGACCCCACCGATCCCAAGGTCAAGGTGCGCGAGGAGATCAAGACCAGGCTCACGCCGGAGAAGATGGCCGAGCACGACCGTCAGGTGGCTCGCCAAACGGGAGTCTCACGAGTCTTCGAGCAGCAGACCGATCTAATCCAGGATCTCATGGCATCCGGGAGCGGCACCTGGGGTGGGCGCTCGAGAGGGCTTCGCACTCTCGTCAGCGTCGGCGACGGCTCCTCCGAGACGACCGGTGCCTACTTCACCGGCGGCGGTGGGCTCGATCCGTTCGGCGGCACCTTGGGTGGGCCCGGCGGCGGTGGATTCAGAGGGACCGCCATCGGCGCTACGCTGGGGGCCGATGGCGAGGACACAGGAATAAGCGGTCTTGGCGCCGACGAGCTTGCCAAAAGGGATGCCGGGCGCGTGCGGTTTGATCGCAAGGTCGGCCGCGTGAGCGTCACCTCGGGGCGGGCCGATGTGGAGGGAGGGCTCGATCAAGCCACCATCGGGCGCTACATCCGCCGTAACATCGGCCAGATTCGGTGGTGTTACCGCACCGAGCTGCAAAAAGATCACAGCCTGGAGGGCAGAATTACAGTGGAGTTCGTAATCGCTCCCACCGGGCGCGTCATCCAGTCGAGCATCGCGGGCGACACGATGGCCAACGAGAGCGTCGCGCAATGTATCTTGCGGACCGTCAACCTGTGGCGCTTCCCTTCGACCACCGGAGGAGCGATGGCCCGGGTGCGTTATCCGTTCATCTTCCGGCCGCTCTAGCTCGACGGCGCTGAAGTTGTCGCGGTTCTTCAATGACTTTCACCGGCGGAGGCGGACGGCATGAGAGGCAAGACTGCGGGCGGTGCGCGTGGGATACTGCTGGTGTTATCCCTGACGTTCTCTCTTGGGGCTTGCGACAAAGCGCAACACGACTCCAACGTGCTCGCCAATCGTGGGGTGGCGGCGTACGATCGCGCTGAACCCGAGGTGGCCTTCGATTTCTTCATTCGCGCGCTGCAATCCGATCCCAACAACGATCTGGCCCACTACCACCTGGGCTTGGTGGAGCGCTATGATCGAGGTGACCCCGCGAGCGCCAAGAAACGGTTTCAAGAGGCGGTCCGCCTCAACCCCAACAACTCCGACGCGGCGTTTCAGCTAGCCTCCCTCTACCTGGACGCCGGCAAGATCGACACCGCCCATTCGCATGCCAACCGCGCGGTCTTGAGTGATCCGCAAAACTACCAGGCCAACTATTTGCTTGGGAGCATCCTCGAAGAAAAAGGGGAGTACCAGGAGGCCGACACCCAGTACCGGCGTGCCATTTCACTCTATCCCCTCTACCCTCCGGCTTTCACCGCGCTCGGCGCGCTCTACTTGCGCTTCGAGGAGATCGAGGCGGCCATTGAGGTGCTCGAGGAGGGGGTGCGCTTCAACCCCGGCGACGCCGAGCTTCAGACCCATTTGGGGCTCGCGCGAATGGAAGCGCGCGATTACGAGGCCGCGCTGCCGGCGTTTGAGCGTGCCGTGAGTATCGATCCGCACCAACCTCTGCACTACTTCAATCTTGGCAACGTCTTCGAGCGGCTGGGCGACCGCCAGCAGACCTTCGACATTCTTCAGCACTTCCTCGAGATCTCCCGCCCCGAGCACGCCGCCGAGGCGCGTTTGGCGCGCGCGCTGATTGATCGGCTGATGATCGACGCCGACGCCGCGGCGCGTGCCAAAGTGGAATAGTTGCACTCTCTATCGGGTTCTCTGCTTTTAGTTGAAGGGGCGGGCGGGGGTGAATTCCACCCGCCGGAGGAGACAAGCGTTAAGGAGGATCAGATGTGGTTGCCTAAAATGGCGTCGCCGCTCGTGGCCGTCATGTTTGCGTTGGCGCTGCTCGGCAGCGGCGCCGGGCCGGCTCTCGCGGCTGAGGGGCAGGATCTGTGGACCGAGCGGGCGCACCCGGAGGGGCTCGCCGATGACGCGCCCCTCGATATGTCGTCATTCGCGCGGCTCGCCAAGTTGCTCAAGCCGACCGTCGTCAACATCCATGTGGAGCAGACGGTGCGACGTGGGATGCGGCCGGGCCAGCGTGATTTCTTTTTTCACTTTTTCGGCCCCGGTCCTCCGCCGCGCCAGTTTCGCAACAGGGGCCTCGGCTCCGGTTTTGTAATCAACCGCGACGGGCTGATCCTCACCAACCATCACGTGATCGACAACGCCGACGAGATCACGGTGCGTTTCGCCGACGGCAAGAGTTATCCGGCGCGAGTGGTGGGGAGCGATGCACCGACCGACACCGCCTTGTTGCGGATTGATCCGGACGATGAATTGCCGGTTGCGACCCTTGGGGATTCGGACAGTCTGGAGGTCGGCGAGTGGGTGTTGGCCATCGGCAACCCCTTCGGCCTGAGCCATACTGTCACCGCCGGCATAGTCAGCGCCAAGGGGCGTCAGGATATTGCGCCGAGTGGCAAGCGGGTGGTGGCGAGCTTCATTCAGACGGACGCGTCCATCAACCCGGGCAACAGCGGCGGACCTCTGTTCAATATTCGCGGCGAGGTGATTGGAATGGCGACGGCGATCAACGCCGCGGCCCAGGGGATCGGGTTTGCCATCCCGGTCAACATGCTCAAGACCCTCGTGCCGCAGCTCGCCCGCGGACACGTGGCGCGAAGCTGGCTGGGGGTCAATATCCGCCCTGTGACGGAGGATCACATGAAGGCACTCGGGCTGCCTTCGTCTCACGGGGCGATAGTCGAGCGGGTGGTCAAGGGCGGGCCCGCCCACCGGGGCGGGCTGCGCGCCGGAGACGTCATCGTCGGCTTCAGTGGGCAGGATGTGGACTCGACGGTTGATCTGCAGTGGTTGGCTTCCACCGCGCGCGCGGGGGAGACGGCGACAATCGAGTTGTACCGCCGCGGTGAACGCATGCAAGTAGAGGTCGTGATGCAGCCGATGCCCGAGCAGCACGGAGGGGCTCCGGGCCGACCGCCCCATGAACCTTCTCCCCGCGAGCGTCCCGACGAGAGCGTGCTCGAGGGTGTTGGAGTGCGTGTCTCCGCCATCGACGCCAGGCTCGGGCGTCGCCTCGGCCTCGAGCAGGGGCAAGGGGTCGTCATCACCTCGGTTGACCGCGGTAGCCCGGCGGCTGAGGCCGGACTCAAGGTCGGCGATGTGATCCTCGTGCTGGGGACGACACGGGTCACCGGGGTCGGACAGCTAAGAACGCTACTGGGCAACGTGGAGCCGGGAGAGCTCATCTCCTTGGTGGTCTTGAGTGACGGAGAGACCCGGTTCGTCGATCTCCGGCGGGGGCGTTGACGCGAACCGGCGGGCTGCCCTACCATCGAACCCGCGCGCGGGACACTGCTCGTTTCGTGGGATCGCGAGGACGCCGAGTCGGAAGTCGCTGTCCGGAGGAGGAATTTTTAAGTTGGCAGCCAAGGAGCCCGTGAGGCCGAGCGGGCCTGTCAGGGCATTCGTGCTCGGCGGCGGTTCGGACAACGTCACCGTCATCGACGCCGAGCGGCACGAGGTCATTACCACCATCCAAGTGGGCAGTGAGCCGATGCTGGCGGCGTTGTCGCCCAGCGGCAAAGAGCTGCTCGTCACCAACCGTGACTCGCTCGATGTCTCCGTTATCGACACCAACGCGTTGGCGGTGACCCACACCATTGATGTCCAAGACGGTCCCGCCGGTTGCGCCTTTACCCCCGACGGGCAACGGGCGCTGGTCGCCAACGAGCACTCCCATACGGTGTCGCTCATCGACACTACAACCTGGACCGTCATCAACCACGTTCCGATCGGTCGCGGCCCCTGCGACATGCGGGTGCTGCCCGATGGCCGGCAAACCGCCGTGAGCTGTCAGGAGTCGCATCTAACAGTGATCCTCGACGCGGTGAGCGGCGAGGTCTTAAAGACGATCCCGACCCCCGACGGCCCCCTGGGGGTGGCTCTCGGCCCGCAAGGGCGATTTTTGTTGGTGGCTTGTTTCGTCTCCAACCACCTCTACGCCATCGATACCGCCTCATGGCGCATTGGGTGGCGCATCCGGTTCGGATCCTGTCACATCGGCTGCACAGTCACGCCCAACGGTCGCGCGGCGCTCGTCACCAACGGTGACCAGGACTATGTCTCGGTGATTGATCTCGTCAGAAAGCTTGAGGTGGCGCGTATTCGGGTTCAGGCCAACCCCTCGGCGGTGGCGCTGGTGCCGGGCACGACCACCGCCTATATCACCAACCGTGGCGCCGACTCCGTCTCGGTGGTGGCGCTCAAGAGCCGCGAGACCTTGAAGCAGGTCCCGGTGGGCTCGTCGCCGCTGTCACTCTGCGTCGGTTGAGGGTGCGCCTGGGAGTTTTCGTATGCACCCGATCCCCCTCATGCATTCCGCCGTCGTCAGTATCGGGGGGGGCGACAACACGGGGCGCCCTGGAGCGCGGGGAGGCGGTCGGCCAGAGCGCTCCGAGAAGGAGATCGAGCTCGATCTGGCCGCAATGGCCGCCGACGGGATCTCGCTCGCGATCCTGACGGGCGGGGAGCCCACGTTGCGGCGCGATTTGCCGCGTCTGATCAAGGCGACACGGGAGGCGCGGTTGAGCGTCGGGCTCGTCACCAATGGGCGCGCGCTGGTCTATCCGCAGCTGCGGCGCCGACTATTGAGTGCCGGCTTACGCTATCTCCGCGTCGAGCTCTACTCCCCGGAAGCCGCCTCACACGACCGCCTCGTTGGCGCCGAGGGGGCCTTCGAGCAGACCACCGCGGGGCTCGCCGGGTTGCTCTGTGAAGCCGGCAACGAGCTGCACGTGGATGTGGCGTGTCTGCTGAGCCAAGTGTCTCTCCACAAGCTCGAGGCGCTGACCGACTTCGTCGCCGGGCTCGAACGGCGCGCCGCATTGACACTGCGCTTTGTCGCCCCGGTGGAGCCGCTCGGCGGCGAACTCGCCGCCTCTCACGCCGAAGTCCGCGCGCAACTGGCCGCGCTGCTCTCAAGAGCGGATCCACGCGGCACCGACGCGCGCCTGCTATTCGAGGGTTACCCCCCGTGTTTTCTATGGGAGCACTCTCACCTCATCGACGAGTGGTTGCGCCGCGAGGTTCCGCTCTATGGCCCGGAGGAGCTTGCGCCGGCCCTGCCGCGCGAACCGGCGGACTCCCGCTCTCACCCTGCGCCGTGCCGCGACTGTCACTTGCTGGGAGTCTGTCCCGGTGCGCCCGCTCGGCTCTTGGCCGACGCCGGCGAGGCCGCGCTCCGGCCCCGCCGCTGGGTGCGCCCCGAGGCGCTCGGTTTTGAGTTCGTCGACACGTTTTGCGGCGGGGCCGGAGCGCGG
>PWKZ01000152.1 GCA_003559575.1 Bradymonadales bacterium | reverse complement strand
GTGGTGGGGCCGACGGCGACTTTCACCACCGGGGACGGCTGGTTGCCCGACGACGACGCGCGCGCTCTCGCCGCGTTCTCCGAGGAGCGAATCCTCGTGGCCACCCGCACCGGCGTGGCGTCCCTGGGTGGGGCTACGCCGGAGGTGATTGTGGCCGGCCCGGCGCCCGGCAAGCTCGCCGCCGAAGACAACCTCGCCATCGCCGCGCGGGACGGGGCCTGGGTACTCGGCCACGAGATCGGGGCGACGGTGCGCCGCGCCGATGGGGTGACGCAAGATCATTACGTCTCGGGTCGCTGGCTACTCGACGACCGGGTGCCGGCCGTGGCGCTCGGGGCCGAAGGACGGCGCTGGCTCGGCACCTCGCAGGGGCTCACCCGCATCGATCTCACCCCGCGGACGCTGGCCGAGAAAGCGGCGATCTTCGAAGAGTTCCTGCACGAGCACTGCTGGCGGATGGACGGCTTTGTCTGCTCTGATGTGAGCGTCGCCGACCCGTGGGAGATCTCGGAGACCATCCGCCGGGACAAGGACAACGACGGCCTGTGGACCCAGATGCAGGTGGGGGCCTGGGCGCTGGCCTTCGGAGCCACCGGCGACGAGACGTTTTGCGACCATGCCGCCAAGGCGATCCGCACCATGTTGCTTCAGATCGACATCCCGGCGGTGAGCTTCGCCGAGCGGGGGATGAGCCGTGGTTTCGTCGCCCGCTCGCTGGTGCGCGACGACGAAGGGGCGCTGTTCGACGACAAGCTGCCGTTGCCCAACTGGCACCGGGTCGCGTGGGACGACGGGCACGACTACGTCTGGAAGGATGACACCTCGTCGGACGAGACCACGGGCCACTTCTTCGGCTATCCGCTCTACTTCGACCTGTGCGCCGACGAGGAGGAGCGGGCGGCGATAGCTGATCGGGCCGGTGCGCTGGCGGCCTATATCATCGAGCACGACTTCCGGCTCAAGGATCTGCACGGCGGCCAGACCACCCACGGCGAGTGGTTTCCCGAGCTGTTGGCGGTGGCGATTGACGGCATCCGGCCCTGTCTGCAAGCGGGACATTCCGCCGACGTGTGCGTCGGGGCGTATGGTGGTCACGGCTGGCTCAACGGGATCGAGATTCTGGGTCACATGCTGGCCGCGTGGCACATGACCGGCGAGCAGCAGTTCTACGAGGCCTATCAGTACCTGATCGACGAGCACCGCTACGACCGACTGGTGGACTTTCACGATGACATCTGGACCGTCACCGAGCCGGCGATAGCAAACCACTCCGATCACGAGCTGGCTATTCTCGGGTACTTCACCCTGATTCGTTACGAGCCCGATCCCGCGCGCCGCGAGCGCTGGATCCGCTCGGCGCTCGAGTTTTACGAGTGGGGGCGGCCCGAGCGCAACGCGCTGTGGGCGATGCTGATCGCGGCGATTACCTTCGAGGACGAGACCGACGTGGGGGCGGCGGCCGGGACGCTACACGAAATCCCCCTCGATCTGCGCTCGTGGCGGTTTGACAACTCCCACCGGCGCGACGCCAAGTTGATAGTCCGGGATCGCTTCGAGCGAGCGCAGTTCGACCGGGTCTTTCCCTACGACGAGATCCGCACTGTCTGGTGGAACGGCAACATGTACGCCGTCGAGGGTGGCAGCGGGCCGCGGCGGATACAGTGCCCGATGTTCTATCTGTTGCCCTATTGGGGCTTGCGCTATTATGGGGCCATCGAGGCTCCCGAGAACTGAAAACAAGAGAGTGAAGGACGATGAGCGAATGTGACGAGACCAAACCGCGCCCCGTGAGTACCCAGATCGCCGTCGACGTGCTGACCGACGTGCTGGATGACGTCAAGCCCAGGTTGGTGATGGATCGCGCGCGCTACCTCGAGACACTCTGGGAGGCCAACCCCGAGATAAGCGAGATCCTCGCCCGCGGCGCCTCCCTGGACGAGGTGCGCGATAAGCTCTACGCCTATCTCGAGCACGCCGAGCGGGCAGTGTTCGCCGTGGACAACGACTTCCACATTCTCGAGAAGGCCACGGTGCGCGAGTGCGTCCGCACGTTTCGCAGCATCCTCGGGCCGGTCAACGAGCTGCGCACCGGCGTGAGCGCCCTCGAGTGCCTGTGGCAGCTTCGTCGCGGTGGTGAGGCCGAGCAGGAGGAGGCGCCGGTGGCGCTTGGTTTTCTGATGGAGTTCATCCACCTGTTTCGCGGAGTGGCCGGGCGTTCCAACATCTACCGCGAGGACGAGCAGATGCGCCGCGGGGTGCCCGAGTTCCTGACCCTCGAGGGGCGCGAGGCGGCCGCGCAGCGCAGCGAGGTGTTGGACGAGACCGCCGCGATGATCGAGAAGTACATGCTCAAATACCCCTCGGGGCTCAAGGAGCAGGTGATTGGTTGGCGGCGCCAGAACATGCGGCGAATCATGCGCTACTTCGGCTCCCGCGAGGAGGAATGGGACGATTGGGAGTGGCACGTGCGGCATGTGATCAAGACCCCGGAGCCGCTCGTCGAGCTACTCGAGCTGACCCCCGAGCAGCAAAGGGCGGTGGAGAAGGCGGTCGACAGCCGCATCCCGTTCGGCATCACCCCCTTCTACCTGAGCCTGATGGATCGCACTCTCTCGCTGAAGCTCGATCACGCCATCCGCGCCCAGGTGATCCCGCCGCCCGACTACGTCGACCAGATGGCCGCGCACAAAGCCGACCGCTCGATGACGTTCGATTTCATGGGCGAGCACGACACCTCGCCGATTGATTTGATCACGCGCCGCTATCCGTTGATCGCCATCTTGAAGCCCTACAACACCTGCGCGCAGATCTGCGTCTACTGTCAGCGCAACTGGGAGATCGAGGAGTGCCTGGCGCCCGACGCGCTCGCGTCTGACGAGGCGCTCGACGAGGCGCTCAAGTGGCTCGACGCTCACCCGGGGGTGGGCGACGTGCTGGTCACCGGCGGAGATCCGATCGTGATGAGCGACTCGAAAATAGACAAGCTGCTGGCGGCGCTGGCCGCAAAAAAGCATGTCTACCGCATCCGGCTCGGCACCCGCACTCCGGTGGTGTTGCCGCAGCGTTGGACCAAGAAATTGGCTGCCTTGGTGGGGCGGTACAATGAGCCGGGGCGCCGTGAGATCGCGGTGGTGACCCACTTCGAGCACCCCTACGAAGTGACTCCCGAGGCGACGGAAGCGGTGCAGCGAATCTTGCAGCACGGCATGCGGGTCTACAACCAGCAGGTCTTCACGGTGGAGAACTCGCGGCGGTTCGAGAGCGCTGCGTTGCGCCGCGTGCTGCGCAGCATCGGCGTCGATCCCTACTACACCTTCAATATGAAGGGGAAAGGTGAGACGCGCCGCTACATGGTGCCCATCGCCCGCATCCTGCAGGAGCGCAAGGAGGAGGCGCGGATGCTGCCGGGCCTCGATCGCACCGACGAGCCTGTGTTCAACGTCCCCAAGCTCGGAAAAAATCACCTGCGCGCCTGGCAGGATCATCGGGTGGTGATGATAAGGCCCCAGGACGGAGCCAGAGTCTACGAGATGCACCCCTGGGAGAAGAACATCACGCCACTGCCGCCCTACAACTACATCGATGTCCCGATCTACGACTACCTGGAAGAGTTGGCCGTGAGGGGGGAGGCAATCCGCGACTATCGGACGATTTGGTACTACTACTGAGAGGCGATTGCCTCTCTCAGAAGTACATCGTCGCGATCACCTGAATCTGGTAGATGGGGTCGGTGCTTTGGCGGTCGCCTGTGCGGTTGACGAAGGCCGCCGCCGCTTGCCCCGGCAACAAGACCGACTGCACCAGGTTGACGGTCAAGAGGTCGCGGTAAAAGAACTCCAGGTGGAGATCGGTCTCGAAGCCCACGAAACGGCTGCCGAGCGCGTTCTCCGGGTTCATCGTCAGGCCCACCCCGGCGGTCAGAAACGGCCGGAAGAAGCCGGCTAACTCGGCTCCCACCGAGAGGTCGGCGACC
Source organism: Bradymonadales bacterium (assembly GCA_003559575.1). GTDB lineage: Bacteria > Myxococcota_A > UBA9042 > PWKZ01 > PWKZ01 > PWKZ01. The sequence goes on along the minus strand of PWKZ01000152.1, from coordinate 5,392 downwards.
AGGAGCCCGGAGCGTAGGAGATAGAACTTGCCGTGGTCGCCGTGGCGGGGCTCGCTCATCCGGCGGTCGATGCTGCCGCCGCGGTCACGAAAGAGATCCTCGGTGAGCAACATCGTCCGCGAGCGGCTGCGCCCCGAGTAGAACCATGCGCCGTTGAACTCGTTGCCGTCATGATCATCATCGCCGCTCAGGGCCATCACGTTGGCAAACAAAAGGAGCTTCGCGCCTCCGCCGGGGCGCAACTTGCGCGCGGCATCGAGGGTCCCCTGGGCCGACCACGCCAGCGTCCGCTCGTCGTGCCCGGCAGCGCGCCCGGAGGTTGTGCCGTACTGCACTCCGGCATCCAGGCCGAAGGAGATCCGCGTCAACTCATTCTCGAAGAGCCCGCCCAACCTCACCGTGAAGGTCATGAGATCGAGCCGTTGATCCACCACCTGCCTGTCTGTGAGCCCCCAGAGGGAGGCCGACAGGAGATAGGCGCCCAACGGGAAGTCGCCGCGCAGTCCGTAGACGATGGTGTCGGCGTTGAAGTTGGTACTGTCGAAGGCGACCCCCTCGTGGGTCTGGTCGGGCAGCTGCCCCGCGGTGAGCGAGAGCACCCCCCACGAGTGGGCCGTGGCGAGCGTGGCGGCCCCGATCCAGTGGCCCATGAAGAGCCCGGAGAGATCGAAGACCCGCTCATAGCCGGCGCGGAAAGAGAGGGCGCGGTTGAAGAATGTCCCCTCCATGAAGAGCTGGCGCATGGCCAGCCGCAGAAAGCCCGGCTCGTGGATGTCATAGGCGTCGGCGTCCTGGAGCGACCAGATATTGAGGCCCAACTCGACCTCGGCCACCATCCGCAGCCGTTCACTGGGCATGATGTCCAGCCGGGGCGCGAAGAAGGTGCCCACCAGGCCAACGCTCTGGCCATGGGCGTCGTAGTACGGCGGGGTGCGATCGAAGTCGCTGTCGTTGCGCCACAAGAAGATGTTTTGCATGCGCCCCGAGAGGCGCCAGTGGGCGCCGCCGATGCCCGGCCCCTCAGACGGCACGAGGATTGAGGGCGCGGGGATCGGAGGAAACGCCCGCGCGAGTTCGGTTTCGGCCTGCGCCGGCACCGCTGAGATTGTCAAGAGCGTTGCAAGCGTAGCCATGATCTTTTTCATCGCGAGCCCCCTGTCACCACCTTCGCATCGCGAATGAAGTAGCGCCAATCCCGATCATCCTGCCCCTCCATCGGCGGCCGGATGCGCACCCAGTGTTCGGCGCCCGGGTCGTCGCGTTGAGGGAAGTGGTAGAGGCGGCGGAGCGGGGCGTCCCAGACGGCGTAGCCGTCGGAGAGCCAGACGTAGAAGCCCTCCAGATAGGGCAGCTCGGGGACGAAGATGATACTTGGCGCGGTGGTTTCCTTGCTCGCGTAGCGCACCTCGAACTCGTGGAGAGGATCGGGTTCGCCCTTCACCGGCACGAAGTTGTGGAGATCCGAGTAGTAGTGGGTGGAGAGCGGCTTACCGGCCAGGGCGCGGGCGTACGGCCGGACGTAGGCGCGGTGGCCGCGGGGGACCACATAGCCGCGCGGCTCCTCGACCGGAACGATGTAGCTCGCGGGCATGGATCCCGGAACGGCGGCGTAGCGCTCGGGCTCGCGCTCCTCGCGAATGAACTCCACCAGTGAAAAGTCCTCGTGATCCCACCAGTCGCCGTACTTTGGATCGTTGTCGGAGGTGTAGACCCAGACGATGCTACTGGCGAACATGCGCTCCAACGCCTCATAGTAATTGTTGAGGATCTGAGCGCTGACCAGGTAGTCCCAGTCGCGTGACTGCATGTAACCGGGTGGGCAAATCGCCTCCTCGATGTTGCACTCGGCGGCCAGGAAACCCTCGGGCGCCAGCCGGCACGCTTCCAGCGCTTTTTGGCACTGATATTCGTTTTCGAGGTAGCGGAAGTTCCAGTAGGTGCCGAACTCGGCCAGCACGAACGGGACGTTGTTGAAGGCGTGGGTCGACCAGTCCCTGAGCTTCTCGATCGCCGGCTCGTAGTCGCGGAACTGGTACTCGTCGGTGGCCAAGATGCGCTCGGGCTGGTTCAGCCCCGGGAACGGATAAATGTCGGGGTACCAGTGCGGCGCCCAGACGAACTGGACCTCTCCAAAACGCTCCTCGAACCCGTCGGGGAGATCCAGCGCGGGGGTCGTGGCGTACTGTTCCCACTGGCCGCCCACGCCGCCCTGCATTCCCAGCATCTGGTCCAGGCTGTGCGCCGGCTCGAGCCACAGCACCAGCCGATTGGCGGGCTCATCGCCCTCGGCGTAGACCTCGGCGATCCCCTGGCCGACATACTCGTAGAGCGGTTTGAGGTGGTTTTTGTCGAGATGCAGGTTCAGGCCGACGGCGCTCATGAGGTCGGCCCCCAAGAGCCCGAGTCGTTTGCGGGTCTCGTCACTGTCGTCCCGGGGCAAAAACTCGAGGTTCTCCTCGAGGACCTGCTGGACGAACTCACCGATCGTGATCCAAGACTCGCGCACCCGCAGCGGTTGGCCGTCGTCGTCCACCAGTACCGCGTCGAGCAGATTGGCCACGAGCGCCGGTGAGCCCAGATCGAGATAGGCCTGGAGGATCGAGATGAGCAGGTAGACACCTGCCGGCTCGTTCAGGATGTCGTAGCCGATGACATGGGGGTAACGTTTGCCGATGCGGGCGATCTCCTGCCAGGCCGCGCGAAAGCCGCCTTGCAGCGATTCCCTGAGGTTATGGATCGCCACATGGCTATAACCCTCGGCGCGCAGCACCGCGGCCCGCTCCCGAGCCTCGGCATCGGTGTAGAAGGTTTCGATCTCGACTCCCAGGTGGAGCGCTTCGGAGTCGCCGTATTCCACCGTGCGCCGTTCGGGAAACAGGGTGTCGCCGGTGAAGAACGCCCCGAAGCAGATGTTGGTCATGAGGGAGATGCCGTTGTTGATCCCCCAGAAGGTGAAGGGTAGGCCATCGTAGGTGTCGAGGGAGCCGAACGCGTCGGGAGGCAGGTAGGGCTCCATGCGATCCAGTTGCGCCTCGAGCTGTTCGTTCAAGTCCGCCGGCAAGATGGGAGCGTCCTCCTTTGCAAGCTCGTTGAGGACGATGCGCAACGTCGCCACGAGATCGCTGAAGAGGGGCCCGGTGCTCTCTTGGGCCGCCCCAAGGAACTTGTTGACTCCCCAGTAGGGCGAGTCGAAGTTCTTCTCGGGGACACAGATCCGGTTGGCCCACATGGGCGCGCCGTCACCGCTGACACGGTCGCTGAAGCCTTGGCGATATTTGCGCGCCCGCTCCTCGAGCGAGTCGTCGCCCGAGATCCCGAGCTCCTCGCGGGTTCGGTTGGGAAACAGCGACCAGATCTGATTCATGATCTCCCCGGGGGGACAACACTCGGCCTTGCGTTCTTTGGTGCAGATGATGTCGTCGTGCACGAAGCCGTCGGGATCGATGGCGCGGTTGTGCTCGTCGTAGCGGCAGCACTGTTCACAAACCGGCCACTCGCTGTAGTGAGTATAAAACGCGCGGCTCCAGAGGTTTTCGTGGAGATTCAAGAGGACGTAGATGCCGTGTTCGCCGGCCAGGCGCACCAACTCCTCGAAGTGTTCCAGATAGGCCGTGTCGGGCTTGTATTTGCGTTCCGGGTAGACCGCCTCCCACATCCACATCAGCCGCACGGCGTTGAATCCGAGCGCCTTCATCTGCGCGAAATAGGCGTCTGCTTTCGCCAGGCTGAACGGCCGCCCCACGTAGGTGAAGGCGCGTGTCTCGCCCCGGCGCGCGGCGGCCAACTCGTCGCCGATGTGGCCGTAGTAGGTCTGCGGGGTCTCGTCGTACTCGGTCCCGGTCTTCACCGGGACCTTGATGTTGCCCCCGAGGTTGATCCCCTTGAAGGTGACGTAGCGGCCGCGGTCGTCGCGGAAGAAGGTCAGCTCGGTCTCGATGGGCGCCAGGGTGGTCTCGAGCGGGGGGGGATCGCCGCCGCAGCCGATAATCATCGCCGCAACCAGCGCCATCGGCAGCAGTGAGAGCGTGTGCCAACTCATGAGCGCCTCATTTCCATTGCGAGGCCGTTGAGCGGCCGGTGTGAGCTATGCGGCTCGAGGCATTCGGTTGTTTAAGATGTCGTCTTGACGAATTCCCCGATGAGTCGCTCGGCGATGAGGCCGATGCGGGTCATGTTCTCATCCGTCGAGGCGCCGAGGTGAGGGGCCAGGACGATGTTCTTGGCCGTTAGAAGCGGCGAGTCGGTCTCCACCGGCTCTTTGGGATAGACGTCGATCCCCGCCGCGCGGAGCTTGCCCGATTCGAGCGCCGCCACCAGGTCGGCGGTGTTGATGCACTTGCCGCGGGCGGTGTTGATCACAATCGCGCCGGTCTTCATGCGGTCGATGCTGCGCGCATTGATGAGGTCGTGGGTTTGCTCGTTGTACGGCACGTGAAGGCTTACGAAGTCGGCTTGCGCAAGCAGCTCGTCAAGCCCCACGATCTCGGCCCACTCCGAGGGGCGCCCGGAGGCGCGGTGGGCGATCACCCGCATTCCGAAGGCCTTGGCGCGTTTGGCCACCTCGGTGGCAATCAGCCCCATCCCGATGAGCCCCAGGGTCTTGCCGTTGAGTTCGGTCCCTTTGAGCTGCTTTTTGGGCCACTGGCCGGCCTTGGTGCCCTGGTCGGCGGCCGGAATGTGGCGAATGGTGGCCAGCATCAGCGCGAACGCCATCTCGGCGACCGCGATGGCGCTCGCCTCCGGAGTGTTGCGCACCAGGATGCCGCGCTCTGCGCAGCGCGCCGAGTCGATGTTATCAATGCCCACCCCACCGCGGATGACCAGTTTGAGGTTTTTGGCGCGCTCCAGGTATTCGCCGCGCACCTTGGTGGCGCTGCGAATCAGGAGTACGTCGGCCTCAGGCAGTTTGGACTCGTCTGAGACATACACCTCACCGAACTTTTGCAGTAGATCGGGAAGCTCGGGACCAAACTTGTCGGCGATGAGGATCTTCATTCGCGGATCTCCATTGGAGGGGGTGTTTTGTCGTCTCCGGCGCCTGGGCCCCCCCTGCCGCGACGCCGAAGCAGGCCAAGCAGCATACAACAGCTTGCGCGCGCGGGACAATCGGATTTCCCCGAAAGCGATGCTGCCGGGGGGCGACCTCGCTCCGGCGCTCCGCGCCTCAGGGCGCGTCACGGCCACGCTCCACGGGTGCCCGTGTCGTGATCGTAGTCGTAATCGCCGATTTTGCCCTGTCGCGGCGCGTTAATTCCGGTGCAGGTGGGGGCTTAGGACACTGAGTCAGCCGCCTGGCGGCGTCCCGCGGGCGGTCCCGGCGCGCTGCTTCGTCAGATCGGGAAAACCCTTGTGCGACGTGACTTTGGCCACGACTCCGCGGGTTTCCCCGCTC
>PWKZ01000176.1 GCA_003559575.1 Bradymonadales bacterium | reverse complement strand
GGGCGACGATCCGGACCCGGGCGACGATCCGGACCCGGGCGACGATCCGGACCCGGGCGATCATCCCGAGCCGGATGGTGATCGCGAACGACGATCTGATCCGGAGTCGGCCCCGGGAGAGGCGCCATGAGCGCGCTTGCGCCACGATGGGCGTCACCGGCCCTGATTCTTTGTCTCTTGGCCGGCTGCGCCGCCGGTCTTCCAGGCGCGGGCGAGCCGGGAGCGACCCCCTCGGCGCGCTCCTGGCGAGTGGCCGCGCGCCCCGAGGCGGCGCCGGTGGAGCCGTTGTCTCGGCCTGGCGTGGCGCCCGAGAGTGGCGAGCGTCACCTGGAAGCGACCCCCGACGGGCCCGCGCCCGGTCCGGTGAAAGCGGCGGAGCTCGAGGAAATCGGTTTCGCCGACATCGACGAGGAGGGGCTCGCTCTCTTTCGGGCCGAGGATTGGCGCCCCGACGCGGGGCTCCCTCATACAGAGGCGCGCGCGGCTTTTCTCGCGCGGAGCCGCGCGGTCAGCGCCGCCGCCCAGCGCCATCGCGCGGCGCGGACCCGCTTCGACCAGGTGGACAACCTCCTTCAACTCGTGCGCCTGTTCGACTCGTTCGCTTTCGATTTGCGCACTGACGCGACCACGCCGGTGGTGATGCCCAAAGGGGCGCCCTGGCCGCCGCTCGGCATGGAGGCCGTGCGCAGCCGTTTGATCGAGGCCGACGTGCAGGCGAGCCAAGGACGCTTCGCGCGGGAGGTGCTCGAGGCTTTGCTATCTTTTGAGGAATCATTTCAGGAGTTCGTTTATCAAGTGGAGTCCGAGAGTGTTTCGGTCGCTCGGATCGATCTGGCCGCGACGGCGCTCTCCTCGGCGCAAGGAGCTTACCGGGCCGGGCGCGCTGATCTCACGGGTGTCCTCCAGGCTCAGGCGCGCCTCGACGAATGGCGGGAGGTTCACCGGAGCACGGAAGAGAGGGTCGTGGCCGCGCGGCAACGTCTCGCCGCGGCGCTCGATTTGCCTGGCGCGGCGCTTGACGGCGTCTCTGTCTTCCTCGATACGCCTCCGTCCGATGTGCCGGCGCGCCCCGCGCTCCTCGAGGGGGTCGCGCGAAGCGCTCCGGAGCTCAAGATCGGAAGGGCAATGGCAGAGCGGGCGGCCTTGATGGTCGCGCTGGTGGAGCGCCGACTGTTGCCCGACTTGTCACCCGGCGCGGCGCTCAGTCGCGACGGAGACACGCCTCGCGCGATGCCGCCGTGGCGATTTGCGAGCGGGGCGCCTTACCTGGTCGAGTTACGGCTCATGCAAGAGGCCGCCGAGGAGTCTCTCGCCGCCGCCGAGCGGAGCGTCCCGGCGGAGGCCGCCGCCCGCTTCTCGGCGCTCTCCGATGTGGCGCGGCGGTTGGAGTTGGAGTCGAGCGCGCAACTCGACCGTGCCGGTCAATCGGTCGAGACGGCGGAGGCGAGCTACCGGGCCGGGCGGATTGGATATTCAGAGCTTGACCGAGCGCTGCGCGCGAACCTCGAGGTCGGCCTGAATGTCCACCGGCTGCGGCGCGATCTGGAGGTGGCGCGAGCGAGGTTGCTCGTAACCACCGGCAAAGGAGTCGAACAATGAGGCAATTGGTCATCATCTTTGCGCTGGCGTTTGTTGCCGGCGCGGCGATCATGGTCGCGTTGCGCGGCCCGGCGCCGGAGGAGCCGGCCGCCGGAGCCGCCCCCCAACAACACGATGAACACGCGGTGGCGCGAGAGCCACACGCCGGGCACGAGCACGCCGGGCACGAGCACGATGAGCACTCCGGCCCTGCGCCGGAGTCGCCGGGGATGGTCACGGTCCACTTCTGCCGCCAGGACGAGTCGTACGCCGTGAGCTATCCGGCGCCGTGCCCGCTCGACGGCGAGCCGATGGTTGCGCGGGAGGTCGAGCGGTCGCGTTTCGAGGACCTCGAGAATCCGGTCTGCCCGATCTGTGACATGGAGGGGCGGGAAGACCTCTTTGCGATTTATAAAGGGACGCTTGTGCGGTTTGGCTGCAAAGCCTGCGACAAACCGTTTTTCGAGGACCCCGAAAAGTTCATTCGGGAAGCAAAGGCGCAGTCGCAGGCGCAACAATAGGTTCACCCATGACGACTTCATCGCCCAGGTCGATTGGTAATCTCTACCCGCCGTTGTTGGCCGGGCTCGCCGGGTTTGCGCTCGGCGCGCTTCTGTTCGCGGTGCTGCCCGCCTCGTGGCTGTTCGTTGCGCCCGTGGCGCACGACCACGGACCTGTGCGCGCCGCTTTGCGCTGGGCGTGTCCGATGTTGTGCACGATCATGCCTGGGCCGGGGATCTGCCCGGTCTGCGGCATGGACCTCGAGCTGCTCGACACGAGCCTGCGGCTCACCGCGCACGATCAGCGCATGATCGATCTGAGGGAGACGCGAGTCGAAAAAAGAGTGCTCCACCGGTCGCTCCGGACGTTCGGACGTCTCGAACTGAACGAGGCTGAGCTACGGACGGTGACCGCCTGGAGCGAAGGGCGCGTGATGCGGCGTTTTGCCGACACGACCTTCACCGATGTGGCAGAGGGAGAGCCGGTGATAGCGCTCTACAGCCCGGAACTCTACGCCGCGCAGACGGAGTTCGTGAGCACGCTGCGGATGTACGACCACGGCCTCATCGAGTCGAGCCGCGAGCGATTGAGCCTCTTGGGGTTGACGGTGGCGCAGGTGCGCGAGCTTGAGCAGACGCAAACGCCCTCGATGGTCGTCGAGATCGGCGCGCCGGCGACCGGCAAAATAATCGCCTTGCAGGCCAAGGAGGGTGAGTGGCTCAGGCTCGGGGACCCCATCTATTCGCTAGCGAGCTTCGATCCGCTCTGGCTGAGGTTCGACGTTTATGAGCAGGAGCTTGCATGGTTCAAGGCGGGGCAGTCGGTGGAGTTGAGCGTGGCGGCGTGGCCCGGCAACGTTTTTCCGGGCCGGATCGATCTCATCGAAGAAGAAGTCGATGTGCGCACTCGGACTATCAAGGTCCGGGTGGTGGTGGACAACTCCGACGGTCGGCTGAAGCCCGGGATGTTTGCGACCGTGACCAGCCACGCCGCGCTTGGGCCTGACGGCGGTGTCGCCGAGAGCGATGAGCCGGAGCCCGTTGTGGCGATCCCGCGCTCCGCGGTGCTCGACACCGGGATTCGCCAGGTGGTCTTCGTCAAGGCGGAGTCGGGGGAGCACCACGAGCACCACGGGCACGGGGAGCACGAGCACCACGGGCACGGGGAGCACGAGCACCACGAGCATCACGAGCACCACGAGCACGCGGAGGGGCACGAGCACCACGAGCATCACGAGCACCACGAGCACGCGGAGGGGCACGAGCACCACGAGCACCACGAGCATGCGGAGGGGCACGAGCACCACGAGCACCACGAGCATCACGAGCACGCGGAGGGGCGCGAGCACGGAGGCGTCGAGTTTCGGTTGCGTGAGGTGCGGCTGGGGCCTTACGCCGACGAGTGGGTGATGGTGGTCGCGGGGCTCGATGAAGGCGAGATCATAGTTACTCGGGGGGCGATGCTGATCGACTCGCAGCTTCAACTCCTCGGCCACCCATCGCTTCTCGAGCCCGAGGGGGCGGCTGATCCCATCGACCCGCACCAGGATCACTGACGATGCGACGATTGATCTCATTTTGTGTGCGCTCGCCGTGGATGGTGATGCTCTTCGCCGCCGTCCTCGGAGCCACGGGGTGGGCGCTGCTGCAAACGACACCGGTCGACGCCTTCCCGGACGTCAGCGAAAACCAGGTGATTGTCTTTACCGACTGGATGGGCCGCTCGCCGCAGGACGTGGAGGATCAGGTCACCTATCCGTTGTCCACTGCACTGGCGGGGCTGCCCGGAGTGCGTGACGTGCGCTCGATGAGCGCGTTCGGCTTCTCGCAGATCTATGTCGTCTTTTACGATCACATCGATGTCTATTGGGCGCGCACGCGAGTGCTGGAGCGCCTGTCCACCGCCGCCGCCGAGATGCCCGAGGGGGCGCGGCCCCAACTGGGCCCCGACGCCTCCGCGCTCGGGCAGGTCTTCTGGTACGCGCTTGAAAGCGCCGATCACGATCTGGCCGAGCTTCGCTCGTTGCAGGACTTCCATCTGCGCTATGAGCTTCAGTCAGTCGAGGGGGTCGCCGAGGTGGCCGGCGTCGGCGGATTCGTTCGGCAGTACCAGGTCGATGTGGATCCGAACGCGCTCAAGGCCTACGACATCTCAATTCGTCAAGTGATTGACACCGTGCGCCGGGGGAACATCGATGTCGGCGCGCGGACGTTTGAGCAGAGCGGGATGGAGTTCGTGATCCGCGGCCTCGGTTTCGTGAGGGCCGTTAGTGATCTTGAAGACCTGGTGGTGCGCTCCGTGGACGGCACTCCCGTCTTTTTGCGGCAGGTGGCCACGGTTCATATCGGCTCCCAGTTCAGGCGCGGGGCGCTGGCCGACGAGCACGGCGAGCGGGTCGGTGGGGTGGTCACGATGCGCCTGGGGGCCAACCCCGGCGAGGTGATTGATCGAGTCAAGGAGCGCATCGCGACTCTCGAGGCGAGTCTGCCGCCCGGTGTGCGGATCGTGTCGTTTTATGACCGCACGGAGCTCATCGACGAGACCCTCGCGACACTTCGAACAGCGCTCACCCATGAGCTGCTGATCACCTTGATCGTGGTTTTGCTGTTCCTGCTGCACGTGCGCACTTCTCTGATCGTGGCGACCACTCTACCGTTGGCCGTGCTGACGGCCTTTGTCGGGATGCGTGTGATCGGAGTCGGCGCCGACATCATGTCGCTTTCGGGGATAGCGATCGCCATCGGCACCGTGGTCGACATGGGCATCATCATGGGCGAGGCGATCTTCGCCAGGCTGCTCGAGCGGGGGCGACGGGACGGGGAGGAGCGCGAGGGAACGCGGGAGCGAGAGGTGGCCGCGGCGGCGCACGAGATGGCGCCGGCCATCTTGACCGCGGTGGCGACCACCGTCATCTCGTTTCTGCCGGTCTTCTTCCTGACCGGCGAGTCGGGCAAGCTCTTTACGCCGCTGGCGTGGACCAAGACCTTCGCGATGGTGGCGTCCGTCATTCTGGCGGTGACACTCGTTCCGGCGATGTGCCGCGTGTTCTTGCGAGACAGCTCCTCCGGTGAGCCCCGCGACGGCGCTGAGCGGGACGGCAGTTGGGGCCGCGCGCTCGCCATCGTCGTCATGGCGGGGGTCGGGGCCGCGGCCGGCAGCGGACTCGCGCGCGCGGATGTGTTGGCCGGTAGCCACCCTTGGGTCGGTGGGTTTCTGGGCGCGCTGGCACTCGGGGCGCTCGCGGTGATCGCGACCTATGAGAGGATGCGGCCGATCGAGGCCAACCCGGTGTCGCGCGGGATTCTCAGGGTATATCAACCGAGTTTGGTGTGGATCCTCGGCCACAAGGGGCTGTTTTTGATGGTGCCGGTGGTTGTGCTACTGCTCGGCGCGATGATCTTTGTCGGGTTGCCGCGGTTGCTCTTGCCCGCGCGCGCGCTCGGGGCGTGGGCCGGAGTCGATATTGATGACATTCGGCCGGTCGCGGCGGCCCAGCGGGTGTTTCCGGGGATCGGCAGCGAGTTCATGCCGCCGCTCGATGAGGGCAGCTACCTGACCATGCCGAGCTTGATGCCGCAGGCGTCGCTCAATGAGACCATGCGGGTCATGTTGAAGATGAACGAGGCGATCGCCTCGGTCCCCGAGGTCTCGCAGGTGATGGGCAAGCTGGGGCGGGCCGACTCTCCGCTCGACCCCGCGCCGATAGGCATGATCGAGACCATCGTCAATCTCGTGCCGCGAAGCGAGTGGCGCGAGGGGGTGACCCAGCAGGATATTTTGGAAGAACTCCGACGCCGCACCCATGTGATCGGCGCGACTCCGAGCTGGCTGCAGCCCATCGAGACCCGGATCGTCATGCTCCAGTCCGGGATCCGCGCCCAGATGGCAATCCGACTGATGGGGGCGCCACGCGACGAGTCCGGCGTGCCCCACGCCGGACTCGAGGCCTACCGCGTGATCGAAGAGACGGCCCAACTCATCGAGGAGGTCATCCGCGATGTTCCGGGGCTCGCGGACGCCACTGTCATGCGCCAGGGAGGCAAGCCCTACTTCGAGTTCGACCTCGATCGGCGCGCTATCGGGCGCTATGGGCTGACTGTGCGGGAGGTCCAGGATGTGATCGAGGCCGCCGTCGGAGGTGTCGACATCTCTTGGACGGTGGAGGGGCGCGAGCGCTACCCCATCCGAGTCGCCTACAAGCGCGAGCTGCGCGACCGCCCGGAGGCGCTCGAAGAGCTGCTCGTCCCGGTGGAGGGCGGGGTCCACGTCCCGATGAGCGCGCTTGCGAGCATCCGCCACGTCATTGGGCCGGCGTCGATAAGGACCGAGAACGGTCAACTCACCGGCTATGTGATGTTCAACGCCCATGAGCGCGATCAGGCCTCGGTGGTCGACGGCGCCATGGCTCGGATAGCGGCCTGGCGCGCCGAGCAACAGCGCGAGCACGGGCGGGATCCGGTTCCGGCGGGCCTCGTGCTGTCGCCCACCGGCCGCTACAAGTCCAAATTGGAGGCCGACCAACGCCTGATGTTGATCCTCCCGCTCGTGCTGTTGATCAACTTCTTCTTGATCTATCTGCGCTTCCGGGATGTGCTGTTGACCGCGACCGTTTTCCTCGCGATCCCGGTTTCTTTCGCCGGCGGCTTCATCCTGCTCTGGCTCTATCCGTATCTCCTCGATTTGCTGCACATGGGCGGGCTGCGCTCTCGCGCGGCCGACGGCCCGATCTATCTGACGACGGCCGTGTGGGTCGGTTTCATCGCGCTGTTCGGGATCGCGGTGGACGATGGGATAGTCATCGGCACCTATCTACGCCAGGAGTTCAAAAAAAAGGCGACGACGACGGTTGAAGAGGTGCGTCGCCACATCCTGGAGGCCGGCTCGCGCCGTATTCGCCCGATGCTGATGACGACGGTGACGACGATACTGGCTCTCATGCCCATCCTCTGGAGCACTGGCCGGGGCGCCGACTTGATGCAGCCGATGGCGTTGCCGATCGTCGGTGGGATGCTGTTTGCGTTCGTCACCGCGTTCGTGGTGCCGACGATTTTTGCGTGGGTCATGGAGACCAGGCTCAAGATGGGCTTGTTGACCGAGGAGCAACGCGACCCTCATGGGCCATGTTAATAATATGCTTGCATCGGCTATAGTGGATGGTGCTATTATAACTCCCAAGGCTTATGGGCTTGAAGGTGAAAATGGCTTCTCTAGTCCGCGTCATGGGAGATTTCGAGCGCCTCTATGCGCTTGGCGAGCTCTCCTCGATAGGGCGGGCGTCCGACTGTGACATTCAGTTACGCGACACTCTCGCCTCCCGGCTTCACGCGGTCATTCAACAGGCCGGCAAGTCGCGCTACCGCATCATCGACAAAAACAGTACCAATGGCACCTTCGTCAACGGCCAACAGATTGACACGTGTTTTTTGGAAGATGGCGCCGAGATCCTCATCGGCGTGACCCGGTTCTACTTTCGCGGAGTGGGGAGAGCGACGGATGCCCGCCGCTGGGATGAGCGGGTGAGTACTGATTTTCCGGTGCAGGCTGAGCGCGAGAACGGCTACGAGTACGCTCTCCGAGCGATAAACATAAGCGTCGGTGGGCTGGGGGTCGCCACCCCCGAGGAGCTCCTCCCGGGTGAGATGTTGAAGATCCGACTCCTCTTCGACGAAGATTGTGCACTCTCGATCTCGGCGCGTGTTATCCACTACGATCCGCTCGAGCGGATAGCCGGGCTGCTCTGTGTGTTTGGCTCGGCGGCCAACCAGCGCTCCTACCTCATACGCGTCGCCAGGCTGATGCGTGAGGCGCGCTGATCCACTCCGCAAAAAGCTCGGCTAATGCGGCATGACCCCACAGGCGCAACGCGAACGGTGGGATGCTTTGATTCGAACTAGAGCGTCATCGTGCTATCTGGGGTCTGTCTTTGCGGTCGTCGTTGTCGTCGCCGCGCTCCTTGCGTTTTTGCCTCGCGCTCCGGCCCCTCGTTTCGTGTCATATGCGCTGACCCGCGCCTCGGCCGATCTCTTGCAGCGGGAGCTTGCCCCGATGGCGCTCGGCGAAGAGGTGCTTCGAGGCTGGCGCCTTGATGAGATCACCATCGATCGTTTCAGGGCGCGCTTCTCACTTGTCTCCTCCGGCGATGAGGCGGTGGTTTTGGTGAGCCATGTCACCGACGAGCCCTCGCCACCCGATCTCCCCTGCAAAACACCCGCTGTCCTGCCGGGAGAGGAGCGCGCGTGGCGTTTGTGGGAGCAGCGCGGGCCCAGCCTGCTTGGCGTCGCGTGCGCTCCCGATCAGGGCGGAGAGGAGGCGGCCCGGGTTCTCATGAGGCGTCTCATTGCCGCCGATGAGGGCGGCCGGCTGGAGGGGTTGTGGAGCGAGGTGCGAAGCGACGCATATCTGTCGAAGGGCGCCGCCTCCATCCGCCCGCGCCATGTGCTGGTGCGCTCTCTGCGCGCGGGGTGGCTGGTGCTCTTCGGGCTCATGGCCTGGTGCGGTGGCGGGGCACTCATGGCCTTCGGGCGAGCGAGAGAGTCTGCGGGCCGCGCGCTATCACTGCGGGTGGGGCGGCTCGTCGCGATCGCGCTCATCGCGATAACCTTGGCGGGGTTCTTGCTGCGCGTCGCGCTCGCCACATGGGGGCCGGGCGATTTCTGGATGAACCAGCATCAGGCGTTTTCCGGGGACGGCCTCGATTTGCGCTACGGTAGCGCGCCAATTGCGCTCATCGATCTCGTCTTCCTGCTCGGTTTTAGACCGGACTTCTCTACTCTGATTGGCTTGAACCTCCTGCTGAGCGCGCTGGCGGCCCCCTTGACGGCGTGGCTGGTGTTTGCTCTTCGACGAGGATCCGGCGCTCCCGATCGCGGTTCCAGCTCGGGGGCGGGCGGTTGCACCACTTGCGGCGCTGCTCCGGCAGCCGGTCTCATGAGCGCGGGGATGCCCTGGGCGCTCTTGGCCGCGCTCCTCGTCGCCGTTCAGCCCCTGCTCGTGCGTCACGGGGGGGAGGGGCATCGTCAAGCGGTCGTGTTGGTGCTGGCCCTCATCGCCATGGCGGCCATGGCCGACTATTTCGGCTCTCGCAGACCGTTGTGGCTGGCGGTCGTGGCGCTGGCGGGGTCTCTGTGTGCGTTGAGTCGGCCCGAAGGGTTGCTGATAGTGCCCATTCTCGGGTTGATGGTGGTCGTGCTGACTCATTATCGCGAACTCATGAGGTCTCCGCGCGATTCCCCGGCGTTATGGGGAGCAGGGACGGTCTTGCTGGTTCTGATTGCCTGGCGGCTCTTGGG
>PWKZ01000273.1 GCA_003559575.1 Bradymonadales bacterium | reverse complement strand
TGGTATGCAGACTGCCGTTTGTGCGGCAGCGACGGCGACTGCGACGACATCGACCGCTGCACGGTGGGCGAGTGCGTCGATGATGGTTTCCGCTGCGAGTACACCGAGATTGAAGACTGCACCCCGTGCCTTTCACACGAAGACTGCCCACCCGACGACGGTTGCCAGATTTACAACTGCCTTAGGGGACAGTGCTTTCAGCTTTTGATCTCACCGGAGTTCGTGGCAAACATCGGGGAATGCGCGCCGCAGGCTTGCGGGGCCGACACCCCCTGTGATGACGGCGACCCCACTACCCTGGGCAAGTGCCTGACGGGGTCCAATGCCTGCATCTCGGTTCCGGCCGGCTGCCAAAATGACTTCGATTGTGTTTTTCAGCGCACTAGCCCATGCGAGAGCCTCCCCGAATGCGTCGATGGGGTCTGCCAGCCGACCGGAACCATCCCCGGCTGCATCGAGATCCCCTGCGACCACAGTAGCGACTGTCTCCATGGGCAGACCGGAGCCCGCGTTTTCGACCTCTGCCTCGACGGCCTATGTGTAACCTTTGTGGAAGCTGAGGAGTGCAATCACGACTCGGACTGCTTCTCATGGGATGACGACCACGGGTGGTTCGACCCCTGCCTGCGTACCGTCTGCGACCCCGGCGGATATTGCCGCCAAACAGCTTTAGGCGACTACGCCCGATGCAGCGCCGACTTCTGCGAATCCGACGCAGACTGCGCGCCACGCACAATGTTCCCCGAAGATTCGCGAGAATATTCGTTCTGTCTGACGACACCGGACGGAGAGTACCGCTGCTACGACTGGCCCTGCGCTCAGGGATACTGCGCGGTGGGCAAGAATGTCTGCCTGTACTTCGACGGCCCGTGCCGCCACTGCGAGAACGATACCGACTGCCTCGACGGAGATCCCTGCACCGAGAGCACCTGCGAGGCGGGGGCCTGTGTGCAAACCCCGATCCCTGACTGCGCACCGGTCCCCTGCGACGAAGATAACCCTTGCGGCAACGAAGATCCGTGCGAGATCGGCGTCTGCCTCGAGAGCGGTTGTTACTGGGTCCCCAACCCGGTCTGCGACTTCTGGCTGCGATAGTTAGCTCACGGGGCTGCAGCGCCCCGTGAGCCACCTGAAACATTTCCCGCCCTCAAGCGACATGTGCTCCGGTGCCCATTTGTTCACGAAACAGGGCCTCCGAGAGCGATGCAAGCAATCTTCGAATTCGGCCGCGCGCTACTCTGCGGCTTGTACCCCCGGCGCTGTTGCGCCTGCCTCGACGAGATCGACGAGGGGCGCCGGTGGGGGCTCTGTCCGCTGTGCGAGGCGGCGCTCCTCCCCACCGGAGCCGGGCGTTGCCCCGTGTGTGGACGTCCGCGGCCCGGGCTCCCGTTGCGCTTCGTCGGCGAACCATGCCGGACATGTGCCGCTGCTCCACCACCGTTCGATCGGGCGATCGCACCCTATCAGCACGGGGGGCCTCTGGCGCTGGCGCTGAGTAGATTCAAATACGACGACAAGCCGGCAGCGGCCAAACCCCTTGGGCAGCTCTTGGCCAGGGCGGCTCGAGGGTTCTTGCGCTCAGGCGCGCTTCAATTGCCCGATCTCGTGCTCCCGGTCCCGCTCCACAAGAAGAGGCTCCGGCAGCGCGGCTACAACCAATCCGCGCTCTTGGCGCGCGAGGTCTGTCGAACCCTGAATCTACCATTCTCTCTCGACGCTCTCGCGCGAATCCGCGACACACCGTCACAGGTACGCCAGGGGAGCCGCACCGCGCGATCTCGCAACCTCGAGGGGGCCATCACCGTTATGCGACCGGAGACCTTGCGGGCTCGAACGGTGCTCTTGATCGACGATGTATTCACCAGCGGCGCCACCGCCGCCGCGTGTAGCAAGGCGCTCCGAACAGCGAAGCCGGCGAGCGTCCACGTCCTCACGCTGACTCGAAAGGATTGAGGCGAGGTGCAGCATCGCGTACCCTTGAACAAGGGTTGCAGCGCAACTGACCCGTCGGCTCGTTCCGAGGAGCCCCGCTCACGTTGAGGCGCGTGCATGTGCAAGGGAACAAACCGCTCCAGCATATTCCCGCCGTTTTGCTTGGCTCTTCTGCTGAGCCTGGCCGGGTGCGAGCCGACCAACACCCAACGCTACTGGTACCCCCCGTCGGATTCTGCCGCCGCCTCGCTTGGCGCCGCCTGTGACCTGTCGCGGCCCTGCCCCCCCGAGCTCGTATGCCGCGTGGCGGCCGAATGTCGAATCGACTACGAGGCCGATGAGACCGGCGACCTCGCGCGCGAATCGTCCGGGGCTCCACTGTTGCTCGGAGCAGGTTGCCGCCCTGAAACCGGCTGCGCGCCGGGCTACACCTGCCACCCAGTCGGAAAAAAAGGTGTCTGCACCGCTGACTGCCGGCTCGACGAGGACTGTCCCGGAGAGTCCGTGTGCTGGCAAGCGCAAGGCCCGACGATGGGCTGGTGCATACGCCCGGACGGGCTGGCGGGAGCGCCATGCGTCTACGAGAACGACTGCGCGCCGGGGCTTTTTTGTGAAAACCGCGCCCGAGGCGGCTACTGTACCAAGGAGTGCGGGGTAGAGATGCCCTGTCCGCGCGGAATGAATGTCATCTGTACCGCCCTGTCGGGCAGTTTCGGCAATTACTGCTTGGAACTATGTGGCACAGAGCCGAACGGCGCCGACCAAACCTGCCGCGGCAACGCGACCTGCACCGAGATGCGCGGCGCGCCAATCGAAGTCTGTTTCCCTAAGTTCTAGAGAGTAGCTCTTCCAGGTGAGCGCGGATTCGCGGCGCGGCGCGGCCGTCGCCGTATGGATTAGCGGCCCTCGCTCTCGACGGCGGCCCCCCTGGGTCGGCAAGCAGCGCGCGCGCTTCAGCCACGATCCTCTCGGGCGCGGTGCCCACGAGCGAGCAGGCGCCCGCCTCAATCCCCTCACCACGCTCAGTCACCTCGCGCAGCACCAAGACCGGGGTCCCGAAACTGGGCGCCTCCTCCTGAATCCCACCCGAATCGGTCAAAACCAACGTGGCGACACTCATCAGGCGCAAAAACGGCAAATATGCCAGCGGCGGCAACAGAATGACTTTGGGGTGACGACCGAGTATCCGCCGCACTGATCGGGCCACGGCCGGGTTCAAGTGAACCGGATAGATCACCAGCAGATCGGACTCTTGCTCCACCAAACGCGCGATCGCCCGGCAAATACCATCCAGCGTGGCGCCAAAGCTCTCGCGGCGGTGCGTTGTCACCAACACCAAGCGGCGACCGGCCAACAGCGTCTCTGGAATCGCCAGGGGGGCCTTGGAAGCAGCCGAACGCACCATCTCGACGGCATCGACGACGGTGTTGCCGGTCACAAGGATCCGCTCTCGCTCGACGCCCTCGGCGGCCAGATTGCCGGCGGCCTGCTCGGTGGGAGCATAGTGAACGGCGGCCAACCGGCTTATCAAAGTCCGATTCAGCTCTTCGGGAAAAGGGCGGCTGAGATCGCCGGTGCGCAACCCCGCCTCCACATGACCGACCACGCCCCCCTCATAATAACCGGCCAACGCCGCGCCCAGAGAGCTTCCGGTATCGCCGTGCACCAGCATCGCGGCAGGGCGCCGCTCTCGCACGACGCCGGCCATCGCCGTCACCACACGCGCGGTCAACTCCGCCGGCTCTTGCGCCGGCCGCATGAGCTGCAAATCGATCTCGGGTTCAATCCCAAAGGTCGGCAGCACCTTGTCGAGCATCGCGCGATGCTGCCCGGTGCTGCATACGACAGGATGTAGCACCGGGCTCTCGCGGAGCGCCAAGACCACGGGCGCCATCTTGATCGCCTCCGGCCTGGTGCCGAAGACGACGAGCACCTCCTTAGCCACCCCCAACTCCTTCTCGCCCATAATCACCGAAGATCGAGGATTGCACAGTGCGGCAGCGACGTGCTATCAGTCAAGTCTTCAGGGGCGACTGCTCGCCGCGCTTCGCCGGCCGAAACTTTCGTGGGGCCGGAACAAAGGAGCGGTGAACCATCGGTCGGGGACTATAATAGAAAGGCAACCGGATAAAAGAATAGTGAGGCACGCATGTCTGGCCACAACAAGTGGAGCACCATCAAGCACAAGAAGGGCAGGGAAGACGCTCGCCGCGGCAAGGTCTTCACCAAACTGATTCGGGAGATAACCACCGCGGCGCGCTGCGGCGGGGGCGACCCCGACGGTAACCCGAGGTTGCGAGCGGCAATTCAGGCGGCCAAGACGGCCAACATGCCCGCTGACAACGTCAACCGGGCCATCAAGAAAGGCACCGGCGAACTCGAGGGCGCCTCATACGAGGAGAGCACTTATGAGGGTTACGGCCCTGGTGGGATCGCGGTCCTCGTGGACACACTGACCGACAATCGAAACCGAACGGTGGCCGAGGTGCGCCATCTGTTTGCAAAACATGGCGGCAACCTCGGAGAGACCGGTTGCGTCTCCTGGATGTTTGACTTCGTGGGCCAGGTGGTGGTCTCAAAGACATCTCCCGATGGCGCTCCGGTGGACGAAGACGAGCTGATAATGGCAGCGCTGGACGTCGGCGCCACTGATGTGAAGGCCGAACCGGAGAGTTTCGTGGTCTTGAGCGAACCGGGGACCCTGGAGACCGTTCGCGCCGCCCTCGATGAGGGGGGGTTCCCAATCGAGGAGTCGGCCCCGGCACGACTTCCCCAGACCCTATTGAAAATCGAGGGCAAACAGGCAGAGCAGGCGCTCCGGCTGCTGGAGGCGCTCGAGGACAGCGACGACGTCCAAAAAGTGTGGGCCAACTGCGACTTCGACGAGAGCACGCTCGAGGGCATGTAATCAACGCGAGTGCCGTGCGCGGTGCGCTCGCTTGGGCTGGAGATGAGGGCGCGCAGTGTCTGATACCATCCTGGGCATCGATCCAGGGTCGAGAAAAACCGGCTACGGCTTTGTTCGGCGGGAGGGCAACCGAATCCACCATCTCGACAACGGCGTGCTGCAGCTCTCCGCCAGGGCACCACTCGCCGAGCGACTATTGGAGCTGCACACAGGGTTGATGGCGCTGATTGGGCGACATCACCCAACCATCGCGGCACTGGAGAACGTCTATTTTGCACGCAACCCTCAGAGCGCGCTGAAGCTCGGACACGCCCGCGGGGTAGCGCTCTTGGCGGCAATCTCGGGCGGCCTCAAGGTGTTCGAATACAGCCCCGCCGAGATCAAACGGACCGTCACCACGACAGGGCGCGCCGAGAAGGGCCAGGTGCAGCGAATGGTCCAGATACTGCTTGGGCTGCCCGAGATCGCTCAGGAAGACGCCTCGGACGCCTTGGCGGCGGCCATCTGTTACTGCCATCGAACTCCGCCGGAAAGAGACACGTCGCGATGATCGCCTGGCTTGAGGGCATATTGATCGAGCGCGAGATCGGTGAGCTTGTGATTGCCACCCCAAGCGGAGTCGGATACGCGGTCTCGGTCTCAATGCAGACGCTCGCCCTCCTGCCCGAGCCGGGCGCCAAGCTGGAGCTTCACATCCACACCCAAGTCCGAGAAGACGCCATTCGGCTGTTTGGGTTTTACTCTCCGGAGGAGCGAGAGGCATTTGAGGCGCTGCTCACCATCTCCGGAGTCGGTCCCAAAATGGCTCTCGGAGTTCTCTCGGGGATGCCGCTCTCGGAGCTTGCCGCCGCCATCACCGCGGGTGATATTCGCCGGATCTCGGCCGCACCCGGGATCGGCAAAAAGACCGCCCAGCGCATCGCGCTCGAGCTGAGAGAGCGCTTTCTGCCGTTCATGGGCGAGACCCCGACGATTACCGAGCCGTCATCCGGTGAGGTCCAGTTTACCGAGCTACAGTCAGCGTTGGCGCACTTGGGCTACCGGACAGGCGACATCGAGCGGATAGTACGCAAGGTTCGAAACGAGCTAGACGAGGGAGAAGCGATACCGCCCATCGAGGAGCTGGTGCGGCTCGCCCTGCGGGTCGCGCGTCCTTGAAGGACCAGGAAGAGACAGCGTGAGCAGCGACGAACGCCAAGGCCCACTTTCGACCGGCCTACTCCATGATGATGAGCAAGACGCATCCCTTCGCCCGCGCTCGTTCGAGGCCTATGTCGGTCAGCAACGAATCAAGGAGAACCTCCAGATCTTCGTCGCCGCCGCAAACAGACGCAATGAAGCGCTCGACCACATCCTGCTGTGTGGGCCGCCGGGGCTCGGCAAGACCACGCTGGCGCACATCATCGGAGCGGAGCTGGGCGTCAACGTGCACACCTCCTCGGGCCCCTCTCTGGAGCGGAAGGGGGATCTGGCCGGGATCCTGACCAACCTGGCCGAGCGCGACATTCTCTTCATCGACGAAGTCCACCGCCTGACCCCGGCGGTGGAGGAGAACCACTATCCGGCGATGGAGGACTTCGAGTTCGATATCGTCATCGGCGACGGCCCGCACGCTCGCAGCATGAAGCTCCCATTGCCCCGTTTCACGCTGGTGGGCGCCACGACCCGAACCGGGCTGCTCACCTCGCCGCTTCGAGATCGCTTCGGAGTCCTGTTGCGACTCGACTTTTACGAGCCGTCGGAGTTGACTCTGATCATATTGCGCTCAGCTCGGATTCTGGCTGTGACAATCAGCGACGAGTCGGCGCGCGAGTTGGCCGAGCGCGCCCGCGGCACCCCACGGATCGCCAATCGCCTACTGCGCCGAGTGCGCGACTTCGCCGAGATCAAGAGCGACGGGAAAATCGATCTCGCGATCACGCGTTACGCACTCGAGCGGCTTGAAGTGGACGAGGTCGGGTTCGACAAGATGGATCGCCGCTATCTACTCTCCGTAATCGATCAATTCGGTGGCGGCCCCGTGGGGCTGGACACCATGAGCGCAGCGCTCGGTGAAGCACGCGACACGCTCGAGGACGTCTATGAGCCATACCTGATTCAGCTCGGGTTCATCGCGCGCACGCCACGTGGACGCATCGCGCTGCCACGAGCATATGCACACTTCGGCCGCGAGCCGACATCGGATAACCAAGGTAGACTGTTATAGCGAGACACCCACCGAGGAGTCAGTCCAATGGCACGAAGCGACACTATCGGCGGCATGTTTTTCGAGAACACGAAACGTTTTGGTAAAGGCCGGGTGTGCCAACTTGAACGATACAAAGAGGGATGGCACGAGCACACCTGGGCCGACGTCAACACATTCGTACGCGAGATCGCCAAAGGCTTCATTGAGCTTGGAGTCGGCGAAGGCGACCGAGTCGCGATCATGGCCGAGACCTGCCCCCAGTGGAGCTGGATCGATGTGGCCACCGCCAGCATCCGTGGCGTGATCGTAACCATCTATCCCACAAGCACCGCCGCCCAGATGGCCTACATTCTACGCGACTCCGGCGCCACCGTGCTGGTCGCCTCCGGGCCGGCCGAGCTGACCAAGTTTCAGGAGGTCGCCGACTCGCTGCCGCAGATCAAGCATGTGGTGGTCTTCGACACCAATGTCGATAGTCGCGGAGAGACAACCCATACGCTGGACGAGCTGCGCGCGCGCGGCAGGCCCGGAGACCACGATGAGACTCTTGAAGCGCGCTTGGACGCGGTCGAGCCCGATGACCTGTTGACCCTCATCTACACCGCCGGGACCACCGGCGACCCCAAGGGAGTGATGCTGACCCACGGCAACTTGATGTCCAACGTCAACGCCACGTTGCAGCTAATCCCGCTCAAAGACGACGACGTCGCGCTGAGTTTCCTCCCTCTGTCGCACACACTCGAGCGCATGGCCCACTACACATTTTTGCGCCGGCCGATCCCCATCGCCTATGCCGAGGATATCTCCCGACTGGTCCAAAACATGCAAGAGATTCGCCCCACCTTGATGGTCGCGGTGCCGCGAATCTACGAAAAAATCTATACCCGTATCCTGGACAGCATCGAGAGCGGCTCGCGGTTCAGGAAAGACACCTTCGAGTGGGCGCTCAACATTGGTCGCCAGGTGAGCGCCTTGAAGCTCAACGGGCGTCCGAACCCGCTGGTGCTGCACATGCAGTACAAAATTGCCAAGAAGATGGTCTTCGACAAGCTCGCCGAGCGCATGGGCGGCCGCCTGCGGTTTTTCATGTCCGGAGGGGCGCCACTCGCCAAAGAGTTGGCCGAGTTCTTCCACGCTGTCGGCATCTTGATTTGCGAGGGGTACGGGCTCACCGAGACAAGCCCCGTGATAACCACCAACACACCGGAGGTGTTGCGCTTCGGTACCGTTGGGAAGCCCATCCCGGGAGCCGAGGTACGGATCGCCGATGACGGCGAGATCTTGACCCGCGGGCCCCATGTGATGCGAGGCTACTACAACTCTCCCGAGGCTACGCGAGTTGTCCTGGACGATGACGGCTGGCTCCGCACGGGCGACATCGGCGAGTTTGACGCCGACGGATTCCTGAAAATCACGGATCGCAAGAAGGACATCATCGTCACGGCGAGTGGCAAAAACGTGGCGCCACAGAACATCGAGAATCTGCTCAAGATGGAGAATTACATCGAACAGTCGTGCGTCCTTGGCGACAACCGGAGCTTCCTGGTAGCGCTACTCGTCCCTTCGTTCGCGGCGCTCGAGGAGTGGGCCGTCGAGGCGGGTCTGCCGCACGACGACCGCCAGACGTTGGTGGCCCTTCCCGAGACACAAGCCCTCTTCCAAAAGGCGGTCGACCATGTCAACGGTCAGCTCGCGCGCCACGAGGCAATTGAGAAGTTCGCGCTGCTGTCGGAGGAGTTCTCGGTGGACAACGACATGCTGACACCCACGATGGAGATCAAGCGCAAAGAGGTGATGCGCAAGAATGAGAAGCTCATCGCTTCCCTTTACGCCAAGTAGTCTCGACCTCGACGGGCTCACCGGCGAGCCACTTGTCGGCCGCCTCCTCGAGCGCGAGGTTGCGCTCCCACCCTCGCGCGAACAGCGCTCGCTCTCCGCAATCGACCGGCGCCCAATCGATGGGAAGCAACACCTCGCCACCGCTTGTGAAATACTGCTCCAGGTAACCGAAAAGAAACTCGAGCGCCGTTGCGAGGGCCTCCTCCTCCTCTTTCAGGGTATCTCCATCGAGGGAAACTCCGGCCTCCATCGGATAGTGGACAGTTTTGTCGCGATTGGTCAGAGTCAGGCGCGCTAACAACCGCTGCCCTTCTCGGTGGCCCTCCAAGCTCAGTTCACTGTCCCCGAGATCCTCAGAGTGACGTTTTTTCAACTCGGCTAAGATCCTCCGGGCGGCCACCGGGTCCAATATCTCCTTCATCACAAGTTTCCTCTCCATCCTCAATCATCCACCCTTTTCCGGGATTCGGGAAGCGATTCGGGTGATTTTGCGGCGTCACCTTCACCAAATCGATGCTCGACGTAGGCGCTGCGTTGGACTGCGCTCGATTTGGCTTGTTTCCTTGCAC
>PWKZ01000130.1 GCA_003559575.1 Bradymonadales bacterium | reverse complement strand
GTGCAAGGAAACAAGCCGTTCTTAGGCGGAGGCGGAGCAGCGCCTACGTCGAGCACTAATTCGGTGCAGGTGACGCCGCAGATGTGCGCGGATCCGCGCGCGAAAACGAGCGTGTGGAGTCGCGTGCATGTGCAAGGAAACAAGCCGTTCTTAGGCGGAGGCGTAGCAGCGCCTACGTCGAGCACTAATTCGGTGCAGGTGACGCCGCAGATGTGCGTGAATCCGCGCGCGAATACCAGGATGGGCCGACGATTATGGAACAGCCCGGGCGGAAAGAAGGTGGTCAAGTGCGGGTGCCTGTGATAGATCCCGAGGCCGTTGGTGGATCGATTGGGAGATTGACGCATGAGCGACCACAGACTCAAATCAGCCCCGGAGACAATCAAGGGAGCCTCCTGCGATGACTCCTCAGGTGACGGAGAGAGCTTCCTCCTCAAACGACTGCTTGCCTCACGGACGCTGATGTTGGCGGGTGGGGTCGATACCGCGCTCTCACGTCGAATAGCCAATCAGCTCCTGCTGCTCGAGGCGGAGAACGCCGAGGAGCCCATCACCATCATCATGAACTCCCCCGGCGGATCGGTGAGCGACGGATTCTTGATCTACGACATGATCAAATTCGTAACGCCGCGCGTCCGGATCTTGTGCTCCGGTCTTGCAGCCTCGATCGCGACGATTATCCTGATGGCGCCCGAAAAAAGGGACCGGCTCGCCCTCCCGAACACTCGCTTCATGATCCACCAACCTCTGATCCCCATGAGTGTCTACGGCCCGGCGTCCGACCTCGAGATCACCGCCAACGAGATCCTGAAGACCCGCGAAAAGATCAACCGCGTCCTGGCAGAGGGTACGGGGCAATCAGTCGAGAAGGTCTCGAAAGATACGCAGCGAGACTATTGGTTGGATGCCGACGAGGCGAAGGCCTATGGGCTCGTAGATCGAGTAATAGCGTCCCGGGGTGAGATCGATTAGGACATTTCAATTACGATTGGGGAGTCGCCTTGGAGCTCGTCGTGCTCAAGCTCCTCCGCCGGCGCGGGAACATGCGCGCCCGGCTGGGCCAGTGGAGCGCTCGCTAGCTCATGCTCCCTCTCCAGGATCTCGATAATGAAAGCTTGCATAACCCGAACCTTCCTCTCCGCCAGGGGGCGGTAGCTTCGACCTCCCCCGCCACTTACAACGTAGGTACTCAGACCACAGAAATCAAGTCGGACTCAGGCCATATTCTCTAACGGTGGGCCAGAGATTCGACCCGGTGGAGGAACTCCGCGAGAGGATCGAGTTGGCGACCATCGAAATCGTAAAGATCGATGGTCGCGTGTCGGGTTCGCGGTGGGGTTCGGCTCCGGCGCGCTTCCCGTGGGGTCAACGTCACCAACACCAGGCGCGGCTCGTAGCCGCGACACCTGCGCACGAACAAGCACCGCTGCGGATCGAACCCAACTTCGGAGGCTGCCTCGAGCAGCGGCGCGGCGCGGAGTGCCGGATAGACGACTATCGTCCGCCCGGTGACGGCGAGGCAACGGCGGGCACACACCAGCACGTCCATTAGCGTGCACGCCACCTCGTGGCGAGCGATCGCGCGCTCATCCAACGGGTTGATGTGCCCATCGGAGAGGGGGTAGTAGGGCGGGTTGCTGACCACCAGATCAAAAAGGCGCCCCTCGATCTCCGGTGGAGGTGCCTGCAAGTCACCCCGAAGAAACCTGAGCCGCCCGTCCACGCCGTGGAGTCGTGCGTTCTCCAGCGCATAAGCGTGGAGCGACTGCTGAATCTCGAGTCCCACGAGACGCTCGAAGCGTTCGTTGAGCGCAAGCAACAGAAGAACCGGCCCCACTCCGCTGCCAAGCTCGAGTACCTCAGCACCGTGGCTATCGAACGCCGCCATCGCCAACAGGACGGCGTCCACCGAAAAACGGTAGCCACGGCGCGGCTGCCAACAACGCAACGCGCCGCCAAACAACTCGACGTAGTCCGAGCTGGGATCGAGCGATGCCGGACGTGGCGGCCAATCACACTGAGCCGTCATGGAATCGCATCCCGCAGCACGTCTCGCAGCGCGGACTCCGGGATCGCCCCATGACGAAGGACGACTCCCCCTCCGTCGCGAGTGACCATAAAGATGGTCGACCCGGCGCCATCAGCCGGCCATTCAGCCAAATCCTCCAGTGTGAAATCCACCCCGGCGAGAAGCTCGGGGGCCACCTCGGCGACACGGGATGGCGCCTCATGCCCTCCATGATTGGCGCTGGTCGCCACGAGCGGCCCTCCAAGCCCCCGCGCCAACGCCGCGGCCACCGGGTGAGCGCTACGACGTACCGCGATCGTACCATCGAGCGCACGCCAGGCCGGCGGGGTCGACGGGTGAGCTTCCAGAACCAGGGTCAGGCGACCGGGCCAAAAAGCGTCCGCCAATCGCGCGGCCGTCGGGCCGGCCACCGCCACGGCCGCGAGCGGCATCTGCGGTGGCAACAGTAGCGGGAAGCGCTTCTCCTCAGCGCGCCCCTTGAGGGTCGCCACCCTCGTGAGCACCTCGGGACGGCGCGCGTCGCCGCCGAGCCCGGCCAAAGTCTCGGTGGGAAAGACTCCGATGCCGCCCCGGCAGAGCCACCGCACCGCCTCCTCGAGAGCCCTCTCCGGTAGCGGACCGAGACTTGTCGCAAGATCTTTTGGTCCATCGCTCATGGCCGCACTTCCCCGCACTCGCGGCTCAGGCGCCGCATCACCGCCGGGAGGGAATCGATTAACGAGCCGGCGGTGACGGAGTTCTCCTCGAGCACTTCGGCCGCCTGGTCGCCGGCCGCACCGTGGAGGAAGACTCCCGCCTGCGCCGCCTCGAAAGGCGAGAGCCCGCGCGCCAACAGCGCCGCCAAGATCCCAGTCAACACGTCACCCATGCCCGCGGTCGCCATCCCCGGATTGCCGGTCGGGTTGACACTCAACCGCCCATCCGGCGCCGCTATCACGGTATAAGCCCCTTTGAGGACGACCGTCGCCCGCTCGCGAGACGCAAGCGAGCGCGCCGCCTTGAACCTGTCCTCCTGCACGGCGGCGCTGCTCACACCGAGCAGCCGCCCCATCTCGCCGGGGTGTGGAGTGAGAATGAACGGCGCCGTCGCCTCTGCGAGGGCGCCTGGGTGCGGCGCCAGAGCGTTGAGCCCATCGGCATCCAGCACCACCGGCACCTTGGCGCAGCGTGGGAGCGCGCGCACGAGTGACTCGCCCCAAGCGTCGGACCGGAGCCCCGGCCCGACGGCCAGCGCCTGCTTGCCCGCGAGCAACGCCTCGAGCCGGCCCTTATCAACCCGACGATCCCCCACGCCACGCAGAGTCTCGACCATCAATTCCGCCGCTCGCCCCTCAATGCGCGCGCTGGTGGGCTCATCGGTGGCGATGGTCACCAGCCCCGCGCCGGCCGACAGCGCCCCTCGACCGGCCAGCAGGGCCGCGCCCCCTTTGCCGGGAGAGCCCGCCACCACCAGACAGTGCCCGAAGCTACCCTTATGGGCGCAAATCTCCCGGGGGCGCAGCGCGGGCGCAACGACAGCGGAGTCCGCCAGCCGCGCGCATGCCTCCGAGGCGTCCATCAAGTGCCGAGGGATCCCGATGTCCGCCACTCGCACAAGCCCCGAGTACCCCCCTCCAGGATGACCGAACAGCCCGATCTTGGCCGCCGCGAAGGTCACCGTCACATGGGCTCGGAACGCGACTCCCAGCACCTGACCGGTATCGGCCGCCACCCCCGAGGGGAGATCGACCGCGACGCGACCGGCGGGGCTCTCGTTGGCGAGTTCAATCAGCTCCGCCGCGGCACCTTCGGGAGCACTTCGGAGCCCTGTCCCGAAGAGCGCATCGACGATGACCGGCGCGCGCGCGAGTGCTTCTCGCGCCGCCGATGAGACTTTGGGATGGCACGGCACGATCGGGACCGGCAGCTTCTCCAGGACTCTCAGGTTGACGAGCGCGTCGCCGCGCACGCGCTCCCGCTCGGCGACCAGCAGCACCGTGACCGCACGGCCATGCTGGTGGAGCATGCGCGCCACGACAAAGCCGTCCCCACCGTTGTTGCCGCCACCGCATAAAATGACCACCGGAGCACGCTCATCTCCCAACTCGTCGAGGACGGTCGCCGCCACAGCGCGGCCGGCATTCTCCATCAAGATGACCCCCGGGATCCCCACCTCCTCGATGGCCCGACGATCCAATTCACGCAAGTGAGCAGCCGTCAGTAGAATCTGCGCCATTATCTCCCCCGCCCCCCGAAGCGCCGCTCAAGGATCCGACACGCGCGGGCAATCCCCCCGCACCACGCACTGGTCGCACTGCGGCTTCCGCGCCCGACAGACCTGCCGCCCGTGCCGAATGATCCGGTGGGCAAACGGCGTCCACTCCTCGCGCGGCAGTAGCTGCATGAGGTCGCGCTCGATTTGCAACGGATCTCGCGACGCCGTCAATCCCATCCGCCACGCCAGACGTTTCACATGAGTATCCACCGTCACACCGACAGTAGTAAAGCACTCTCCGAGGACCACGTTGGCAGTTTTCCGACCGACCCCGTGGAGCGCGGTGAGCGCTTCCATCTCTTGCGGCACCTGCCCTCCATGCCGCTCGACTATCGCCGCGGCCATCTCTCTTAGAGCCTTCGCCTTGCTGCGAAAGAACCCAAGCGGGCGCAACAGCTTCTCCAGCGACTCGGGGGACGCGGCGGCCAAGGAGGCGGAGTCAGGATAGCGCGCACGCAGCCCCGGCATCACCTGGTTGACCCTGGCATCGGTGGTCTGGGCGCTCAAAATGACGGCTGTCAACAACTCGAATGGGTTCTCGAAATCGAGCCCACAACGCGCGTCCGGGTAAGTCGCCGCCAGCGTGCGGGAAATGCGAAGGGCGCGCGCGCGCTTCTCTCGGAAATGGTCGGGATGATCCGGCGACACCGCTCTCATTATGCGGCGGTGAGGTGCGCGAGAGTCGCGCAAGCGGACCAGAGATCGGCCGCAGTGCAGAGAGGGCGCGCGCTGTCGGCGATGAAGCTCCAGTCGCCCATATCGGGACGCCGTGAGCAGACGAACCCGATCTCCAGCCGGTGCTCGCCGTCCCCCCGGATAGCGAGCTGATAGTAGCCGCCGAGGTAGATGACCTTACCGGCCGCCACTCTCGCCATAGCGGGCGCCCCCAGTGTGGCGACGAACGGCTTCCCGGCGGACAGTCGCCTGAGCACTCCGTGCGCGCGCAAGAAATGCTCCAGTGCGCTATCGGTCGTCATATTCGCGGGGAGCGACATCCGCCCTTCTCCTGCTAAAAAAGTAGAGACAGCAATGTGCGGCGCGTCGTGTTGGGCTTTTCGCCCATCTGCCACCCCGCCGAACCCAAGCCTATCCGGCCCCCGAGGGGTGGTCAAAAAAGTGACCATCAAACGTGGGATTCAAAGTGATGCAGGGGGGAGCGAGCGCCACCGGAGATAGTGGAGAACAAGAATCCCAATGGGCTTCGCGTTTCGGCTGACTTGTCGTCGCGAGGATGTCCTCGGCGCAATATCAGCCAGGGATGCCGTGGTGTTACAGTGGAGGATGGTTTAAATTGCGACGAGGAGCCCGAACCGGGGCCATCACAGAGCGGCAAAACCGAGCACCGAGCGCGTCGAAGGGTCCGTGCCTCCCATCAACCATCAGCGACCTGTTGGTTAGCCGGCTGACGGCTGAAATCTCTGGCTGTGGTAACCTTGTAAACTGAGGAGGTAGTGTCGCGGACAGAAGAGCGACTTCATCGCGACAGCGATCGGCGAGCCTCGGTTTTTTACCCATGAGGCGATGAGACTTGACCAAATCGCAGCGAGTGTTTCTCTAGCTCCATGGAAGATGCGCGCACATCCCACCACTTTGTCAGGTATCGCATCCTCCTGGGGGCGGTGTTGGGTGGGCTGCTGTTCGGGTTGCCGCTGGTGCCGGAGCGCGCCCCTGTGGCCGCCCGGGCCGATTTGATGGACATGGTGGCCGGCGCCAAGGACTGCCACGAGGGTCGGGGCTGCGATCTGAAGCTCACGCCGGGAGCTCCTCACGGCGCCGGCTTCGTCCACTATCTGGCCTTGGCATTCAAGCTGGACAAGACGGTCGACCACGCCCGCATGATCGCCGCGGTGTTGCTGGGGCTCGCGTTTGCCCTGCTGGTGTTGAGTGTCGCCCGCTGCCACGGTGAGGTGGCCGGCTACTGTCTCTTGCCACTCATGTACCTGGCCCCCTCGCTTGGGCTCTACCTCGGCCGCCCCTGCGGGTTCATGTTTTGGAACCCCACCCTGATCCCGCTTGCGTCTTGTCTCTTCCTCGCCGGCGCCTGCCGCTATCTGGCGCGCGCGCGGCTTCGCGACCTGGCCTTTGCCGCCCTGGGAGCGAGCCTGGGGCCATATTTTCATCTGGCGGCCGGGGTGCTGCTGCCGGCGCTGTTCGTGCTGGTGCTGCTGAACTCTCGGAAAAACCTCACCGCGGCGGTGATGACGGCGGGGCTGGTGGTCCTCCTGGTGGCTCAGTGGGGCTACGCCACCGTCGTGCTCGATCATGCGCAGTGGTTTTGGGGGGCCACCGGAAGTGGAGAGGGCGCGGCGGCGCTCCAAGACGGTGGCAGGGCGCTCTTGGCGCGCTGTCTGCCGGCCCTCGCCCTGACCCTCGCGGTGATCATCGCCCTCAGAGCCCCCGGGGCACCTCTGGAGCGCCGCTGCACACTGTTTCTACTGACCACCCATCTGCCGTTTTACCTAACCCTGATAATCTTCGGCGTCAGCGAAGCCGAGCATGACCGCTACGGGCTTGCGTTGAGTCCGGGGATGGCGCTGCTCGTGGTCTTGACCGCCCTCCGCCTGAGCCGCATGTTTCCGTTCCGGCCGCAGCTCGCCACTCGAATCGCGCCGCACGCGGCCCTGGCGCTGCTGGTGCTGCTTGGCGGCCACAGGCTCCATTCCCGCCTCGGCGTCGAAGACGACCCGCATGTGCCGAGAGAGCCCACCATCGGAGATGTGCGCGCCATCGCCGCTCGATTGGGGGCGGAGGGATGGACCCGCAATGACATCGCCGAGCGCCTGCAAGGCAACTCCAGGGTTGATGCGGGGCCCATGCGAGAGGCGATCGTGACGTTCGACGAGCTCCTGGCGCCTCCCGGCCGCCGGGCGGCGTCGGACCAGGATGTCGAGGTCATCTTGGCGCGCACCGCTGAGCTGGCGCCCTCCCTACCGGCGAGCTTTGAGTTGGTTGGGGAGCGGGTCGACCTGGTGGTTATGCTGCGTCGCTTCACTCCGCTTGTGAGGTGGGATGACTATGTCGCCTGCGACTACTATCCCCAAAGAGAGGCGCAATCCGCCTGCCGCTGCCGGCGCGTCAAGCGCACGGCACGCTACGAGTCGCACTTGAGGGATCGATGGCGTTTGTCAAACAAACTCTTCTTGCGAACTCCATCGCACATTGAAATCGCCGCCGAGCCGCACTACCTTGTTGTGCGCGCACCACTCACGCCGCTTCCCGAGCGCGCGCCGCGCGAACTCGTTATACCTGCCCAGTCGGAGGCCTATCCGTGTGAAGGTGCTTTCCTGGAGGTCGGGGCGGCGGCTTCCGCAGAGGCCATGCCGGCCACCTTTGTCGTCGCCGGCGCAGACGGTGCCGCGGGTGGAGAGCTTCTGGTTGCCTGGGAGCTTTCTTCGGCCTCATGTCGGGCCGCCAACGATCCGCCTCTGCCGACGGTGTTGGACCGGGAGCCGAAAACCCTCACGGTGCCGACCGCGCCACCCGCGCGCGCTTTTCAAGACCCGCACTTGCGCGCGCGGCTTGTCGCTTGCGCGCGCGGCGAGGCCGCTCGGACGGCGCGCGTCCGCGAGAACGGTGGGGCCCAAGGCCCGGAAGCGCTGGTGCCCAGCCTGCATGTGGGCGGTTGGGGGATACTGCTGGCGCTGATGCTGGTCGCCTGCGGGAGAGGGATGTTGTCGTGAGGCCCCAATTCCCGTTTCAAACCGAGCACCGAGGGGCTCGAGGCAGGTGTAGGTCAACGGAAACAAAGCGTTCTTATGCGGAGGCCAACGCAGCGCCCATGTCGAGCACTGATTCGGCGCGGATGACGCCGCGGATGTGCCTGAATCGGCACCCGAATGCCGGTGCAGGGCGGAGAATAGGGGTGAGGGGAGGTTGTGAATGAGTCGAGCCTGGATGATTTACGGCGCCAACGGCTTTTCGGGCGAGTTGATGTCACGCGAGGCCCACGCGCGCGGCCTGACTCCCGTGCTCGCCGGGCGCCGCGCGGCGAGGATCGCTCCTCTGGCCCGCGAGCTTGGCTTCGAACATCGCTGTTTCGCACTCGATGACGTGGCCGCGGTGCGCGCGACGATGGGCGACATGGCGCTGGTGCTCAATTGCGCGGGGCCGTTCTCCGCGACCGCCGCTCCCATGATCGAGGCGTGCTTGGCCGCCGGCACGCACTACCTCGATATCACGGGCGAGATCTCGGTCTTCGAGTTGGCCCACGGTTTGGACGAGCGGGCACGGCAGGCCGGTGTTCTTCTCTGTCCGGGAGTCGGCTTTGACGTCGTGCCGACCGACTGTTTGGCGGCGACGCTCAAGCACGCGCTCCCCGACGCGAGCCACCTGGCGCTCGGGTTCGACTCGAAGAGCGGCCTGAGCCCCGGGACCGCCCGGACCTCCGTCGAGGGCCTCGCTCATGGGGGGCGCATTCGCAAGGAGGGGCGCTTGACCCGTGTGCCGCTGGCCTGGCGCACGCGCCGGATCGATTTCGGCGCGGGCGAGAAGCTCGCCATGACGATCCCCTGGGGCGACGTGGCGACGGCCTTTTATTCCACCGGGATTGCGAACATCGAGGTCTATGTGCCGGCCTCGCCGAAGCTCGTGGCGCGGCTCAAGCGGCTCAACTGGGTCCGCCCGTTGCTCGGTCTTCGTCCGGTGCAGTCTTGGCTAAAGCGCAGAGTCGACAAGACGGTGCGAGGGCCGAGCGAGGAGCAGCGCGCGCGGACTCCGTCATACCTCTGGGGCGAGGTGCGAAACCCCAAGGGCGAGGTCGTGAGCGGGCGAGTCAAGGTGTCCAACGGCTACGACGTCACGGTGACAGGGGCGCTGGGGATCGTCGTGCGCGCACTCGCGATGGAGAGTGTGAGTGGCTACCTGACACCGTCACAGTTGGTGGGCCGCGACTATGTGGAATTGTTGCCCGGCTCCGGTACAATCAAACTTGGCTAGCTAGCTGCCAGCAATCAGCCAAGCTACAGGAATCACGGGGGTCTGAGCTGAGCCCTGTTCCGGCGCACTCAATCATCCACCCTTTTCCGGGACGCGGTGGAGGATTGAGGTGTGGCGGGAGTCCGGAAGGACACCTACCAGGGCAGCTCCTCGCCGTTCATGTGGCGGAAGGTGCCGGTGGTGGCCGGGGTGAGCTCGTCGATTCGGTCCAGGAGGCCGCGGGCCGACTCGTCGGCGGTGATGAAGCC
>PWKZ01000220.1 GCA_003559575.1 Bradymonadales bacterium | reverse complement strand
CGATGGTGGCCAGATGCCCCAGATCAAGCGCGAACCCGATGGCGGTACGCCCGTCACCGTCATCACCAAGCAAAGCCATCAGGCGGTCATACCGCCCTCCGCCGCCGACCCCGATCCCATCATTGTCGGCAAGCTCGAACAAAAGGCCGGAGTAATAGGAAACTCCTCGCACGATGGTGGCGTCGATGGAGGCGGCGATCGCTGTCTCGTTGGACGAGACCCGATCCGCCGCCGAATCGGGCGCGAACCCGGCGCGACGTATCAGCAACTCGAGATAGTCGATGATCCCACGCGCCTCATCGTGGTCTTCGCCCTCGATGAGCCATGCGCGCAGGTGATCGATTGACCCTCCCGTCCCGGCCAGCTCATCGAGAAAAGTCACCACCCGCGGCGGTACACCACCAAGCTCCCACTCTCGCTTGACGATCTCCCGCTCCAGCGAAAGAAGCAGGTCACCGCTCGGGTCCTCGGTCGCCGCGGCGCAGCGCGCCTCGACCCCGTCCAACCCGGCGCGCTTCCCCCGCGCCGTGAGCAAACGGGGGAGCAGGCCGACGAGCATACGGTTGCCGGCCGAGAGCCGTTTGCGGTGCACCGCCATCCGCCGCAGGTCACGCTTGATCCGGCCCGTGTCGGGCCTGGCGGCTCCCAGGCCGCGAAGGACACAGTCGAGCAGGTCGGCGTGGCCCAGACGGAGTGAGAATCCCTCCCCACCCACCTGTCGAAGCAGCTCGCAGATGAGCCGCAGCACCTCAAAATCCCCCTCGGCCGGCGGAGCGCCAAAGATCTCACCTCCCAACTGGCGGCGTTCGTGGGGGAAGAGGCTCGGGCGACGATGCACCCGGAAGGTCTGACCGGCGTACGAGAGGCGCAAGGGCGCGGCAAAATCACGAAGCGGCGGAGTGTCGAGCACCATGCGGCAGATGCTGGTGGTGAACTCCGGCCGCAATACCTGCTCCCCCTCGAGAACCAGGGTGATGTACGCGCTCTGAAGCTCGTCGCCGATGCGCTCGGAGTAGTTGCTCAGGGGCGCGAAAGTGGGCACGAAGACGAATGCGAAGCCGTTCTTCTCGAGAATGTCGGCCAATTCTCGCTCGAGCCTCATGATGGATTCAAAGGGAGCGAGCACCTCGGGAGCCGCGACTTTCACCGTTGTCTCCACAAACGACGAGCCCCGCGGACGCGGAGCCGGTGGGAAAAGTATTGACAGCGGGGTGGGAGACGGGATTTGAACCCGCGACAACCGGGACCACAACCCGGTGCTCTGCCAACTGAGCTACACCCACCAGACAGACGGCGGAAATCTAACCGACTCCAAGGGCCGGGTCAAGCCCATAATCGTCGGTTCATCCTGGCATTCGCGCGCGGATTCACGCTTATGCGGATCGCATGCCAATGGACGCACCCTGGGAACGCTGCTAATCTTTTTCTCGCGCTTCGATGCGCCGCCCACCGCAGGTGGCGGGATTGAGTAACAAATTGCGGCCGACATCCTTATTCTCCGCGCTGGCGATTGCGCTCTTGACGCTGCTCGCTTGCGAAGACAAGCCGCGTGAGAACACGCCCAGTGGCGACACGCGCCCGCACGACGTCTCGAAAGACATGTCGGCGACTGACGACTACGAAGAACTCCCTTGTGGAGTCGGCGACGATGAGAAGTGGCTCCCCGCTCCGGGAATGCGCCCCTTCATCGTCAACGGGCACAGGCAACACGACCCGGAGGTGGCGCCCCTGAGCTCCGGACAAATAAACGCCATCGTCGCCCTGCTCGAGCGGAGACGCGCGCCGGCCGGTGGTCACAACTGGGAGATCACCTGCACTGCAACCCTTGTGGACGAGTTCATGGCGGTCACGGCCGCCCACTGTGTCTCCCACATCATCGATCTCGACGACCTCGAGCTTCGAGTGGGCCCGGACACCGCGCACCCGGCTCATCGGCTCGGAGTGAGCGAAATAATCATATCGCCTGGTTACGTCGAGTCCTGGGGGACCGATCAGGCTCGTAACGACATCGCGCTCTTGCGACTGAGCGACTCGGCCTCGACAGAGTCTCTCGAGCTGACTTTCATCCCACTCAACTTGGAGCCGCTGCCCGACTCTTTCGTGGGCCAACGGGTCCAGAACGTCGGCTTCGGGGCCACCTCGCCCCTGGACTGGGAGGTCGCCCACAACACGCGCCGCTGGTGGACCGTGACTATGGTAGTGCGGGCCGACAGCTATCAGTTCGTGGTCTCGGGGGGCGGCGAGAGCGCGGTCTGCTTCGGCGACTCCGGCGGACCGGCGCTGTGGACTTTCCCTGACGGCACTGTGCGAATCGCCGGGATCCTCTCCTGGGGGGACGTGACGTGTCTTGATGACGACCACTTCGCCCGCACCGACCATGAGACCACCTGGCTCCGCGCGCTCTTGCAGGACACCGACTACTGCGGCGCCACGACCGCGCGCGGTCGCTGCGACGGTCCGCGCGCGGTCCGCTGCCACAGGAGCTCGGGAGACGACGAAGCGACCGGACGTCTGGTGGTCGAGGACTGCCGCGCCAAGGGTTGGGTCTGCGAGTATGACGGAGACGAATACCCGAGCGCCGTGTGCCACCCGGGGAGCTGCGACGAGCAGCGCACCTGGATCGGGCGTTGCACCGACAATCATGTGGCCGAATGGTGTGAGCGGGGAGAACCCAGGCGACGTCGCTGCCTCCCGTGCGGCCAGCGCTGCGAGTTCGACGACGATGGGCTTGGCTTCTATTGTCGCTGAACCTTCTCGTTCGACTTCTCGAGCGCCGATTCCAGCTCGCGAATTCGGCGGTTGAGCTTGCTCATATCGCTCTTGGTGGCCAAGTTGAGCCGCCGGGCCAACGCGGCGACCCCCTGGTTGTAGCGACTTTTGGCGCTATGTTGCGCCTGAAACGCAGCCATCAAGACCTTTTGAAAACGAGGGTCGGCCATCAGGCGCATTGTGCTGTCCGACATCATCATTGCCTGCAGTCTCTTCATGACCTTCTTCTTGATCGATCTCATTGTCGCTCCTTCCTGAACGAAAAATCAAGGTGACTGAGATCTCCGACGGGAACACGCGGCACATGGGGCGCAATACGGGTGGTCACCTCATAGTTGATTGTCCCAACCCAGTCGGCCAGCGTCTCGGCGCTGACCCTCTCAGATCCCTGCTCTCCGAGCAGCACCACCTCATGGCCCGCCGCGGCGCCGGGGATGTCGGTCACGTCGACCATGACCATGTTCATGCAAACTCGCCCGAGAACCGGCGCCCGCCGCCCACCCACCAGCACATAGGCGAGATTCGAAAGCCGTCGATCATACCCATCGTAATAGCCGACCGGCAGCACCGCGAGGCGAATGGGGTGGGTCACTTGATGCGTCCGTCCATAGCCGATGCTCTCACCGGCCGCCACCGCCCGCACTTGGGCGATGCGTGTCTTCCAGGTGAGCGCCGGTGAAAGCACGACGCGCTCGTTCCTGCCCATCAGCGCCGAGATGAAAGTCTCGCGTGACGGCCACATCCCGTAGCTCGCGATGCCGGGGCGCACCAGGTTCAGGTGGCTCTCCGGACACAAGAGAGTTGCCGCCGAGTTGGCCGCATGGACCATCGAAGGTCGGTGGCCGGCCGCCCCGAGCCGCTCTGAATTCTCCTGAAACAGCTCGAGCTGGCGGCGCGCGAAGGTGTGGTCGGTGGTGTCCTCGATGTCAGCGAAGTGAGTGCTCAGCCCCTCCAGCACGACCCCGGGGCTGCGCGCAATCTGCGCGGCCAGCGCGAGCGCCTCGTCAAGCCGCACTCCCTGGCGGTTGTTGCCGGTCTCGAGCTTCAAGTGGACCGGCACCGTACGCTTCAAACCCTCCGCCGCCCGGGCGAGGCCGTTTATCGTCTCGCGATCATAGACCACCACCCGCACCCCAAGGCGCACCGCCTCGGAATAAGCCTCGGGAGGGAGCCAGCCCATCACCAGCGTCGGTTGATCGAACCCGGCGGCGTTCAACCGTTCTGCCTCTTCGAGCGAATCGACCGCCAGCCAGTGAGCCCCGCCCGCCACGAACGCGCGCGCCGCCAGCGACAACCCGTGGCCGTATGCGTCGGCCTTGACCACCGCCGCCAACTTCGTCGTGGGCGTCAGGAGGCCCAACAGTGCCTGGGTGTTCGCCCTGAGCCGCGCGAGGTCAACCTCGCACCAGGTGCGCGCGAGACCACGAGCCACGGTCATCGCTCGTCGAAGATCGCCTGGAAGGCGATGGCATCAGCCAAAAGGGAGGGCGACGGTCGACTGAAGTTGAGCTCGTCGGTTGCGTCGGCCTCTGTCTTTGCTCGCGCGCGGGTTCGCGCAACCCCGGCCATCAACGCCGCGGTGACCGAGCGGCCGACGGCGGGAGTCAACACCTCGGCGCGCAGCGCCGCGCGCAGGATCTCCTCCACCGGACCATCGGGCAGGCGCTGCTCGTTATGCAACTCACGCACCTTGCGCTCGGCGCGCTCATCGTGTGGACGACGGATGGCCAGGGACTCGAGGGAGGGGAGTGAGGCGCCCCGCAACGATTGAAAGCGGTGGCCGAGAAGCGCCAGAGTTCGGAAATACAGCTCGCGGGCGGAGTCGTCGAGCGGCACCACCTTGTCGCCCTCGGAGGTCTCGAGGAGGCCGACCCCGACTTGCT
The DNA here is from genome assembly GCA_003559575.1 of Bradymonadales bacterium. Classification (GTDB taxonomy): domain Bacteria; phylum Myxococcota_A; class UBA9042; order PWKZ01; family PWKZ01; genus PWKZ01. The sequence continues at coordinate 26,522 of PWKZ01000220.1, read as the reverse complement.
CCCGCCACTCGTCGAAGCGCGGCGCGACGGCGGGATCGTCGCTCCCCTTCGCCAGCGAAGCCACCGCCGGCGCCCACAACCTCCGACTCGCGGGCAACGGCTCGGGCTTTGGCGACTGCGCCCCCACCGGCTCGGGGCGGTAAACCTGCCAGAGATCTTCGCCGCGTTTGTCCTTGGCGGCGAGGCTCAAGAAGTAGTGCGGCCCGAGATACATTGCGGCGATCACGTCGGCGAACACCACCCGATACCACGGCGGCAACGCGTCGCTCGGCGCGCTCGGCGTGCCGATCATGCGGGCCAGCTTCTCGCTTTGTTGCGCTGGATTAGAGAACACGTGGCGCACCTCGGCGTCCAGCCTCGGCAGCGCTTCGAGAAGCGAGGCGATGACGGCGGTCATCAGCGAGACTATCTCGTGCATCTTCCCTATCCGGGTCCGCTCGACCCGAATCGGCAGCAGCCCCAGCGCCGCGACCAGTGGGATCACCTCGGCCGGGATGGGGTTGTAGGTAAAAAGCGGCTGAAGCTGCCTGCCGAGGCCCGCGGCGCGGGCCAAGGAGCGATAGCCCGGCTGAAGGACGGTGTCGCACAAGGTGTCGAGCCGGCCTAAAGAGACGGCCCGCTCCGGGAGGAGACGCTCGCGGGCGGTCGTCTCGAGGTAGTCGACGACGGCCCTCAACTCGGCCACCCCGCGCTCGATGCGCGACACCCCTGAGATGAGATCGTCGGGCTGCTCCGTTGCGTGCCGCACGAGGCTCTGGAGTGTCGAATCGAATTGCTTGCAACGAGGTTTGAGCCGCCCTTCGAGCTTGGCGACGATGAACCGAAGCTCATCCCGCTCGGCACCCACCTGGCTCAGCCGATCGATCCGGCGATTTAACTCGAGGGCTTCGGCGCGCAACGAGGTGGCGCGAAGCTGCGCCGCGGCTTGCCCCGCGGTCTCCCCACCCGCGCTGTAGTCGGGCTCGAAAGCTTCCTGCGGCTCCTCCTCGGGCATTAGCTCTTGGGGCAATTCGGGATAATCGCTCTCATCGAACTCCTCCGGGGCGGGTTGCCCCCCCTTCTTGGCGTCGGTGGCTCTCTTGAAGATGAAGGAGAGGAGGTAGATCAAGAGCCCCACGAAGATCGCCAGCACGTCTCCCCAATCGGCGGAGGAGACCCAGGTGGCGACGTTGATGGACTCGAGCAGGATCATCGATCCTCCCGTGACGACCTCTTGGAGGGGGCCGCCTCGGTCCGTGGTGGAGGTTTGAGCAACATCCCGAGCGGCGGCCCGGGGTGGTGAACCAACCGCCGCCGGCGGGCGATGGGCTCGAACCGGTGGGCCCGGCCGGGGCCGAGACCCACCGGCGGCGCCAGGATCATGGACCAGACGTAGCGCGCCAGGAAACGCCGCGAGTTGGTGAAAGCCTCGCCGCCTAGCCCGACGGAGCGCGACTGCGTGTCTCGCTCATCTCGCATACGCCCCCCGATTCCTAGCTCTTCGTCGACTCGTCAGGACCGCTCGCCTGCGAGATGCTGTCGCGCATCTGGGTGTCGGCCTGAATATTCTTGAGCGCGTAGTAGTCCATCACGCCGATGTTACCTTCGCGCAGCGCGGTGGCTATCGCCCGCGGCACCTCGGCCTCGGCGCGGATCACCTCGGCGCGCATCTCGTGGACACGGGCCTTCATCTCCTGCTCCTCGGCCACCGCCATCGCGCGGCGGCTCTCGGCGCGCGCCTGGGCTATCTGTTTGTCGGCCTCGGCTTGCTCGGTCTGGAGCTTGGCGCCGATGTTGGTCCCAACGTCCACGTCGGCGATGTCCAACGACAAGATCTCGAACGCGGTGCCGGTGTCGAGCCCCTTCTCGAGCACCAGTTTGGAGATGCGATCAGGGTTCTCGAGCACTTCTTTGTGGCTGACCGAAGAACCGATGGTGGTCACGATCCCCTCGCCGATACGGGCCACCACGGTCTCTTCACCGGCGCCACCCACCAGCTTGGCGAGGTTGGCGCGCACCGTGACGCGGCTGACCGCCGTCAACTGAATACCGTCCTTGGCCACCGCCGCCACCCTGGGGGTCTCGAAGATCCGCGGGTTGACGCTCATCTGCACGGCCTGGAAGACATCGCGGCCGGCGAGATCGATGGCCGCGGCGCGGTTGAAGTCGAGATCGATGTTGGCTTTCGAGGCCGACACGAGCGCGTTGACCACCACCTGGACTCGTCCCCCGGCCAGGAAGTGGCTCTCGAGTTCGTTGGTGCTGATATCGAGGCCGGCCTTCTTGGCGCTGATGAACGGCTCGACGATATCGGAAGGACGCACCCGGCGCAGCCGCATGGCGATCAGCGTAAAGATCGAGACGTGGGCGCCGGCCGACCAGGCGGCAACCCACAGCCGCACCGGGACGAAATAGAAAAACAGCCCGACGATAACGACGAGCGCCGCGAACGCCAGGAGTATGGGAAGCTCACTCCCTACCTGAGCCCAAAATACGATCGAGTGCAACATGGATGGTCCTCCCCCGCAGCCTTAGCTGCCAGTTTTATCCGAATCCGGTTCATCTACTTCATGCTCTACTCGGACGACGACCAGCGTGTTGGTGCTCACTCGCACCACTTCCACCGGGGTCCCCCGAACTATGTACTCGCCATCCGTCATAACATGGTGGCGATCATCGTCAAAGGTAGCGGTCCCCGAAGGGCGCAGGTCGGTCTCGGCCACCCCGAGGCGCCCCACGAAGCCCTTCAGGCCGTCATGATCCACCGAATCTCCGCTGACATGATCAGAGAGTACCATCCGTCGCGCGGCCGGTGAGCGAATAACGAGCCAGATGAAGATCATCGCGACGGTCACCGAGGCTCCGAGCATCAACACCCCGATGGTTGGGCCGAGCTGAGTCCAGGCCACAAACGTGCCTCCGAAGACCAACGCCGTGCCGACGACTCCCGCGAAGCCGAAACCGGGGATCACAAAGAACTCGACCGCCAGCAGCAACAAACCTATCACGACCAGACCAGCCGAGAACAGGAAATTCTCCATCCGTCTCCCCGCCCCTCCTATGCTTGTCCAGAGGCGTCCCGGCGGCGGCGCACGACGACCCGCATCGGGCTCGCCTCGACGACCTGCACCTCGACGCCCTTGTCGATAAAATCCCCGAGTGAGACCACATCGTATCGTCGCCCGGCGATCTCCGCGCGCCCGCCGGGCCGCAGCGCGGTGGTGGTCTTCCCGCGGGCCCCCACCAGCGCCGCCGAGGCGGTGGTGTCGCTCGGACGCTCGACCGACGCCGAGCCGCGTGCGGAGACACGGGCGTCTCCCGCGGCGGCCGGCTGTGGCTCACCCACGAATGAGGTGAGGACCAGGCGCCGGACGCGCCGGCTGCGAGGCAGGAATTGCAAGGCCACAAACGCCCCCACCAGCGTGGTGATCGCCGCCAGGCCGACTCGCGCGACCGCGGTGAGAAGCGCCCCGGTGTCGAACGAAACGCTGATTGGGAGCCCGATGAGCGACAGCACGAGGCTTATCAGCAAGGCGACGGCGCCAAGCGCCCCAAGCACCCCAAACCCGGGGGTGACGAAGACTTCGACCCCGATCAGGACGAGCCCCACAAGGAACAGCAAAAGCTCTTCCAGCCCGGCCAGCTTGACTATCATATGGCCCGCGAAGAAGAGCACGAGACAGACGAGCCCCAGAATACCGGGGAAACCGAAGCCGGGTGAGTAGAGCTCCATCAAAAGGCCCAGGAACCCAAGCGACATGAGCAGCGAGGCCACCACCGGGTGGGTCAGAACGCGCGCTAACTGTTCGGCCCAACTGAGGGTAGGCCGCTCGATGCGAGCGGCGCCCAGATCGGCCACCGCGAGCATCTCATCAAAGCTATCGGCCTGCGCGTCGGCGATCCCCCAGGCCAACAACTGACGAGTGCTGGCGGTCAAGAGCTTCCCCTCGGGGCTGACCTCGTCGATGACGATTGTCCGGTCGACCATCGCCTCGGCCAGATCGCCGTCGCGCTCCTTGGCCTCGGCCGTGGCGCGCATGGCGCTGCGCATGTAGGAGACCATCTTCTCGTCCACCTGCTCTGATTGACCGGTGCCGCCCATCTGGACAGGGGTGGCAGCCCCCATCGACCCTCCCTCGGCGACGATGATGTGGTCGTGGGCATATGCGATCAGCGCCCCGGCGGAGATCGCCTGGGTGTTGATGAACGCGATGGTCGGCACCTTGCTCCTCAAGAGCGCGTCTCGGATGCGCATGGCGGCGTCGACCCGTCCCCCGGGAGTGTCGATCTCGGAGATGAAGGCGACCACGTCGCCGGCCTCGGCCGCGGCGGCGAGCTGACGCTCGACGAACGGGGCCAACCCGAGGTCGATGACGTCCTTGATCTCCACCACGATTATCCGTTGACCTTCACCCCCTGAAAAAGGGAACTCGCGGATGGAAGGACCAAAGCGCTCGCCCACCTCGCTCCGCGAGTCCTCGTCTTCAGACCCTTCGGGGGAGCCGGCGGCTTCGGGATCGTCTGAATCCGGGATCTCGTCGGCCGGTGGGTCTTTCTCATTCAAATCGGGGAGTGGGATAAAGCGCGGCAGTGACGGTTGCGCCGCCGAATCACGCGCGGCGTGGCCCAAAAGCCCAAGCGCGCCTAAAAGAGCCAGCAAAAGCCATATCACCATGCGCCATTGTCGGCGAGCACCAAGAGGCTCAATCATGGGCACCGTCTCCCCAGGCGGGCACGGGCCCGTCCCACCGCATCGACCAAGCTCCAGGCAGGGAGCGGGCGAGGACTAGAACGCGCCCTTCGCGACTACCGTGAACTTAGCCCTGGACACATCCCACGTCAAGCGCCGGGCCCGCCACCAGACACTGTCCAACCATCCGTCGGCGACGGTTGCCCGGGTTGAAACTACTTGTTGACGTGATCGACCTCGTAGACGCCGCGCCCTCGGAAACTCTCCTCCTCGCCCTCCGAGGTCAAACGCGCTTCGAAGGCCGCCTCGTAGGAGTAGACCACCGGCTTGGCGAAACGTGAGGCCACCGCCCGCTCAACGGACGACAACTCCTCGAGGCGATCAGTGCGCCAGCGCTTTTTCGTGGTCCGCATGACCGCCGTGAACACCCGCTCTCCCTCCCGCGCCTCGATGCGCACCGAGCGTGGCACACGGTAGCGGTTGCCGTGCTCCATGTCGGTTTTGAAGTCGCCGTGGGTGAGCGAAAAGTCGGTGCTTTGGAAAACGATCTCGCCCTGCCGCGCCACATACAGCCACCGGACCGGCTCGCTGTTCAGGCGAGCCACCGGCTCGATCTCGCGGAAGTAGAAGACGAGGGGGCCCCGCTCAGAGCGGAATCCGAGCATTCGCCGGGCAAGATCGTGAAGCGCCATGTCTGAATGAGAATGCAGCGCATAACCGGTCCCGGTCACTTCCAGGGTGGTCTCATCATTTAGCCGGATAGTGCCCTTGACCGCGGCACGGCCGGCGAGGATCGTCTGATCCAAATACCCTGAACCGAAATGCGCGCGCCCGCTGCCCGGACGCCACGGCGGAACGAGAGGCCGGAACGTGAGCTCGGTCGAGATCTCGTCGCTCTCGGCGACAATGGTCCACCGTTCAGGAGTGCCGCTCAGCCTGTGGCGCCCCATCCGCAGATCGAGCGTCGCGCCCTCCTCCACCGAAAAGCGACCACGCCCGAGAGTCTGGCGTGTCCGATACTCCTCGCCATCCGGCGCGCGGTAGCGCGAGACCACCTCAAAGGTCGGCTCACCAATTCCAAAACTGCTGTGGTGAATGGAGAAATAATATTCTCCGCCGTCGCGGAAGCGGGCCTCGACGGTGTACTTGTCGGAGAACGCCCCCGAAGGGTTCTTCATGGGCGCCATGTGGCGCACGGAGACCTCCCCGTCGCCTGAGCCAAAGCTGATATTGGATGCCGACACAACCGTCGCCGGGAGCAACAGCGCCAATGTCAGCAAGACCGGACCGGCTTTCAAAGCTCGCCTGGAGACGCGATGCTCGACCATTGGCATCCACCACCCTTCCCTGTGCCGTTTTTTTCGTGTCGACCAAGCAACGCCCGCGTCGGCACGACTCGGGATCGAAGCATATCCAACGATCATTGGACGGACAAGCTGACCCCCGGCTTCATTATCGTCGGTTCGTTCTGATGAGCGAGCGTGTGGAGGCGCGTTCATGTGCAAGACGTTCTTAGGCGCAGTCCTACGCAGCGCTTACGTCGAGCACTAATTCGTCTGCACTCACATGTTGTTGCTTTTGCGCAAGCTTCTGGAACATAATGGTTTTAAGTCGTTCGAGAGATTGACGGAGGCAAATCATGGTTCGCGAGGGGGGATTCGAGGCCAACGGAGTGGTCACCCTGACCACCGACTTCGGCACCATTGACGGTTACGTCGGCGCGATGAAGGGGGTCATTTTGGCGCGCTTCGAGCAGGCGCGGGTGCTGGATCTCAGCCACGACATCGCTCCCCAGGACATCCGCACCGCGAGCCACACACTGGCCAACGCTTGCCCTTATTTCCCGCCGGGTACCGTCCATGTGGCAGTGATCGACCCCGGTGTCGGCACCCGCCGCGCCATAATCGCCGCCCTGGCCTACGGCCAGCTCTTTCTCGCCCCGGATAACGGTGTCCTGAGCAATGTCATCGGCTGTAACTCACCAGCCTGGCGGCTGGAACGCGACGATCTGAATCTCCCCAACGTGAGCCGCACCTTTCACGGTCGCGACATTTTGGCACCGACCGCCGCCGCTCTCGCCGCGGGGCTTTTGGCGCCCGAAGAGCTTGGCCCTCCCCACGAGCCGCGCCGCTTGCCGGACCCCAAGGTCGCCACCGGGCCGGGGTATGTGCGCGGCGAGGTGATCGCGATCGACAGATTCGGCAACCTTGTGACCAACGTCACGATCGAGACGCTGCCCGCCGGCGCGGCGCTCGGCAACCTGCGAGTCGATTTCAAAGAGCAGACCATCTCCGGGATCTCTTGGTCCTACGCCGACGTGGAGGTCGGCCAGTGGTTGGCGGTTGTCGGCAGCAAAGACACCATCGAATTGAGCGTCAGGGAGGGGTCCGCCGCCGGCCGCACGGGAGCGCGGATCGGAGATCCGGTCAAGATTCAGCGCATGTGAAGGCGACGGGGGATACTCGGCTGCTCCAGCAGGTTGAGGGTCTCCTGCTCATTCAGGCGCGCCTCGGAGAGCTTCTCGCCACTCATTCTCAACGTCCGCAAGTCGAGACGAATTCCGTAGCGCTCGAACACGGCCGTGAGCTCCCTGTGATTCTCTTCAAACAGCTTCTTGGCTGTGGCGAAACCGTGCTGCGCCGACTCGGCGCGCCGCCAGAAGGCAAGCGGATTGATGGAGAAAAACTCGGCGTCCTCTTCGAGCGGCTCGATCAGGATCAGATCGCCCTTGAAGTCGGGATCGCGCGCGAGGGACTCGATGCTCAGCATCAGCCGCGAGTGCAGCATGGTGCGGATAGCCTGGCTCAAAATGGTGAACACACCGAGATCGCCAAGGTTGTGAAACTGCGGCAGGAGCTTGTGCATCTCGCTGTGGCGGAACGGTCTAAACGGGTTGTAACAGATGATCAAGTCGGCGCCCTTGGCGGCGGCGAACGTCACATTGGCGGTGGTACGAACCGCGCCGTCCAGAAAGTCCTCACCACGAATACGCGCAGGCCGGTAGAACAAGGGAACCGCGCTCGAGGCCATGACGGCCTCGGCGATTGTAATGTCACAGCGCGCGTCGGGCCCGAAGACGACCTCGTCGGCGGTGTCGAGCGAGGTGGCGCTGATGTAGAGATCGCGGCGCCTGAAGTGGCGCAGCAGCCTAAAATTATTGGGTAGCCTGTTGCGCTCCAAGTTCTCGCGGATGTAGCGCTCCAGCGGTTGGTTGTCGAACAACCCTCCGGGGATGTAGGTCCCGGCGTTGGGGAGGTTGGTCTTCTGGCCCACCGACCGGATCATCGGCCGCAGAATGCGCTCGAGGTTCTCGAGGTCGGGATGGCGGGCGTAGTCGCCGATTCGCGCCCAGATCTCCTTGTAGTTGTGTTTCAGGTAGTCGGCCAGCCCTGAGGTGATGGCCGGATAGAACCCCACCGCGTCGCGCCCGAAAGACCAGAGTTTGGAGACCGTCTCGCTCAGGTTCGGATGATAAAAATCGCGCACTCGCAGACGCGAGATCCGCCTGGAGCGACCGTACAGGCTCTTGAGCATCTCCTCGGGCGGAATGCCGGCGGCCAGGGGCCCTGCCAAAAGCGACCCCGCCGAGATCCCGACATACATATCGAAGTCGGTCACCTTGCGGTTCTTCAGATAGCGGTTGAGCGCAATCAAGCCACCGATCTTGAATGCCCCGCCGGAGACCGCACCGCTGGCGAGCACGAGCGCAACCTTGGGTTTCGTGCGACAGAGACTCAGGTCGGCATTGCGTACTATTTGAATGCCCATCGGGACTTACTCTCGACTATCCGCCGGCAGTTGAGACGCCGACCACGCTCGAGTTTACCAAACCCAAACCGCGAGGAGCAAAAAACGCGGGGGGACCGAGGTTACGCTTGACAGATCGCCAACCGACCGCGGACCACTGGCTCTGATCGTCCTTCCAGTCGAAGTGACAGATCGTCGCCGATCTCGATCACCTTGCCGGACACCAACGGCTCGGGATCAAGCTGCCCGGAGCGAAGCGCAAACGTCTCCTCTTCGGGCCAGATCCTCACATGCCGTCCGAGCACCAACGAGCGCGCCCGGTAGGACGAGAGGAGGGCCTCCGGTCCGTTCTCGACGAGCTCGTCATGGCGCCGCGCGATAGCCGCCAGAAGCGCCATCGTAAGCGCGCCGGTCGACGGCAACCCCTCCTCCAAGAGCTCCCGCAAGCACCCTGTCACGGGAGTGCATGGCGTCGAAGGGATCGCCGGCGCGGCGGCCACATTCAGCCCGACCCCGACGACCGCGCTGTCCACGCTGCCGGCAGTGAGCGCGGTCCTCAAGAGGACCCCGCCCATTTTGCGCGGCCCGACGCACAAGTCGTTGACCCACTTGATTGAGAGTTCGACTCTCCCACCGGTCGCTTCACTCACCGCCTCGGCTGTCGCCACCGCCGGCAACGCGACGAGCGCCGCTCCAAACTCGACGGCCGGCCTCTTGGGCCGCATTCCGGCGACAAGGTGCAAGTTGCCCTCGACCGCGCACCACGGCCGCCCCCGCAGCCCAACAAAGCCATCCCCTGAGAGCGCGCACGCGGCAATGGGAGTCGGCAACTTCTCGTCCCGCGCCAACAGCTCATACAGAGCGGCGAGCTGTGAGCGCGGCGCCGCGCGAACCATCAGGAGCCGCCGCCACGGCGACTCGAAGCCCTTCGGAGCGCGAGCGCGCCAGAAGCGCCGCGCACCGCCGAGTGCCTCCCACAAGACACGCTCGCCGGGTGGAAGCTCCTCGGGCAGGCCTGGCTCCAACGAGCCGAAAACTTCGGGGACCGTGTCACGAGGGCAATCGGTGAGCAAAAGCATCCCATTCACCTTGACTCTGCACCTCCGGGCCTCGGGAGTGCCCGCGCCACGGTGAGTTGATGGTTCAGACCACGAGCTTGGCTCGAATGAGTTGATTGACGACGGCGCAGGTCTCGAGCTTGCTGAAATCGCTCTCGTCGAGCACCTCGTCCAACGTGCGCTGTCCGTCGATCAAGCGCGCGATGGCCTTGATCCTGTCGTCTTCCTTGAACAGCCGGGGCGCGAGGGAGGAGTCGTGACGACTGAGCACCTTACTCCACGGCCCCATCAAGCCCTCGTAGATCTGCACCAGCTTGGCCTCGTTGACGGTCCAGAAGTCGCGGATCTGCTCGTCGTCCGGGGCCAGGAACAGCAACCGCTCGAGTGACACGAGCGCACCGTCGGTATCGCCCAAACCAAACAGCCGCAACACGTCGTTGTACAAGAGCTCCACTTCCAAGTTCCAGCCGAGCGCACCGCTCGGCAAGAGTTCGAGATCCGGCTCGGGCTCCGGCTCGGGTTCCGGCTCCGGCTCGGGATCCGGCTCCGGCTCGGGATCCGGCTCGACAGGAGGCACGGGTGGGGGGAGTGGCTCCGGCACCAGCTCAATCACCGGCTCCGAGGAGCGTGCGGTGGCGGCGCCGATCAGTTCGCTCTTCTCAGCCAAAGTGCTGAGCGCGAGATCGAGCGCCGAAAGCAGCCTTGAGCGCACCACCGATCGCTCGGCCGTGTCGGCGGCCAACAGGCGTAGCCTTAGCTCGGCCGGATCGGCGGAGGTCACACGCCAAAGCTTTTCCAACTCTTCGCGCCGCGAGGCGAGTTCATCGCACATCAAAACCATCCGGTTCGGCGTCCCGGCCGACTTGAGCACCTCCGGCAGAGAGCCCGACGGCCGACTCGAACGCCCGAAAGAGGAGCCGCACATGCGCCGGCTGAGTCGTCATCAGAGAATGTACCGGCTGAGATTCTCATCGGAAGCGATCTCGGCGAGGCGCTCCCGGACCATCGCACGATCAATCTCCAAATGGGTTCCGTTCATCTCGGGAGCGTCAAATGACAGCTCCTCGAGCAGACGCTCGAGGACGGTCACGAGACGACGCGCCCCGATATTTTCCATCCGCTGGTTGATCTCATGGGCGATCTCGGCGATCTCGTCAAGCGCGCAGTCCTTGAACTCGAGATTAACATCCTCTGTGCCGAGCAGCGCGGTGTACTGCTTGATGAGCGAGTTGTCCGGCTCGGTGAGGATCCGCCTGAAGTCATCCTTGTCGAGCGAGGAGAGTTCCACCCGGATCGGGAAGCGTCCTTGCAGCTCGGGGATGAGATCGCTGACCTTCGAGATGTGAAACGCCCCCGCCGCGATGAACAGGACGTGGTCGGTCCTCACCTGTCCATACTTGGTATTGACGGTGGAGCCCTCGACGATGGGGAGGATATCGCGCTGCACCCCCTCACGCGACACATCAGGGCCATGCGCGCCGGACTCGCGACCCGCGATCTTGTCAAGCTCGTCCAGGAACACGATGCCCGACTGTTCAACTCGCTCGATGGCGACCCGAGTGACCGAGTCCATGTCGATCAGACGCTCGCTCTCCTCCTTGACGTAAAACTCGATCGCCTCGGGTACGGTCACACTGCGGCGCTTGGTCTGCTTCGGAAACATGCTGCCGAACATGTCCTTGAACTGGATGTCCATCTCCTCCATTCCGGCCGAGCTGAATATCTCTACCGCCGGGAACCGCGAACTCTGGACCTCGATCTGAACTCGTCGGTCGTCCAGCTCACCGGCACGCAGCTTCTTTCGCAACCATTCGCGCGTTCGCGCCCGGCTCTCCTCGGCCTCGGGCTCACTCTCGGCGTCCTCAGGGCTCTCGTCGCTTGTCGCGCTCGACAAAGCCGGCACGCCGGGCTTGCTCGGCGCACTCGGCAGCAACAGATCCAACACCCGCTCCTCGGCGAGCTTCGCGGCCCGCACCTCGACTCGACGCCGCTCCTCCTCGCGCACGATGCCGATCCCCATCTCGGTCAAGTCGCGAATGATGGACTCGACGTCTCGCCCCACATAGCCCACCTCGGTGAACTTGGAGGCCTCGACCTTGACGAATGGTGCTTTGACTAGCTTGGCCAGCCGCCTCGCGATCTCGGTCTTCCCAACCCCGGTGGGCCCTTTCAGGATGATGTTGCGCGGCATGATCTCGTCGCGGATCGGAGGAGTGAGCTGCTGGCGACGCCAACGATTGCGCAGCGCCACCGCCACCGCCCGTTTCCCTTCGCGCTGACCAATGATGTAGCGATCAAGCTCGCTCACCAGCTCACGAGGAGTGAAGACCCCCGCGGTCTCGTCTATCTCTGCCATTACCTCTCCTTGCTTCAACAATCTCAGCGATGAGCGGTGCCGCCGAAACGGGCGCGCTCATTCCCCACCGCTCGGTCGGCGAGGGCTCTCCTCGCCGGCAAGTTTCGGGGAGTCGCCCGAGAGCTGTTCGACTATGAACTCGTCGTTGGTGAAGACACAAAGCTCGGCCGCCACGCCGATGGCGCCGAGCGCCAGCTCGCGGGCCGACAGCTCCGGCGCGTGGCGCATTAGCGCACGCGCCGCGGCCAGGGCATAGTTACCCCCGGAGCCGACGGCCAAAAGCCCATCGTCCGGCTCGATCACGTCGCCGTTGCCCGTCAGGAGCAAAGTCGTCTCCTGGTCGGCCACGATCATGCTCGCCTCCAGCCGGCGCAGCACCTTGTCGGAGCGCCAGTCCTTGGCGAGCTGAACCGCCGAACGGATCAGGTTTCCGTTGTAGTCCTTGAGTTTGGTCTCGAAACGCTCGAACAAAGTGAACGCATCGGCGGTGGCCCCCGCGAACCCAGTGAGCACCTTGCCGTCGTGCAAGTGCCGGATCTTGACGGCGCTCCGCTTGACGACCGTCGCCCCCAGGCTCACCTGTCCGTCGCCCACCAGAACCACCTCACCGGCATGGCGCACCGCCAAAATAGTGGTCCCGCGCATCAAGCTCGCTTGACCGTCTCTCGCAGCTTTTGCCAATGAATCGAACATCGTCACTAACTCTCCTTCGAACTCTCAGAGATGGGACCACCGGATCCGTGGGGCGCGGAGGAGGTCCTCCGTCGACTACGCGGATGAGCGTCGTCATAGACCTCGGCGAGCCGCGCGAGACTGACCCGCGTGTAGCGCTCGGTGGTCCCGAGACTCGCGTGCCCGAGCAGCTCTTGAATGTGCCTCAGCTCCGCCCCTCCGTCCAGCAAGTGTGTCGCGTAGGAGTGCCGCAGCGCGTGTGGATGGACCGACGAGACGACGCCGGCACCGAGTCCGTGGCGCCCAACCAGAGTCCGCACCGCCCGCACGGAGAGACGCCCCCCGTGACAGTTCAAAAACAATGCGCCAAGATCGCCCGGGCGTGTTGCAGCGGCGCGAGCAGCGAGTTCGGGGCGCAGTCGCAGCCAGCGCCGGATCGCCCGCAGCGCCGGCTCGCAGATCGGCACGACCCGATCCTTCTGCCCCTTGCCGGCGCGCACCCTCACCTGGCGCTCTTCAAGCTCCACGTCGCCGAGATCGAGCGCCACCGCCTCACTGACCCGCAGCCCGGCCCCATAGAGCAGCTCCAACAGCGCCCGATCGCGGAGACCGAGCGGGGGGTCGGCCTTGGGGCGCTCGATCAGTCGCGTCGTGTCGTCCGCCGACAGAACAGTGGGGATCTTGCGCGGCTGTTTTGGGCTCCGCAGAGTCGCCGCCGGATCGTCGTCACGCCCCCCCTCGCGCTGCAAGAACCGGTAAAAGGAGCGAATCGACGAAAGCTTGCGGGCAATCGTAGAGGGCGCGTCGTGCTCGTCCAACGCGCTCAGATGATCTCGCAGCGCGGCGCGATCCGCCTCCACGAGAGTCATCGGGCCCCGCTCATGATGCCTCAAGAACTCGGCCAGACCTCTGAGATCGCGCTCGTAGGCAATCACCGAGCGCGGCGCCAACCGCCGCTCGACCTCGAGCGCCCTCACGAAGCGCGCCTGCCAATCATTTGGTTCGCTCAAGATCTCCACCTCCCCTTTGTCCCTAATTCCCCACCTGCACCGGAATCCACCCGCTCGGTGCTCGGTTTGATGGGGAATTAGGGTTTGTCCAGAGGAGCCCCCCGTATCCGACATCAACCGCGCCCCATGGCGTAGTAGACGAACCCCCGCTCTCGCATCTTGGCCGGCTCGTAGATATTGCGGCCGTCGAAAATGACGGGGCGTGCCATCAGCTCTTTCATCCGCGCATAGTCCGGATTGCGAAACTCGTTCCATTCCGTGACGATGGCCAGGGCCTCGGCCCCCTGAAGCGCTGCGTAGGCATTGTCGGAGAGCTCGACCTCATCCCCGAGGCGCTTTCGCGCCTCGTGCCCTGCGACGGGATCGAACGCCTTCAACCGCGCACCGCGCTCCAGCAAACGCTTGATGATGACCAGGCTCGGCGCCTCGCGCATGTCGTCAGTGCGCGGCTTGAAGGCCAGCCCCCAAATGGCGATGGCGCATCCGCTCAAACGGTTGTCGAAGTGGCTCAAGATCTTCTCGACGAGCACCTCTTTTTGAGCCTCATTGACATCATGCACCGCCTCCAACACCCGCATTGGTCGCCCCCAGCGCCGCGCGCTCTCCATGAGCGCGCGAACATCCTTGGGGAAACAGGAACCGCCAAAACCAACTCCAGGGAACAAGAACTTGGCTCCGATGCGCGGATCGGAGCCAATCCCCTTGCGCACGTCATTGACATCGGCGCCTACCCGCTCGCAGAGATTGGAGATCTCGTTCATGAAAGAGATGCGGGTGGCGAGCATCGCGTTGGCGGCGTACTTGATCATCTCGGAAGAGCGGATGCTGGTGAAGATGACCGGCCGGCCGGTCCGCAAAAAAGGTTCGTAAAGCTCCTCCATCACCTGGCGCGCCCGGGGCGAACCGGTCCCGACCACCACTCGGTCTGGAAACATGAAGTCATCAACGGCCGCCCCTTCCTTCAAGAACTCCGGGTTGGAGACCACGTCGGCGGGATAGTCGCTCTCGTCCGCGAGAATCTTTTGGACGCGGTCGCAGGTTCCGATGGGGACAGTGCTCTTGACGACAACCACCCGGTAGCCGTCCATGGCATGAGCGATGCTCCGGGCCACCTCCTCGACGTGTCTGAGGTCAGCGCTGCCATCCTCGTTGGACGGCGTCCCAACCGCGATGAAAATCATCTCCGAAGCGCGAACGGCCTCGGCCAGTGAGGTGGAGAACGAGAGCCGCCCCTGCTGAATCCCGCGCGCCAGCAGCTCCTCCAGGCCCGGCTCGTAGATCGGCAACTCACCATCGCGCAAGCGCCGCACCTTCTCTTCGTCGATATCGACTCCGACGACGTCATTACCCATCTCTGCGAACCCACACGCCGCGACCAATCCAACGTAGCCTGTCCCAATGACCGCCAATTTCATGAACCGTTGCTCCTGGTGTGCCGTAAATGAAAGTGCCTCAAATTCGCCCCCAAGCATTGGCCCGGCGCCGCTCTGACCCTCTTTTTTGAGTCAGAGTCTTACATGAGCGGTGACCGATCATCGCCGGGATCCCTCGCTAGAGAACAACCTCCACCGGGAGGCGCATGAAATGCACCACCCCTCGAAAACGGTAGGGTTTTTGACCGAAGACCACCAACGCGACCTTTCTCCGGTCGGGAGACAAAAACGCGTACGCGTCGGTGTCAGGATAGGGCTCGTCATAACGCCCGGAGCCCACCGCCCAAGACCTGGCACCGCGGCGCAGCACAAGCACATAGCCCAACGAGCTTTCCAGAGCCAGCCTGAACTGAAGCGTCGCCTCCTCCGGCGGGCTCTCGGTCTCATCCAACGGAGCGCTTCGACTCGGCAGCAAGAAACTAACCGAGTGCCGCGAGTCGCGCCGCCGTGGCAGCGGCGCGGCGACCAGATCGTCACGGCGAGTTGCGCTCGGGCGCCTTCGCGCGTGGCCCAGGGCGGGCACATCGATCATCCGGTACTCCTCGTGCCGGCGCTCTCCCGCCCGTGTCGTCCTCAAACGAACTATGGTGTACGCGTAGCAGTCGGAGTCGGGACACCAGCCATGAAACTCGATCCACTCGCCGTCACGAATAGGGACAGCGGCGGGAGCGGCACTCTCGGACTCGGCGCGCAAAGCGCCGGTCCCACCGCAAAGAACGACTAGCGCCAGCGCGCCGCGAAGAATGTGGACTGCAACTCTGGACTCCAAAATCGTCGAATCTCTTTCTCACGCGAGCTACAAGACGACGACCACGCCGTCCGGACACCACGCCCTTGCTCTCGCCCCATCTTCGCCGAAATGAAAGCCCAGGTACAGCCCCATAATCGCCGCCCATCCTGGGATTCGCGCGCGGATCCACGCCCATCTGCGGCGTCACCTGCAGAAGAGTTAGTGCTCGACGTAAGCGCTGCGTTGGACTGCGCCTGAGAACGGCTTGTTTATGCACGCGCCTCCACACGCTCGCTCCTCAGAACGAACCGACGATTATAGCTCGCCCGCGAGAGCCATCAACTATCCGCTCGGGACCAGCGATCCCAGCGATTTGGCTGTATGAACCGACCGAGCCCGAAGTGCTTTTTTGCCTGTGAAGGGATGGTACGTCTATCATGGCCGGAGAGTTCGGGCGGGGAGCACGACTCGCCGGTCGTTTTTTGGGCGCTCCGGCACGCGCAAGCCTGAGAAGAGCCTCCATCGGAGACGTGACTATTATGATCTCTCGCTTATCGCCGGCCTCAGTGATCGCGGCGCTCCTTGGACTCCTTTTGTCCGCAGGAGACCTAAGGGCTCGCGATTTCGGCGCCAGCGCCGCCATGCTCGGCAGTGGCGACGCCGGGATCTCCAGTAGCTCGGGCACCGCCGCGCTATACGCCAACCCGGCCGGGATGGCGGGTCTCATGATGTACTCCATCGAGACCGGTTACGATTATTCGAACCCGCAAAACGGCCATGGCTTCCACGCCTCACTATCCGACTCGCGGACCAACCAATACGTCTCGGCCGGTCTCTCCTACGCCTACGCGAACGCCAAGGCGGATCAGTTCATGGGCGGGCGCTACACCTATGAGGGCCATCACCTTAGAGTGGCGCTGGCCTCAGGCTACCGCTCGCGCGCGGTGGCCATCCTGTTCGGCGCGGGGCTCAAGTACTACAAGGTCTCCCGCACCCCCGAGGCCAACATCGACACCATCAACATGGACGTCGGCGCGCTGCTGTCGATCATGGATCTGGTGAGGATCGGGGTGGTCGGCTACAACGTGATAGTTCAGGATGACCGGACCGCCATGCCCATCTCCCTCGGCCTCGGTATTTCGTTTAATTACGGCGGCCTGGTGGGCGCATTCGACACGGTCCTGGATTTCCGCCAGACAGACAACGTGACGCCCATCTACCGACTGGGGCTTGAATACTTTTTGGCCGGAATGCTCGCCTTGCGAACGGGGTTCGAGTTCGACCAGCTCACCGATGCCCGGCGAGTGACGACCGGGATCGGCTATATCTCGAGTGCCTGGGGAATCGACGTCGGTTATCGTCAAAACGTCCAGGATCAAGAAGACGCGCTCGTGGCGGTCACCTTGCGTTTCTTCATCCCTTGACGCCGAAGAGCGTGTCGATTCGTTGCTTCAGCGCCGTGACGGCGCTCCGCAGCTCCTCGATCCCGCCGGTGTTCTCGATTACAAAGTCTGCCACCCGGCGCTTCTCCTCGAGCGGTAGCTGCGCCTCGATACGCCGCAGAGCCGCTCCGCGCGCGAGCCCATCGCGCTCCATCAGGCGAGCGATCTGCAGCTCCAGGGGCGCCGCCACCAGAATGAGCGCGGAGAGTTCTCGATAAGCGCCGGTCTCCACCAGCAGGGCCGCGTCATAGAGCACCCAGGGGGCGCCGGCGGCCACGTAGCGGGCCGCCCGCTCACGGGCCGCGGCGGCCACGGCGGGGTGAACAATCGCCTCCAGGCGCCGCCGCGCCGCGGCATCTCTGAACACCACCCGCGCGAGCGCGTCGCGATCGAGCGCGCCGCCCTCTCCGAGTACGCCCTGACCGAATCGCTCCGTGACGGCCGCGAGCCCGGGGCTCCCCGGCCGCACCACCTCACGCGCCAGGCGATCGGCGTCGAGGACCGGGACCCGCAGCTCGCCCATGATCCGCGCCACCGCGCTCTTGCCGCTGGCGATGCCGCCCGTCAACCCGACCACGGGCAAGACCGAGTCCTTGTGAAGCTCTCGCACAACCATTCTCCGCCCCGCCTCAGCTCCCCCCACTGTCGAGATCGTGCCCGTCATTCACCTCCCCCGCAACTCCCACGATTATGGTGGAGGATTGAGGGATTTGGCCCGTCTGCTCACTCCGTGGCACAATGGTGACTGGGCATTGTGCCCACGGGTCACCTCGAGGCCCATTGAACGGTTTGCGTGGCACGACCGAGCCGGCAAGCGCGCCCGGCGGCCCGGACCTCACTTCGACTGCGGTTGCCGAGATGATTGCAATTTTGACCATGCTTTGCACGTTGCTCGGGACGCCATTGGTCGCGGCCCCGGCATTGACCGTTACAGAGACGATCTCTTCCTCCAAGAACAGAGCGTGCATGTTCCGCCCGTCGGATGACACCTACCGCCGCTGTGTTCACGCCTCGCAAGGCCGCTGCCACCACTACACCACCGCATGCACACCGCCCGGCGAGTGCATGTTCCGCCCGTCGGATGACACCTACCGCCGCTGCGTCCATGTCTCGCAAGGCCGCTGCCACCACTACACGACCACATGCACCCCACCGGGCAAGTGCATGTTCAACCCCGCAGACCAAACCTACCGCCGCTGCGTCCACGTCTCGCAAGGCCGCTGCCACCACTACACCACCGCATGCACACCATGATTCGCTCAAGCTCGCTGCCGTGGATGCTCCTTCTGGCCGCCATGATTGCAACTCCGGCGAGCAGAGTCGCCCTCGCTCACGAGAGCGGGACCGTCTTCATGCTCTCCCGCACCCTGCCGGCCACGCCCGGCCCGCCGCTGTGGGCCGGCAATCGGGAGAACCATGTGGTGCTGCAGACCTCGCCCAGTGTTCTTCGCAGCCTCGATCCACGGACCGGGCTCGTGCGCTGGCAGATCGACCGTGGCGCCGTGCCCTTGCGCCACGTCCACCCCGGCCCCCGGACACTGGCGCTGACCGCTCTAGACCTCGAGATAATCCAGCTGCGCGACGGAACCCGGGAGTGGAGCTATCCACTCGGGTGTCGCGAGGACGGCGTCTGCCAGCTGACTCCGGTCCATGTGGACTCCGAGCGGGCGGTGGTGCTGGGATTCGACGAGACACCCGACTCCGTCATGCTGCTCAACTTGCGCGGTCGCCGACAAGCGTGGCCGAGCTTCACGGCCCTCGAAACCATCGGGCGGGTCGACGTGGATCCCGAGCTCATCCTGGCAGGCGATCGCGAGGGAGAACGTCTGAGCGCGATCAGCACCTCAATGGGGCGCGTGCTCTGGACTGTCGCGCTGCCCGAGAGTCGCCCCGGAGAGACCGTGGCGCGGCTGTGGCGCGCGGGCGATCATGTGTACGCTCTCCGTGTGCCGCCTGAAGACCGGCGCCAGTCACGAGTCGACATCTTCAAGCAGGACGACGGCGAGTGGCTCCGCGCGCTGCGAGGCCCCATCTGCTCGCAGGGCCCGGACGGGTGCGAGGTGATTCCCGCCGCCGAATCGCTCATAGTTTACGACTCCGCCGCGGCGCGCTCCGATGAGACCGCGCACATCACGGTCCACAACCTCGCCTCGGGCCGTACTCTACTCGACGAACAGACCCGCTTGGCGAGCGTCCCGCTGGTGTTGGGCGGACACATGCTGGTTCTGCCGCGTGCCCAAAACGGGCGGGTCCGACTGGAAGCGCGCGCCCTCCCGAACGGAGAGGTCGTCTGGAGCCGCGCGCTGACTGTCACCGCGCCCGAGGTTTTGCTCCTCCCGAGCGCGCAGGTCATCTATCTCGTTGAGCGCGCGACACCCCGCATGTACTCGCTCTCGGTGGTCGACGGTGAAATCCTGGCGTTGGGGGCCCTCGATCTCCCCGGCGACGAGATCGCCGGAGAGACAATCCACGGCATGTGGCCCTCCGACAACGGGCTCATACTGGCCACCACCGACACCGTGGCGCTCGTGGAAGAGAGGCCGGCGACCATCTTCCACGAACGACTCAAAGAGGCGTTGGCGCAACGTGACTCCACCGTCGCCGGGGGCTTCGAAGACCTCGTGCGCCCGGTCATCGGGGAAATCCACGCCGCCGACCGAGTCCACGCGCTCTTGGTGGCTCACGCCGCCTTGAGCGCGACCCACCTCCTCGCCCAGGGTGACGACCCGCGCGCCGAGATAGCCAGGCTCGTGAGGTTGCTCGAGCGCATCCCCCCGACGGCCGGCTCGCTTTTTGCCACCGCGGCGCGCCATTGCCACGCGCTCGTGGTCGACTGGCTGCTCCCGGCGACCACGGAGCAGAGCGCGATGCTCCGCCAACCGCTGCTCACGCTGGCCGAGCACCATGGATCGCAACTCACAAGCCTTGGAGATGCGCTGACCACTCTCTCGCGCGAGGAGCGCGCGGTCACCAGCGCCCTGGGATTCGAGTTGCTTGACGCCCTTGTGCGCCTCGAGGAGCACGAGGCCGGCGCCACCTTGTTGCGACGGCTGCTCAGGGCGCCGCTCGAGGTGACCGTGAGCGCCCTCCCTCCCGCGGCACGGGCCATCGTGGCCCACGAGCTTGCGGCCGCGGCCGACCGAGCGCGCTCCCAAGCTCGCGCCGGCGACCCGGAAGAGGCGCTCGCTATCTTGAAAGCAGCGCTGGAGCGCGAAGAGGCCGAGGCCGTCCTCGCGACGGGTGATCCTCTCCGGCAAGAGCTCGCGAAGCTCGCGCGGGGTGAGCGCAGGCTTACTCCCCGATCGATTCATGCGGTGGCCGGGCGCGGGTATCGCGAGTGGTCGGCGCGCGCCCGGAACCCTGACGAGCACGAGTTAGTGGAATGCTTCGAGGCCTGCCAGCGGCGCTTCCGGTCCTGCGTGCGCCCTTGTGTCGCGCGGGAGGCGTGTAACGCGGCGAACCTCAACTGTGTCGACACCTGCGAGCGGACCGGGCAACTCTCCTGGCAGCGCCCGCCGACCACAGTCGACGTCTCCGCGCCCGAGTTTTTACAATGCCTGTGATTTTCTCCAACGTATTTGGACGCTTTTTGACGGCCTTGATTGGGGCCACCGTCATTTTGAGCGTGATTGCCGTCCACTCGAGCGGCGGCGCCACGGCACGCGCCGCGCACGACTCCATCGTGCTCGGGGGAATCTTGCGAGGCGATCCCGGCTCCCTCGCCGGGTGGCGCGAGCGTGCCCCTGAAGAGCTGACGCCACGCGATGAGCCCGACGAGCGCCCCTCCCCTTCACCTCTCGAAGCAGAAGAGACGCGGCTCTTCAAGCCGCTCGACGACGAAGACGAACCACCGGTCGACCCGGTCGATCCGGCCGATCTGATCGACGATCCTCCTCCCCCCATCACGCCTTCACTCGATGACATCGGCGGAGTCAAACGCACCGACGGCGGCCCGCACGGTTCGGTTTCCATCGGGTATCCCGCCGGCGGGTCCCTGCGAAATGCTTATGAGTTACCGCTCTCCGGCCCGAACCATGCCTTTCTCCCGCACGTGGGGCAGCGACGGACCAACTTCGGCACCGACGAGGTCCATCAAGTCTTGACACGCGCCGGCGCCGCGGTGGCCGAGAGTTTTCCCGGCTCCACGATTATCGTCGGCAACATCTCCTTCCGCGGCGGCGGGCAAATTCCCTGGTCGATCTCCCACCGCGCGGGGCGTGACTTCGATCTGGCGTTCTTCGTTGATGATGAGGCCGGACGACCGTTGGAGGTGGCGCGCTTTGAACATTTCGACGACCGAGGGGTGAGCCGCGCCCACAGAGACCGCTTCTTCTCGCTCCCTCGTAATTGGGCGCTGGTCCAGGCGCTGGTGATGGACGAGCTGGCCCCGGTGCAGCGGATCTTCGTCTCGTCAGGGCTGCGCGAGTTGCTCTTGCAGCACGCCCGCGACATCGCGGCGCCCGAGGAGGCCGTTTTGCGCGCGGAGAAGATCCTCTTGCAGCCGACCATGGCCGCTCCCCACTCCGATCACTTCCATGTGCGCCTATTTTGCAGCCTGCACGACTCCCTCGAGGGTTGTCACGACTACCACCCCCGCTGGGACTGGGTGCCCGACCCGCGACCCTTCGTGCTGGCCCGCATCCGGGCGCTGGTCCACGAGTTGAACTCACCCGAACACGAGACTCGAGTGGCGGCCATCGAGCTTCTCCAGCGCCTGGAGGCCGACAACGCCATCTCTCAAGTGTCTCGCCGACTTGAAGACAACCACCCTCGGGTTCGCGCCGCGGCGCTCGCGTTCTTGCGCTCCCGTGGGCAGACCACCGCTTACAACGCGATCACCCGCGCCCTGCCGCGGATCCCCGATCTCGACTTTGCGACCCGCCTCATCAACACTTTGGCGCGGAGCTACTCGGGCGACCACGCTCCGCTCCTCGAGCGGATTCTGACGAACCCCGGCGCCGCCTTGCCGCGCTTCGCCTCCGACAGCGCCGCGCACCCCCGTTTGCGAGCGGCAGCCGCGGACGCCCTGCGCACCGCGGGCCGGCCCCAGTCCATCCGGCCACTGATTGACGCTCTGATGGAGGCCGAGCCTCAGGTCCGCGTGGCGGCCGCCGGGGCGCTCCCCTACTTGACCAACCACAACCTCCCCGGGCAGTGGGGCCGAGGCCTCACGCGGAGCCAGGCGCAACGCCAGCAACGCAGTTGGCAGCGCTTTTATTTAGACAATCGGCACCACTCCTGGGAGCAGGTCATTCGCCTCGGGTTCGCAAGGCGGGGCATCCGCTTCCGAGGTAAGATGATGAGCCCCCCAGCGGTGCCGGTGCTGATTCGCGCCCTCAGCCGAGGCGGTTACCTGCAGCACAACGCGGTACGAATTTTGCGCCAACTCGTGGGGGCCGCGCCGGTGGCACGCTGCGATGTCCGCCCCGACTGCTGGGTCCGCTGGTGGCGCAGCGCATTCCGAGAGCACGGCCTTCGCCGCCCCGGAATCTAGCCCTTTGCGCGCTGCGATGCCCGCCCAGATTGCTAGTCCCGTAAGCTGGCGATCATCCGGGCCATCTCGGCGGCGGACGGCTTGCCCTCATAGTCCGCCCGCACGACCCCGTCGCGCCCAATCATCACCATCCGCGGCAACCCACGGACACGATAGTCACGGTGAACCTCGCCGTCGTCCAACAACACCGGCAGCTCGAGCGCGGCCTCGGCAATGTACGCCGCCAGCGCCTCGCGCGAGTCGTCGGCTATCAGGAGCACTTTCAGATCCTCGTCCGGAAACCGCTCCGTCAGCCGGATGAGCGAGGGGATCTCCCGCTTGCATGCGCGGCAATAAGTGGCAAAGAAGCTCAGCACCACCGCCCGGCCTCGGAGCGCCTCGAGCGCGACGGGGCTCCCCCCTGTGAGGGGTTCAAGCTCGAACGGGGGCGCGACCCGGCCCGTGAGCCCGGCGGGGTCGAGTCGCCGGCGCAACAGATCGGAGCCCACCGTATGCGCCAGGAGGACCAGCAGTGCGACCAGGGCGCCGCCCCGGATCAGAAAAGAGGGGCGGAACAAAGTCCTCAATCCTCCTCCGCGCCCGTGGACCGAGGGGAGTGAGGCGGGTGCAAGTGCAAGGAAACAAGCCAAATCGAGCGCAGTCGTAGCAGCGCTACGTCGAGCATCGATTTGGTGAAGGTGACGCCGCAATTGTGCCCGGATCGCTTCCCGAATCCCGGATGGGGTGGATGATTGAGGAAGTAAGCTCGGAGACGTGATGTCATCAATCCCCCGGTGGGTAAACGCCGTCCTCGAGAGTAACCCGCGCAAGCGGTGTCAGTCGCCCGTTCGGCAAAACTTCGAAGCCCCGGACGCGCTCGCGCCGGACAAGCACTCGATGTTCGTGCCACAGCGGCAAGACCGGCAGATCCCGGGCCAAAATCCGCTGTGCCTCCTGATACAAAGGCCGCCTCAACTCGCGATCGGGCTCCTCCCAGGCGCGCATCACGAGACAGTCGAACCGCGGATCGGCGTAGTAGGTGCGGTTGGAGACGTCACGCGGCGGTCGCCGCCCCCAGGCGCGTGAAATGAACCGCCCGATCCCGCGGGCCAGCTCTTCCCGGGCCCACGCGCGGCAGTCGGGATCGTCGCCCTCGATGAGCTCGCCGAGCGCCGGCGGGAAGAACCTCCGGTCGGCAAATGCCCGGTCGGCCTCGCGCACGGCGCGCCGAGGAGCGGGCGCTGCCTCCGGCGTGCTGAGCGAGAAGAACATCCAGCGCAGCATGTCGGGCTCGGACGGATCGGGCAGGTTTAAAATGGTCGCCTGAAAGTTGCCCTGGCGGACATCGCTCAAGAAGGTGCCGAGTTCAAAGCTGCGGATTTCCACTTCCACCCCCACCCCGGCGAGTTGGTGGGCGATACTACGCGCCACCGAACGCCTGAAGCGATCAGTGGAGATCTTCACCTGCAGCTCGAAGCGCACGCCTGTGTCCGGATCGCGGGGGAAGCCGGCTTGGTCGAGCAACGCCTCGGCCTTGGCTCGATCGCGCGCGGGGCGCTCCAGGGAGTCCTCATGCGCCCAGGAGATGGGGGACAACATCCCGGTGGAGGGATCGGCGTAGCCGTGCATCTTGCGCGCGATGATCTCCTCAACGTCGATGGCGTAAAAGAGAGCGCGCCGGACCTCGAGGGACCCCACCACGGGGTCTCGCAAGTTGAACGCCATATATCCCCAGATGAGGCTCGGGATGCTCTCGACCACGACCCCCGGCTGCCGCTCGACCACATCCAGCAAGACCGGCGAGACGGCGTTCAACATCATGTCGCCCGTCCCGCCGACGAGCGCCAGCAAGCGCGTCCCCTCATCTTCGATGGTCCGAAAGACCAGATAACGAACGCCGGGAGCACCCAAGTGGTAGTCTCCGTTGCGCTCGAAGATTACCCGCCGCCCGGCCAACCGCGAGTGAAACTTGAACGGCCCTGTCCCGATGTAGCGCCGGTCACTCTCCCCGGTGTCCTCATCCGCGAGGTGAGCCGGGACGATCCCCATCACCAGATCGGTCAAGAATGTCGCGTAGTCATCAAACAAGACGAAGTCGGCGGCATACGGATCGCCCTTGACCGGACGCACGTCGATGAATTTACGGCCGTAGCTCCCGCGGTAGGGCGAGCCAAGCTCCGCGTCGAGGATCGAGCGGTAGGTGTGCACCACGTCGGCGCCGGTCAGCAAAGCGCCGTCGTGCCACCGGACGCCCTGCCGGACACGAACCCGGTAGCAAACCGGCTCGTCGAAGACCGCCACGTCGGCGGGGCACTCGTCGCGCCGCTCGACGGCTTCGGCGAGATCAAGCTCGGGGGTCACTCGCGCGTTATCGACCGAGACCAGGCCGGAATAGATGAGCCGCGAGACCTGCATGGAGGCCTCGTCGACCGTGAACCGTGGATCGAGGTCGCGCACGGCGCTGTCCAGAACGAACGCGAGTTGTTCCTCGGGCTCGCCCGGCACGGGCGGGTCGGAGAGGCAGCCCAAGAGGAGGAGCCCTCCCAGGAGCGGCATGATCCGAAGCATCCCAATGGCGGATCCGGCCACCGAACGACTCCGCCCGGCGGCACCAAGGCACGACATCCCTAATTCTCCATCGCCACCGGCCTCGCGCCGCCGGTGCGCTCTGACATGATAAACCTTTTTGACCGAATGTAACGCTAGTTTGAGCCGGCATTCAAAGCGAGGCGATGCGGCCTCAAGGTGCCCGCGACGAAGACATGGCCGAGCGCGGGGGCGCGCCACACCACCGGGAGCTGAGTGCGAAGCACCCACCAGAGCCGCCGCAAGAAGTGCCCGCGGAGTGAATCATAGGCCTTCCGAACGCCGTCCTCCAGCTCCTTCGGGCTCATGTGCTTCGGTTGAAACACCGCGCGATTCCAGCCGAAGCTATCGCTGGGCATGTTCGGCAGCAGACGCTGCTGTTCGCCGAGGCGGTCGTGAAACCTGGTGCCCGGGTACGGTGTGGCGACAAACATCCCGGCGTCATCGATTCCGAGGTCGCGAATCGCCGCGGCAGTGGCCTCGAATGTGTCCGGTTTGTCGCCGTCGAAGCCGAACACGAAGAACCCCGACACCACGATGCGTCGGTGGTGGAGCCGGCGCACAATCTCGCCGAAGCGCTCCACCCCCGGCGCATGGTCCACTCCGGCGTCTCGCAAGGATGCGTCGCTGAAGCTCTGGAAACCCATGTGGACGTTGAAGCAGCCCGCCGCGGCCATGGCATCGAGTAACTCCTCGTCCGCCGCCATGTCGGTGGGCATCTGGATGAGCCATTTCTTGTCGAGCGGCGCGAGCGCTCGAAACAGATCTAGCGCGTGGTCGCGATCCGTGAACAGGTTCTCATCGACGAAGATGAACACGGGCTGCGGGAGCGCGCGCACCTCTTCCACCACATGGTCAACCGGCCGCGGCCGAAAACGAGCCCAAGGAGTCGCCGGGAGATAGCAGTAGACGCACTTGTTGGGGCATCCACGGCTGGCTTCCACCGCGGTAAACCACGAGGTCTCGCGCAAGAGGTCGCGCCGCGGCCGAGGAATGGTCGCCATGTCGGTCGGGCCGTCGGCGCGATACTCACGGGCAAGCCGACCCCGCTTTGCATCGTCGAGCAGCGCGGGGAAGACCCCCTCGGCTTCACCGATCACCACCGCATCCGCCCATCGGGCCGCGTCGTGAGGCATGATCGTGGGGTGGATTCCGCCAAGAACCACCTTCGCCCCACGCGCCCTGAACAGGCGCGCCAGGGAGTAAGCCTCGTCCGCGGCGAAGGCCCGAGCGGTTGAACGCCGGCAAATAGTTTTGAAAGAGGCTGGTGCGGCGCTGGATGGCGGTGGCGACCGCGTCGGCGGCGAATGAGACCGGGAGGGTGAGCAAGGTCTTGAACTCCTTGG
>PWKZ01000288.1 GCA_003559575.1 Bradymonadales bacterium | reverse complement strand
GCAAGGGCATATAGCAGTACTCACCATAATATTGATTAAACAAACTCAACTGCTGCTCTCCATGGGTATTGCTATTGGTGTCATCGCAATCCAGTATGATCACCTTTGGTGGCTCATCATAAGATTTAATGAAATGGTCAATGAATGTTTGGGCAATTTTGTAAAGCTGCCTGGGTGACATGGAGTTTTCAAACCGGCTCATGGTGGGCTGTGAAGACAAATCATGCCCGCTATCGGGGAATCTATTGGTGCAAAGCTTCAGTATTTTATCATCCCTTAAAGTATCGCAATCATTAGCGTCCTCATATCCGGCAGCAATTTGAAAAACCCGCTGGGTTAGCAAGGATTTAACTGAATGTTTGACATAGCCCCGGTGGCGCTCATCAACAATACAATCACTAATGGCATCCAATAGTCCAATCTGGTTTTCCACTTCTCTTAGCAACAATAATCCACCGTCAGTAGATATTTTTTCGCCTGTAAAGGTTAACTCAACAGGTTTTTTGCTGACAGGAACTAAATCAAAGAGTGTAGGTGAACAGTTTTTTTCTTCACAATTGGTGGTAGAATCAGGGTGTTTTGTATCTTTACTCATGGAAAAGTTTGTTTTTGGTTTGATCACCCTCAAAGATATTGAATATCAATGAGATAACAAACTTTTCCATGCTTTTTTTGCTTTTTTTAAAACAAAAAGAGCATAAGATTTAAATTTTCTTCGCCCCGATAGCTAAAACGCTTATAGTGTGTGTTTTATGTTGTTTTTGGGGAAATTCGTGAATAATTCAGGCTAAGAAATAATACATTTAAAGAAATCCACGTATTCGGGCACTCACGTGGAGGGATTGAGGCCTTGCACTTAACCCAAAATGAATCCATTGCTCAAAGCATTACATCCATTACCATGCTTAGCTCCCCTGTTACTGGTCACAATAAAGCAAAAAAAGTTGCTGCCAGTAATTCCGCCTTTACCAGGTTTTTATATTGGTTTAGCAATCAATTGGGGAGGATACAGGGTGATAAGCACCCGGATAGCAAAAAACTTGTCATTGAGCTGGGATTTAACCACCTGAAAATGTTGGTTGAAAAAACCCATATTTCGGTATATTTGCTACAGTCTGACTTGAAGTTTAAAGAATTGCCCTTTGTTTGGAAAATAATATCCCGAATTTTTTATCCCAAAAGCGACTTGGGCGATGGATTGGTCCCCTATCAGGATATCAGGAAACACAATATTATTGAAATTCCCTCAAGAAGCATTGTTGATCAGCCATTTACCCACACCAGCCCAATCGGAATAACCAAAATGGGGCGTTTTAGCAAAACTGATTTAAAAATAGTATGGGAAAAACTGATATTCACCGTGGTTATACAAAACAATCCATAAACCACATATTCGCTATCGAACCGAGCTATGCCAAATTCATTGACACACACGACGACGATTATTGCATGGTGAGTCCTCCCGTATGGACGGGACAGGCAATGTGACCGAAATATTAAATCATAATCGCATGAAAGAATTTCTGAATGCTTACCCCACACCAATAGCATCAATAATTAGCAAGTATTATAAGCTACCTGTTGACAAACTGTATGACAGGCACTCGGTTTTATGTGATTTGTATGAATCTACAGTAAAACTTATATCCATAATTGCCATCAAGGAGGGTTTAATTATCGATAAATTTATCAAGCAGCGATTTCCGAAGGGAATGGACTTCCTTAAACATCCCGCGCTGGGTCATTGGGTTTCCATCATTCGGGCCTTTTGCGAGGATAATCATGAGTATCCCGCTTCTTTTTTAAAAGAAATTCGCGACTGGTATAAATCAGAGAAACCCTCCAATGAAATATTGCAGTCATTTAAAATGCTGCCTGAAATTACTTTTCCAAAAGGGAAACCTGCTGTGGAAGGAATTATTGACTCTCTTGTAACCTATCGTAACAAAGTATGGAAAGGCCATGGAGCAGTTATTGTAAATGAAAAAAGCTTATTAGGCCGGGTTGATGCCCTGGAGAAAATAATCCACTTCATTTTGCAGGAAGCAACATTCCTCCGCGAATTGAATCTGTTTTATACTTCTGAGGTTAAAAAAACCGGGGATAATGGCTTTGAAGCATCTGCGACTTCCCTCAAGGGAATTGATGGGTCATCTGCAAATTATGTTTTTGACTCACCCGATCCTTATGAAATATATGCAGCATATTCTTCTGAACGATCTTTATCCAAAACGCCTGTCAAGCTTAGCCCGTTGCTGGAGTATCAGAGAAATAACAAGGATGAGTTACAAATCTACTATTTTAATGATGCAAAAAAAACCAAACTTGAGTACTTGTGCTACTATGACGGGTCTTTTTATTACCACAAGGAGATTAATAAGGAGCTTGAAGAGGTTTTTAACATACGTCTGGAGAAAGGATATGATACAGAGGCTCATTTTATTAATAC
Source organism: Bradymonadales bacterium (assembly GCA_003559575.1). Taxonomy (GTDB): domain Bacteria; phylum Myxococcota_A; class UBA9042; order PWKZ01; family PWKZ01; genus PWKZ01. The sequence continues at coordinate 7,210 of PWKZ01000288.1, read as the reverse complement.
GCTGCCGGAGGACGAACGAAAACAAAAAAGTAATTATTTTCTCGAGAAAGGCACAGAGTTACACAAGAAAGGCAATTATGAAGGTGCCATAATTGCTTTTGAAGATGCCTTGGAATGGCATAGAAATTCAGATGCCATTATCTTGATGTGTAAATCCATGCTCGCTAATGAAGAGGACAAGACGTATGTGCTTAACATTCTTGAAAATGCCTTTGAAATGGATCCAAGCAATGCAAAGGCTAAGCAATTAAAGGAGCGTATTGAGTCTGGTAAACACATTGAGGAGGAATCAGAAGAACATTTAAGTTATTTCGATGTTATCCTGCCCGATCCGTGGAGAAAATTTCCCATGATCTCATATGCAGTAATACTCTTAGTTTTATTTGGAGCCGGAGCATCAATATTAATATTATCAGATCCTGCGAATACATTAACACATGCAGTTTTCTCTGTTTTATGCCTCGCACAATCAATTATACTATATGTTGGATTAACGGCTTCAAGGAAGAACTTCCTGGACTCCTATTTTCCGCTGCTTCGGCAACAAGCAAATATGAACATCGATAAGTTCAAGGTGTGGTATGAAACAAGATTTAACAGGATATTCGGACATTTTGCCCGTCTAACTGATTCAAGCCTACAGAAGAAGCTGTTTTCAGGCAAACTTAGTTGGTCCTGGAAACCAGCTTTGGAACAAGAAAAATTATTTTTTGGGCTCTCAGGTGCTTTTGTAATCATATTTTCATTGAATCAAATCAACATTCAAGTACTGTACGATAAGAGCATGGTGGTTGCAGTTGTCCGCTTTATGCAAACTGCGCTTATGTGGATGTTCCTTCCGCCAGTTTTACGCTACCTTATTGTTTCAACCTTTTTTATAAAAGATTATAGTCAAAAAGAATTAAAACCAGTTGTGTCTTCCGTAAAAGATAATGGATTTACCGCGCTATCAGGGATTTTTATAAACTCCCTGATGATTTTCATCATTTTCTATTTATCTGTACTGACAGCTTATCTGATTGTGGCCCGTGGTCCATTCTATATGGATGTCCTTGGTCTTGCGTTTGGATTTTTTATTGGAGGCTTCTGGCTGATATATACGCCTCTATATATTAAAAGGTCAATGGTTCTGTCTAAAAGCATGGTCTTAAGCGACTATAATGACCATGTTAATAAAGCATTTGAAAAGTTTATCAAAAACCCGGATGAAAGCAATCTGGAAAAAGTGAAATGGTTGAAAAATCAAGAATCAATCGTAGCTGAGATATCTACACGTCTTTTTTCTTTTAAAAACTGGCTGCTTTATTTGTTTTTTATGATCATTTTTGTTGCTGCTAGTATTTTTTATGTTTTGATAAGGTTTGACTTATTCTCAGTACCTTTTTTCAATCTGTTCTGATTAAAATGCTTGTGTTTGATCGTTCATAATTGAACCCTGAAAGATGATGAATAAAAAAAACAGCCTGTTCTGCTACTTTTGCGCTATTTCTCTGCTGTTTGTTCCATTTGCAGTAAAAGGCCATACTGCAGATGCGTATAAACTCCCTCTACACCACGCCCAGACATATTACTGGTTGGGTATTCAGGACAAAGGCGATCCGGGGGCTTTTGAATTGGCTTTGATGTATCTGAGGCAGGCGCAGGAAGAGCTGCAATTGGCTGAACAGCATATTGATGATGAGGAAAAAGAATCTCTTTACAAGCAAATTGAGCTATTGGAGTCAGACCTGAAGGAGCAGTTGGCTATTGCCCAGAACACATTTGTGGGTAGGTTTCCATTGGTGAGGTTTATGGGGCCATCATTTTTTGTCAGCAGTAAAGCCCTGGGCAGTTTTGAGATTTTTGAAGATGCCGGTGAGGTAGCCATGGCAAGATCGGCGGATAAACTGGGCGGGCTTTTCTACAATCACTTTTTTGGGGAATTGCAGTTGCCTTTGATCGTATTCTCTCAGGATAACCTGTCACCGGAACTTGAGAGCAAAGTTCGGGTAACACTGAAAAAATCTCCCCGAATCAAGGTGTATCAAACCCAATATCTCAGAAAGTACCTCATTGAAGATGAGTTACACAAGCTACAAAAAGGATCACCGGACTCACTTTTAATTGCCAAAGTTTCCAATATTCTGAATGCGGAGAATTTTGCCATAACCCTTGTCAAACAACTTGATCAGGCAGAAGATGTCCATTTCTTTAGCCTGAGCACCCGGGTGTTTTCCATACAATCGGCAGCTCCTCTTCAAAGCACCGTGCTTTATGAGCTTGTGCGCGACAAAAGATACCTGAATCCGCTATATCTGCTTTTAATCCTTGCAATGCTGATTTTATCCATCCTTGTTTACCTGATCAATTACAAAAGCCATACAGGCAAGTACCCTTTACTTGGAAAAAATGTAGCTGTTGTTGTCTTTTCTTTTTTCATTGGTTATATCATCACCATTATTGCCTTGGGGGTGTTTGCAAACCTTCGCCCCAATTACCTGGATTATTTTGGCTATACATTTTGGTGGATACCGGCGGCCATGCTAATTATATTTATTGCACCCCTGCTTATTCTTAAGAAATACATTCTCAGCCTTTCTTTTTTTCAATCTGCAGAGGATTCATCATCCCGATTGTCTCCGTTATTCATGGCTGCATCCTTGGGTGTATTGGCCAATCTTTCCCTGGGGTTGATCCTTTATCATGAAATCCTGGGACTGCTTTATGTTTTTGCAGGTATGGTGTCAATAGGCATTGCAGCCTTCATTGCTGGTAAAGTGATCAGCACACTTAAACCTTTACCTCCTGCTTTTGGGGTATTGGCAGTATTGATCATCCCAATAGCCGGACTTGCATTGGCATCAAACAATGTAAATTATATGCTCATCCCGGTTCTGTCATCGACAAGTTTACTATTGGCATCCCAACTGAAATCAGTTAAAACAAAAGGAATAGCTGCAAAAAAGCCCAGGGAGGTTAAAAAAACGGTAAGCGTTCAAGTGCTTATCAACCTAACAGAAAGTCCGCCATATATAAAAACAAAAAACTATGCAGCAGCGCGGGATAAGACGGATATTTATGCCAGGGGGCATGCTGTGATTTACTGTTTATCAGGTGAAGAAGGGACTGGAAAAACAGCCATGGCTCATCAACTGATTGCTGAGTTCAGCACATTAAACAATAAGCAAAACAAACCAATATTGCTTCTCGATGCCCAATGTCTTGAGAACAATGATGCCCCATATTGGCCTGTTCAAAATGCTTTGGCTGATTTTATCAATTTTCTGGGAAAAGATTCAAATGGGCATGAAAGCATGGAAGATGTTGAGGATGCTCTTGATAAACTGATAGGTAGTTTTGTGCCATTTTCCAGCTTGCTTAAACCTGCCAATCAATCCCGGGCAGCCGGCATAAATAGCCAGTCTGAGCTTTTCTATATGATTACAAAGACATTGGAAAAATTATCCCAGCAATACCACCTTATCTTTTTCATTGATGACCTTCACTGGGCTGATAGTGCAACCCTTGATCTTTTACATGCTATTCATCAGCAGTTTCGCAATTCTTCATCAAAACAAGCATTGTTTCTTTATACCACAAGACCATCAGAGGCGTGTAGCAATTTGTTCCTGGATCAAGAAGTTCAAACACTGGATGTGCTTTCCCGCAAAGAAAAGCTTGCTTTACTTACCGGGCCAATGGGCCTTGAATCAGAAACCGCAGGCTTTATTCTGGATCGCATTGGAGATCAAAACCGCAAAGGCAATCTCTTTTTATTGTATAAAATCATTGAACAGCTTGCCAGAGAAGGTCATCTAAACGAAAAAATAAATGGTATTTCTTTATCTGATGAGATACTGCAAAAAGGAAAATTACCTATCCCGGATGAGTACAAGGAATCCTTGCGCCAGGAATTAAGTAAACTTGACAGGTATGAAGAATATATTGCGGTAGCAGCTTGCATGGGAATGGAATTCGAAGTAGGCGTCATGGCTCATTCTTTGGGGGTTGACCGCTTGAAATGTCTTAAGGTTCTTCAATATTTGGAAAATGAAACCAGCATTTTGGCTGATAAGCCCGAAAAAGACGATGTGTTTTCATTTACATCTTCCTTTACCCTCGAGACCATTAGGGAGATCTATGCCCTTACTGATCAGGGTCCCGAAGAATTGGTAAAGCAGATTGTTAGAGAATATCATGCAAGAATTGCCATCTCACTGGAACAAAAAGATGCCGATGGGAATGTCTTAAGCATAGCATCCCACTATTATGCGGCAGGGCAGCATTATGCTGAAACCGCTTTGCGTTTTCTCATCAAGGCTGCAGACAGGTGCGCAGATATTTTTCGCTTCGAAGAGGCGCGGATGTTTTTGAGAAAAGCTGCAATTGAAAAAAAATACGCCAAAGATGAAAAAATTTGCGAACTGGACATATTGCTGGTGGAGTGTAAAATTTCTATGCTTGAAGGAAAGCATTTTGACCCCATCGCAAAAAAATGTCATCAATTCCTCTCATACAACTCAGAAATCAATGATAATCAAAAAATTATTTTTGCAAGGGCCTTCTATAATGCACGGATTTTTGATGATGCCGTTGCCCTGCTAAAAGACATCATCAGCAATAGTAAAGACGATTATGTGCTGGCCAGAGCGTATCACTTGCTTGGGATCAGCCTAAGTCCTGATTTGTCCTCGGAGCGACATCAGTACCTGAAAATGGCTATGAATATTGCGGATAAGCTGCCCGATCATAATACGGTTATACTAAAAGCAAAGTCTGAAATCCATAACTCAATGGGTGAGGAATTAACCAAGGCTGCGACAAAAGAGCCTACGAAAAAAGAACTGGCAGAACAACACTTTAAGGAAAGCATACGTATTAAGCAAATGAAGGAGATCAGCGACACCCCCGGACTAGCTAGAACATACGGAGGTTTAGGAAGGCTCGAGATGTATGCTCAACCTGCAAACATTCAAAAAGCTTTGGAATACTTTACTAAAGATCTTGAATTATCAGAACAGATTGGCGATATCCTTGGGCAGACCCAAATGCATTCCAATATAGGCAAATGCCACATCCTATTGGGGCAATTTGATAAAGCAGGTGTGGCTTACCAGCGTTCTCTCGATTTGGCTGAAAGACAAACGGACAAGGCCTTTGCCCTTTTAGGTTTGCTGCAAATAAGTGATCAGAATGATGGACTCGTAGCAAGAGAAGAAATTGCAGGTAAAATGATTGAAATCATTACTCAAGCTGACTTTATCATACCAAAATTTCTTAAAGATGAAATTAATCGATTTCTGATTAATGCCAGAAATAAAACCTCGTTGGATGAAATAGAGAAATTAATCAACTAAGATCAATACCTATGATATTTTTCAATAATTTAGTTTTTTGTTCAGCATAAGCTTAAACAATTAATCATGACGACCTACTCAATAAGCATTATCGAAGAAATCATTTCACATTCAAGCAAAGCCAATTAAGCTGGAGTGTTAAGCGGGATTATTTTATAAAAACTTATAGACGTTTTCACTTAAGTTTAGCCAGCCATTTTGGCCGATTGGAGCTTTTGCGTGTTATAGTCAACTCTGCAGCATTGGGTATTACCATGATTGATAGAGGCAGAGGTAAAATAACTTTTTCCACAACGAAATAAATAATGAAGTATGAGTAAAAATTTTGGAATCCCTTTAAAAAAGTATCGATTACTATCTGATTTGTTAAATCAAGATAAGGAAAAATATACAGATTATGGAACTGATCAGAAGCCTCAAGGGGTTGTGTTTGATGATCTGGTCCGCACTTTGAAAATAAACCCAGACCTTTATCAAAGGCCCATTGTAGAGCTTGAAGATTATGGATATATGGTAAAGGGAAATAATATTTTCTTTACAGCAGGGCTAAAAGCGGGTCTTAAAACATTTATGTGTGATATAAATATCAGAACTTTTGATGACAGGCATACATCACAATTTCTGGTTATAGACCCAATTGAAAAAGAGCCGGAATTTCTGGTGCATAAAATATTTTTTGTCGAACCACCAATGAAAAATAATAATAAGGGTGCAACAATTGACAAGTTAAATCAATTTCTTAAAGACAAAGGATTTGATGACAGTGTATTCTTCGTTTCAAGAGAATGTGATGATATTATTGAACTTAAAATAACTCACTCCTTTAACAGCGAAAACTTGCAGGAAACTTTTACTGTCAGCAAGCAAATTATTGCCGATTTATTTTCTGTCAGAAGTATAAATGGACTGGTTGAATAATTTTATTTCCAATCAATTTTTTTGATGGTTTTATCATGCGCAAAGGTTAAGTCAAACTAGAATCGGAGCAACTGGCGGTTATTTCTTCTCACATGCGTGGTGATGTAGTTTTGATAAAAGCCACTGAAAAAATTAAGGATGTGTTAAACTCCATGGTCCATGGCACAGGTCGCAAAATGTTAAGAGGTAAGGGCAAACCCCTGGCCGATAGTTTTGATTTTAAACAGTTGCGCAGCCGGATATTGATGACCATGGTGCTGAAATTTTATTGATAAGTTTCAAAGAGAAAATATGGGACTGTTTGGTCAAGCTTTATTTGACTTGCATTATAATAATTCGTTCGAGCCTTTCTATGTATGCCATGGTAAGGAAGAGCATCAGCTCGACCTGGGTTTTTACCTGATTTCACAACCCGACTCATTGGAAGAAGCCTTGTTAGCATTTGGAACGGGAAAGTTTTTGGATATTGGTTGCGGAGCGGGGCGAATTATTCGCTTTTTGACTGCGCAAGGACATGATGTGGTTGGTATTGACATAGATTCTAAATTAGTTTATTTATGCCGGGAGTTAACGGGTCAACCCATCCATCTCCTTTCTTGGGAGCAGATGGACGTCTTGGGAGGTTTTGACACGCTTTTACTTTGCAATCGAAGTCTTGGAATCGGTGGTAAAATTGATGGTGTAAAGCGATTATTTAATCAATGTGCAGATAGTGCAAATCATGGTGGAAGGCTGATCTTTGACTCTTATCAAATTATGGGAACAACAGGGGTTTTAGAGCGGATGTTACAATATAAATATTGCGGTCAGTATAGCGACCCCTTTCCCTGGATTCATATTTCTTTAGACCTGGCTTTTCAATTGTTGGCAGAAACGGGTTGGGGGATTGAGAAGATTATTCGTGAAGGGGATCGATATGGCGTAGTAGCCCGAAAAGGTTTCACATCGCTGACGTG
>PWKZ01000098.1 GCA_003559575.1 Bradymonadales bacterium | reverse complement strand
GACAGCCCTGATCTCCTCCTGTACCCGGCGCCCGGCCTCCACGGCGGCGGCGCGGGCGGCCGGATCCTTCTTCTTGCTCGCCACGAGGTTCCGCCAGGCCGACTGCTCCTCGATGCGGGCGAGGCGCTCGGGGCTCGCCTGGAAGTTCAGGCGCAGGGGGCGCTCCACCGCTACGCGGTGAAACCCGAAGTCGGTGTTGGCGAAAACCCGCGACTCCGTGTTCTCCTCGAAGGCATGGTAGAGCCGGGTCAGGTGGACGATTCCTTCCTCCGACAGCTCTTTCCGTTTGTCCCCGAGGGACTTGCGCATCTTTTGGAAGTGAGCCACCCCGTTGATGAGCTGCACCTGGCCCTTGCGGTGGGCCGCCTTGCGGTTGGACAGGAGCCAGATGTAGGTGGAGATACCGGTGTTGTAAAACATCTGGTCCGGCAGGGCCACGATGGCTTCGAGCCAGTCGTTCTCGATTACCCAGCGCCGGATCTCGCTCTCCCCGGAGCCCGCCGCCCCGGTGAACAGCGGGGAGCCGTTGAAGACGATGGCGAGCCGGCTGCCCCCCTTCTCAGGCGGTTTGCGCTTGGACCACATGTGGAGCAGGAACAGGAGGGAGCCGTCGTTCTTGCGGGGCAGGCCGGGGCCGAAGCGCCCCGCGTAGCCGCGCTTCTCGTGCTCGGCGCGGACGACGCTCTCGGCCTTCGTCCAGTCCACTCCGAAGGGCGGGTTCGAGATGAGGTAGTCGGCGCGTAGCTCGGCCAGTCCGTCATTGGAGAAGGAGTTACCCTTCTTGATGTTGTTGGCGTCCTGACCCTTGATGAGCATGTCGGCCTTGCAGATAGCGTAGGACTCGTCGTTCAACTCTTGCCCGAAGACCTGTAGCCGGGCGCCGGTGTTCAGCATTCCGAGGTGGTCTTCGGCAACCGACAACATGCCGCCGGTGCCACAGGCCGGGTCGTACATGGTGCGGACTACCCCGGGGCGACGCAGCGCCTCGTCGTCCTCCGCGAACAGGAGGTTGACCATGAGGTGGATCACCTCGCGGGGGGTGAAGTGTTCCCCGGCGGTCTCGTTGGAGGCTTCCGCGAACTTGCGGATCAGCTCCTCGAAGATGGTGCCCATCTCGTGGTTGCTGACGCGGTCGGGGTGCAGGTCGAAACCGGCGAACTTCTGAACGACGAGATAGAGCAGGTCGGCCTTGTCAAGCCGCTCGATCTGCGCGTCAAAGCGGAAGTGCTCCAGGATGTCCCGCGCGTTCTCGCTGAGCCCCGCCACGAACTCGGAAAGGTTCGCCGCGATGTGGCTCGGGTCGCCGAGCAGCCCGACGAAATCCAGCTTGGACGTGTTGTAGAAGCCCCTCTTGGATGCCCGCAGGAGCATCTGGTGGCGGACTTCGGTGGGCGCAGCGCTGTAGCGAGTCTCTGCTTCCCGCACGCCCTCGCGGGTGGCGGCGAGCACCTGGTCGAGCCGGCGGAGCACGGTGAAGGGCAAGACGACCTTGCCGTAGTCGCTCTGTTTGTAGTCGCCGCGCAGTAGGTCCGCGACGGACCAGATAAAGGCGGCTTTTTGCGAAAAGTAGCTGCTCGTCATCGACTTGCCGTGCCCTGTCCTGGTCGGTGTTGATGGTCGGGCGCGCCGCCGGCCGGGTGCGTCCCGAAGCCCGGCCGATGCGTAAGAACACCACCTCCATGAAAGTAGTTATGTCACGGCGCGGGATCTGGGTCCACCGCTTTCTCGAGGCGGCAAAGCCACATAGGGCCACTGAAGCGAAGTCTGCCTCCGCCCCCTAGAGCTTGTGCTGTGGACGGTCGCGCTCGAGTCGGACACCGGCGGCCCCGGCTACCTGGGCACACTACCAGGCTGTTCTGAGCTGCTACATTTCTGCTACATCGTGAGCTCGACGCGGACGGTCCGAAGCGACCTGCTACATTCTTGCTGCCTTTTGGCTATGGCGAGCGGACCCGCCAGACCGCGCCGCCATGCGCCGAAACACCCGTTTTGGGCTGCCGGTTTTTGCTGCCTTTTTTGCTGCCTTTTGCCATCGAAAACGGGCCAAAATGGGGCTAAATGAGGCAAACGGCGGGCAGTGCCAGCGCTCCGACATTCTTGGTACGAGATTGAACATATTGGCTTTTTTAGCGCCCCCGGCAGGAGTCGAACCTGCGGCTTGCAGGGATTAGGAATCCCCAGCTCTATCCATCTGAGCTACGGGGGCTCAGCGAGGCCCGCGGAGCCTTGGCCCCTCGCCTCGACCGCCGGATGGTGGCCCACACCGGCTCAATTCGTCAAGCAGGATAGTCCATCAACGCGAAAGACGGCGCGCCCGCCAACCTCTCTCGTCCACCAAGGCCGGTCAGCTCGATGACGAACGCGCACTCCACCACGTGGCCACCCTGCTCCGCCACCAGCTCCACCGCCGCGGCGGCCGTGCCGCCCGTGGCCAGCAGATCGTCGACGATGAGGCAGCGCTGGCCCGGCGCCACCGCGTCCTTGTGCATCTCGACCGCGTCCTTGCCGTACTCGAGCGAATACTCGCGCCGCGCCGTGTCGTGGGGCAGCTTGCCCGGCTTGCGGACCAACGCCAAGCCGACCCCTAGCTTCAACCCCAACGCCGCCCCAAAGAGAAAACCGCGCGCGTCGATCGCGACTATCCGGTCCAGTTTCTCGTCGCGATAGCGCTCGGCGAAGATCTCGATCGTGCGGCCAAAAGCCTCCGGCGACTCCAGCAGCGGCGTGATGTCGCGAAACAAGATCCCCGCCTTGGGAAAGTCCGGGACTGTCCTGATGTGCTTTTTCAGTAACTCCACAATCACCTCACAGGCTTTGGTTGTCCCGACACAGATCGAAATCCCTGATGGCCGCGATATGCTCGCCCTTGACCGCGAACATCGGCACCGGACAGAGCGACACCCGCCCCTCGCTAACGGCGAACACATCGGTTCCGGAGGCGTCCTCGAGCTTTGGCAGTCCTCCGCCGATCCACAGATATCCATTCCCCCGGGGGTCCTGGCGCTCGACTATCTCGGCCAAGTAGGAGCGCTTGCCCAACCGCGTGGCCTCGAACCGCACCGGGAGCGCCAGGCGATCGGGGATGTTGACGTTCAGCGTCGCGCCGTCCGGGAGCCCCGCCGCGAGCACCTGGCGCATCACCGCGACCAGGATCGGTTGCAGCTCATCGCTGGGCTTCTCCTTGTATGAAACGAGTGAGAAGGCAATCGAAGGCACTCCCTGAATGCAGCCCTCGCGAGCCCCGGCCATGGTTCCCGAGTAGAGAACATCCTTGCCCAGGTTGGGGCCGGGGTTGACCCCGGAGACCACCAACGCGGGGCGTCGCGCGGCCAGGTGGTTGAACGCCACGAAGACACAATCCACCGGAGTCCCATCAACCGCAAATCGCCCCTCGGCCAGGCGGCGCACCCGCAGCGGGCGGTGCAGCGTGATGGCATGGCTGACCCCGCTCATCTCCCGCTCGGGAGCCACCACCAGCGCCTCGCCCACCTCGGCCGCCGCCTTGGCCAACACATTGAGGCCGGAGGCCAGCACCCCGTCGTCATTGGTAATCAAAATAAGGGGCCGCTCACTCATCGTCACTCCCACTGCCTCTCAAGAAAACCGCGCCGGCGCACGCGAGCCTTTGGCGAAGCACCACCCGTGAGGGCTCAATGACCCTGGCAGAATGGCGCCGAAATCCTAGCAAACCCCGCTGTCGAGAGCCACCACAATCGGATCGTTGCAGCAACGCAGGGCGGAGCCTCACTCCCCTCGGTCCACGGACGCGGTGGATGATTGAGGTTGGGCGGGCCCTTTGTATTTCGAAGACGCGCTCCCACGCTTGGCGCTCAGTGCTCACCCCTCGCCCATGGCGACCGCCGTGCCGAAGGGGACCGGGCCGTGCTCGGGGGGCGTGAGCCACAGTACAGGGTAGCGGGGTGCCCTGCTTGGGAAGCGGCTGTCGAGATCGGTGATGCCGATGAAGATGTCGGGCTCGCGCCTGGCGGCCGCGATCCACTCGAACACCGGGCGATGATCGGTCCCGCCGCCCCCTTTCGCGCGGCGCTGCATCAACCACTCCCGCATCCCGGAAGGCGGCACGACCTCGTGGACCCTGGCATCGGCCACCGCCAGCGTCACCCGCGGCACCGCCTCGAGTAACCCCGCAAGCTCGGCCGCGGCGCGGTTGAGGCTGGCCGCGCGCATGGAGGCGGACGTGTCGAGCGCCACGACGACCTCGGGCGCAGCCTCGTTGACGAGGCCCGGGACCACGAGGCCATCGACCCAATAGCGGCGGTTCGGCCGGCGGTAGGAGTAGTTCGCGGGGACCAGCGCGCCGTTCACGATCCGCTCGAGCAGCGCGCGCCAGGGGAGCCGGCCGCCGCGCGGCGCTTCGAGCAGCCGTTCGAAACCGGCCGGCACATCGCCCCGCTCACCGAGCGCGGCGGCGCTCCGCACCGCCTCCCGCAGCCGATCGCCAAGCTCGTCGCGCTCCTCGGAGGAGAGCGAGTCGGGGAGGTGGATGTCGACCCCGCCGCCGTGGTCGAGAACTCCCGGCAGCGTGTGACCGGGCCCGAGCCGCACCTCGATGCGGCGCATGGGGGGCAGCTCCTTGGGCACCAGGTGCTCGTAGATGACCTCGGCCACGAGGCCGGCGTAGCGGTTGTCGAGGAGTACGTCGACCTCCCCGAGCCCTGGGATTGTCCCCCGCGGTGGTGGATAGAGGGGCCGCCGAGGGTCGTCGGGCGCCCGAATGGCGGCCACGGTGCGGTTGATGGCGTAGTCGGTGGCGGCGTTCCAGAGGCGATGGTCGCGCCCCCGCGCGCGGTCGGCGCTCGCGAACACCTGGTGGCTCACCTCGTGGAGCAGCACGAACCCGAGGCTCTCGACGCTCAGATGACGCGAGAACAGTGGGTTGTACCAGATGCGCCGCACGCAGTCGGTGGCCGCAAGGGCCGGCAGCTCCGGCGCCGGGACTAAACGCATGTGCAGGAGGAGGTGGCCCCAGAACGGATGGCGATCCAGGATCGCCATGCGCACGGCCATCAGCCGCTCCGCCTCGACGGCGGCGGCGGCCCTCGAGCGATCCCGCTTCACTGGTACAGCCCCACCTGGAGCTGGACCAGGTCGTGGGCAAGCTCGCGGTAGCCCGGCACCGCCTTCAGCCGGTCGGTGAGATCGGTGCGCGCCTTGAGTGTTCGCAGCAAGAGGAAGGCGTACTCGGGATCGAGCCCCTCGGCCGTGGCGAGCCGGATGATGTTGGGCAGCCAGCGATCCTTGACTGTCGGCTGCTCGGCCAGCCAGGAGGCCACCGCGGTGATGACGGCATGGGTCAACGACGGGTCGTACGCGTTGTCGCCCGTAAAGTCGGGGATCTTGCCCTGCACCACGATGGCGCGCGGCCTCGTCCGCTTTTGCAGGCGGACGAACGAGAAGAACTTCTCGGCCGCCTCCGGCCCCACGGCGGCCGCCACCAGCCGCCGCCGCAGCTCCGGCGCGGCGCTCTCGAAGAGCCGCGCCGCCATCTCCCAGCTCCGCGGGCTTGGAAACGCGGGCTCGCCGGTGTTGTCGTAGAGCAACGCCCGGCCGAAGCGCTGGTGCCCGCGCAGGTAGGCCACCACCGTCGGCGAGACACCGTTGGCCTCGGCCCAGGTGAGCCAGGCGTTCATGTCCACCGCCAGCGTGAAATGCACGAAACGGTTGGCGAGCGCGGAGGACATCGGCGTGACGAGCGCCTCGTCGCCTTCCAGGTTGCCGGCGGCCATGACCACGGTCTTCGGGTGGAAGCTTAACGGCCCCACCCGCCGCTCGAGGACAATCTGATAGGCGGCGGCCTGATGGAGTCGCGTCACCGCGGCGTTGATCTCGTCCAGAAAGACCATGCAGGGCTCCTCGGCCGCCGAGCGCACCCACTCGGGGGCGAGGAGCGCGAGGGTTTGGCGCCGCTCGTCGGGGAAGAACACCCCGGCAAGCTCCGCCGGATCGCGCTGCGCCAGCCGGATGTCGTGGACCTTGAGCCCGAGAGCGACGGCTATTTCGCCCGCCAGGGTCGACTTTCCCACCCCGGGGTGTCCGTGGAGCATCACGGCGGCCCCGGCCTCGAGCGCGGCGCGCACGAGGGGGACAAGCTCGTCAAAGGGATACGCCGGCGCCGCCGTAAGCTCTTGTCGTCGTCTCGCCATGCCGAACCTCAACGTGGTCTTCAGAGAAAGAGATCGATGAGCTGGTGGCGCAGCTCATCTTTTTGCAGCAGCACGGCCACGATGTGTTTGCAAAACACCGCGTCCTCCTCGGCGGCGAGCCGATCTATCGCATCGGGACAATCGCAGCTCGGCCGCGCGCGCCATTCGGGATCCACCTCAATCGTGTAGCCCGGCCGGCCCGCCCCGCCCTGTCGCAGTTGAAACCGCCGCGCTCCCCCACTCAGGGCGCCGCTCCCGTTCGTCGTCTCATCGATCTTGTAGCTCTTGAGCACATCGCGCACGGCGCGCAGGATGCGCGCGTCGCGCAGCCCCCGGCGCCTGCCGCGTGCCCCGGTCGCCCCGGAACCAGTTGCGCGCGCGCACTCGAAGGCGTCGGAGATGGGCGCCGCGCGGAGTTTGCGCATGGGGTGGCCGTCCACGTCGACCTCCCCTTCCCGTTCGCGGGCGCTCAGAAACGTGTGCCAGTCGATGAGCGGATAGCGTGTCGTCTCCCCGTCGCGCGAGACGTAGAAGCTCTGCGAGTTGACACGTGAGATGGTGTAGCCGTCGCCTTCGAACCAGTAGGTGCCGGTCTGCACCCAGAGCTTCATCCCCTTGCGGGGGGCCGAGGGCGCGTCGACCGGGGCAAGGCGCCAGGAGTCGGCCCGTGGTGCGTCGCTCATTGTGTCCTCCCGCCGGCCCTCTCTTAGCGTCTTGGGGCCGCGCAAGGACAGCCTGCGCCAACAGTGCGACATCCACTGTCGCACCGCCGCCGGCGTGTCATGAATCCGGCCAAGGGGGCGCGCCGGAACGCCCCAGCGGCCTCAAGGTCGCGATGAAGCATGAAACCTGTCGGGCCTGCCTCACTCATAGCAGCACAGCACCTCCGACATAGTCGCGTTGGCCAATTTCAGAGCCCGTATCACCGCTTTCGCAGGTTGCGTTTCGTACGGAATCTCAGTGAATGCCAGCTCAGGTTCGTACCGCCGCACTGCCGCCATGCAAACTGTGTCTTTGTGAACATCCAAACCGATGAATCTGGTGAACTCTCTCATGGACCGGTCCTACCTTTCCTGGCTCTGCCTGCGGACTCACCCTGAGAGCCGGTAACCCACGATACAAGTGAGCGACCGGTCCAACCATCATGTCTTCCTGTCACAGGGCGGGCTAAATGATCCTCGAGAGGGCGGCCAAACGGATCCGACCCGGGGTGCATCTGCGCCTGTCTCACTCCCCTCGGTCCGCAAACGGAGTGGAGGATTGAGGCCGCGCCGGGATCAGGGTGTGGCGCCCCCCAGCCCAAAGCGCCGCCTGAGAGTGGAGGAGGACTGCCTCCGAGCCATCCCGAGCTTCAGTTTATTCCATGGGAATCAGGGCCATCGCACCTGATTTCAGCGCAGGCCTTGCCCGCGAACCGGGGATGGAGCGCCTCGTCCGCTGTCTTGAGGCTGTCAAGAGAAAATATTGGCTTTCAATGCTTGAGCGTGTTCGAGGGCCGGGAGAGTGAGACCTGAGAGGTATCCAGTGGCCCCTCTTACTGCCCCAACGTGGGCAGGTCCGCGGGGATGCTGTCGGAGAATTCAACCAGCGCGGGCTCAAAGGCATCGAGGGCGTCCGTATCACCACTGTAGCCCACAATGGACTGGCCAGTCGGGTCGCTGCTGCCGGGGACGATATCGTAGGTTGCCTCGACATACCCTTCACGCAGCGCCAGAGCATCACCGTGTTCCCCCAACTGATTCCCCGCGGCAAAGACCGGGAGTGGGGTCGTGCGCCCCTCCGGGGTCCAACCGACCACACCGAACACGCCTTTGCCGCCGCCGGTATCGCGATGAACATGGGTCAAGACGTTGTCTTCCAGGACAACTCTCCCGTAGAGATCGCCAAAACTGCCGACTGACACGATGAAGGCGTTGGTTTCCTCCGTGGTGTTGCCGCGGACTATCAAATCGAAGGCGCCTGCTTCACCGACGAGCGAGTCGTGGTTGATAAACTGAGCGACAAAACCCGCGGTGGTGCTATTTTCGATAGTCAACGCCCCCTCCCAGGTGCGATCACTTTCCTCTCCCCCAGCGCCGCCGAGGAGTATCAAGCGATTGTTTGCTGAAAGTTCTGGCGGATGGTTGAAGTGACACCCGGAGATGAAACTTTCGCCGCTGTTCGCAGACGGCATCAGGGCGTATCTAGTGCTTGACCCCGCGATGACTTTGAGCTCGACGTCTTTGATGACCGAGTTCTTTGCGCGATAGTATATCCCATGCTTCGAGTACTCGATCTTGCAATTCTCGACCCTGAACCCATCGAGCTTCTGGAGAGGCCAACCTGCTGTTTGCGCGGTGATGGCGAACGCGTTCGAACTGGTGGAGTCTTGACTGATGGTGAGGTCACGGAGCGTCACGCCGCCGGCCGTGATTCTCAACAGGTTGTCAAACTCCCCGTCGTTATGGATGAGCACCGTGTCGCGCGAGTATCCGAGCAGTGTCAGGCGCTTGTCGATCACGAGAGTCGCGCTCAAAGGATAGGTTCCCGCGCCAATGAGTATCATGTCGCCATCGATGGTGGCGGGGGCATCGATCACGGCCTGGATGGAGTCTCCCTCAGACACGGTGAAGAAGGCGGTGGTATCGCCCATTCGGGTCCCACCAACCGTGCTGTTGTCCTCCAGGGTGGTGGTACCATCGGAATTGACGTCGCCTGTAATCGCGGTGTTCTTGACGGTCGCGGAAGCGGCCGCCATCACTATCAAATCCTCGCCGACGACGCAGCCGTTCAAGGTCGCGCTCGCCGACTCGGCGACCGTCACGTTTCTTTCGACATAGACATCGGACAACGTCGTGCCCGTGCCGGCGAGCGTCATCGCCCCGCCCGGGCTGTTGGCGACCACGTCGATGCCGGTCCAGTCGTTGTCGCTGCCGTTGTCGACGATATCGCCGACCAGCGTGAAGCCCGAGAACGTGTTGTTGTCACCGGTGACCGTCAAATCGCCGTAGATCGTCTGCACCGCTTTGCCTTGGCCTTCATAGTCGCCGCCGTCACCGTCGATCGTGAGGGCGCCTTCATGGAGGTAGATTTTCTTGATGGACTCATCGCCCAACACTGAGGCGAGCTCCGCTGGAGTCTGGACGACCGCTTCATCGAGATTCATGTCGACGAAAGTGATCGTGAAGACCTGGTAAGCCGGGACGCCGGAGGCGGCGTCAAGGTTCTGGACGATTATCGAGCGCTTGAACCCCGGATACCGCATACGTTGGTCGATGAGATCGAACTCTGCCACCGGGATCTTGTACACGCCGCCGTCCGCGATCTCGGCGAGCGCGATCTTGGCGAGCGCGGCGTCGTCCCAGAGGACGTCCACCTCGTGGAAGCTCGCGAGCGAACCCGCCGGTTCGGCGTGGTCCCACACCGCGTAATGCTGGCCGGCCGTCTCGACGGGGTTCAGGTCGACTGTGCCCATGGCCGAGACGATATACATGTCGGCGTCGCGCGCGACGGATAGTTCCTCCATATCAAGCGTGTGGTCCGGCGGCACGACGGGGTATGAGT
>PWKZ01000282.1 GCA_003559575.1 Bradymonadales bacterium | reverse complement strand
GCCTCCGCCTAAGAACGGCTTGTTTCCTTGCAGCTCACCCCGTTTCGACGCGCTCGGTGCTCGGTTTGATGGGGAATTAGGGCTCCACACAAGCAACACAACCCATCGTATCAATAGTACCATATCGGCGCTGGTGACGCCGCAGTTGTGCCCGCATCGCTTCCCGAATCCCGGAAGAGGGTGGGATCCTCAATCCTCCACCGAGTCCGAGGACCGAGGGGAGTGAGGCGGGTGCAAGTGCAAGGAAACAAGCCAAATCGAGCGGAGGCGTAGCAGCGCTACGTCGAGCATCGATTTGGTGAAGGTGACGCCGCAGTTGTGCCCGCATCGCTTCCCGAATCCCGGAAGAGGGTGGAGGATTGAGGATTATGGTCGACAGCAGGGGGGCTCATCGCTATCTTCCTTGGTCGGAGATGGAGGACACAAGTGGGCAACCGGAGACTCGAGGCGCTCATCGAACCTCGCCGAATCGCGCGGCTTGACGATGTCTTGTCCCGCCGCACCCGCAACCTGACACTGCTGCTCGAGGATCTCTACGATCCGCATAACGCCTCGGCTTGCCTCCGCTCCGCCGAAGCGTTCGGGCTCCAGGATATTTATGTGGTCGAAGCCGAGAACCGCTTCACACCCAACCAGCGTGTGGTTCAAGGCGCTCAGCAGTGGCTCGACCTCTTCCGCTTCGAGGACACCGGAAGCTGCCTGAACGCGCTTCGCGCCCGCGGCTATCGCATTTATGCGAGCGATCTGGCCGCCACCTGTAGCCTCGAGTCGCTCGATTTCACACAACCCACCGCGCTGGCCTTCGGGGCGGAACACAGCGGCGCTTCGAGCGCGCTTCTCAGGGGCGCCGACGCGACGTTCCGGATCCCGATGCGCGGGTTTTCGCAGAGCTTCAATGTCTCCGTGGCCGTCGCCCTCTGTCTCTATCACGCCATCACCGAGCGCACTCGGCTTCTTGGCCCGGCGGGCGATCTCAGCCCCGGAGAGCGAGAGGTATTGCGAGACCGCTGGCTCGAGGTGGCGCTCAAGCGCGGCGAGACAATCGCTCGTACGCTCAGGAGGGGCCGTGATACGGTTTAGCCCCGGGATCCTCGTCGCCTTTTAAGGGATTGACGGCTGCGGCAAGACCACCCAGATCGAGATCCTCGAAACGGCACTGCGGCGCGCCGGGGTGGATGTTACCCGCACCCGCGAGCCCACCGACGGACCACACGGTCGCGCCCTGCGCACCTCAGCGCAGACCGGGCGGCTGGCGCCCGAGGAGGAGGCCGCGCTTTTTCTCGCCGACCGCCGTGACCATGTCCGCGCGCTGATTGCCCCGGCGCTGGCCCGCGGCGCCGTGGTGTTGGTCGACCGCTACTACTTCTCGAGCATCGCCTACCAGGGTGCCCGCGGCTTGAACCTCGCCGCCATTCGGCGCGCCAACGAAGCGATCGCGCCGCGGCCCGACCTCGTCATCATGATCGAGACCTCCCCGGCCACCTCTATCGGGAGAATCCACACCCGGGGGACGGATCCCGACCGATTTGAAGAGGACGACAACCTGCGCCGCGTGGCCGCGATCTTCAAAACCCTGCCGGACCCGTTCATCGTCCGACTCCCCGGCGACCGCTCAATCCCCGAGCTGTCTCGAATGGTCATGCGCGCCTTTTGTGACGGCCCACTCTTCGCGCGGCTGTGTCCCCACGCCGAACAAGGGGAGGCGCCCAACCCACCCTGCCGCACGAAAGCGCGCGGCGAGTGCCCGACCCCTTGCCTCTGGACGAAGCTCAGCAGCTTGGCTGATTGTTGACAGCTGACGGCGGCCCAACCTCTGATCCCGATTGCAGTTGACAACCCCAAAACGGTTGGGCAATGTCTGGAATGGTCGGACCACCCGTCCACCCGGCGACCTGTTCTCTTTTTTGGGGGCTCCAGTGTTCGAAGAGGTCAAAAAACTCCGCGCTAGCGACCAGGTTGCCGGCGCCATCCGCGATCGAATCCTTTCAGGCGAGATCGAGCCTGGCACACGCCTCCCACCCGAGCGCGACCTTGCCGCCCAGCTGGGTGTCAACCGCACGACGGTGAGAGAAGCATTGCGCTCCCTCGAGCAACTCGAAATAGTCTCAATTCGGCACGGCGGCGGAGTCACCGTGCTCGACCCGGCGCGGGCCGGACTCCAGGTCTTGCCCTTTCTCTTGACACTAGGCGGGCGAGTAGATCCCGACCTCTTGGCCAATTTTCTCGAGGTGCGCCGCATAATCGGTGGCGCCATCGTGCGACTGGCCGCCGAGCGCGCCGGACCCGAGGACATCGTCAACCTCGAGGCCGCGCTCGCGCCCATCACCGCGCTCGCTGAATCCGACGAGCCGCACTCGCCCGACGAGCTTGGGGCGCTTGATTTACAGTTTTTCTTGGCGCTCGCCGCGGCGGGCCGTAACCGGGTCTTCCGCTTCCTGTTGCATGCTCTCCGCAGCATCTATCGTGGTGAAGCGCCGCTTTTTCGGATGCTCTTTGCCGACGCGCGGCGTGTTGCCACCTCGCACAGCGACGTGGTCAATGCGCTCCGCAACCGCGACGGCGACCTCGCCGTGCGTTTGATCGAGAAGTACTTGAGTCACAACTAACCCGAGCAATCACTGCCCGCCTTGACCTTGGGTTTTGACAATGGCGGGTCCGAGGGAGAGACCATGAGCAAACAACCCAAGCGACGCGCAGTCAGAAGAACCGTCCTCGTCACCGGAGCGGGCGGCTGCGTGGGACACGCCCTGATTCCCAAACTCCTCGACCGGGGCGACAAGCTCGTCGTGACCGACCAACCCGGTGCCGCCTGCTCGACCGGTCCGTCCGACCGGATGCGGGTCATCGAGGGCGATCTGAGAGACCCGCGCTTGGCCGCCAAGCTGGTCGCCGGGGTCGACGTCATAATCCACACCGCGGCCATCGTGGATATCGCCAAGAGTCTCGAAGAGCTGCGGCCAATCAATGTCGACGCCGTGGCGCGACTCTACGACGAGGCCGCCAAGGCCGGGGTGAAGACCTTCATCCACTTCGGGACCGGCTCAATCTACGCTCCACAGAAGGGCCCGCTCAGTGAAGACGCCCCCGTACGCATCCAAAACGACTACGCCGCAAGCAAGATCATGTCGGAAGATCTATTGCGCGACCGCGCCGGACAAGGGCCAACGGCCAACATCATCAGACCTGCGCTGATCTACGGGCCTCGCGGTCGAGTCCTGCTCAACCTCTTCGCCGCCTTTCCGCCGGTGTTCGCGCTCTTGAGCAACTTCGCGCCCCGGTTGACGGGCGGGCCACTCTCCAACAGTATCCACGCCGACGATGTGGCCAACGCGGCACTCTATCTGGCCGACAACCCGCAACCGCACGGCAGCGTATTCAACGTGGCCAACGACGATCCGATCGCGGCGGGAGCCGTCATCGCCCTGGCTTGCGAGGCCTACGGGCTGCGGATGGTGGGCCCTCCGATCCCGCTTGCGACCGCGCCACTCAAGCTCGCGAGGCCGCTACTGGACAATGCAACGCTGTTCAAAGCACTGAACGGAGGGCTGGCCGTGCTGTGGGAGCACCTTCGCCGGCAACACTCGCTGTCGCGCGAGTTCACTCCAGAGATCCCCCGCGAGATGCTCGACTTCGCGACTTCCGACTTCATCTTCGACAACCGCCGGCTCAAGGCCACCGGGTTCGAGCTCGAGCACCCGACTTTCGCCCCCTCCTGGAAGGAGACCGTGGTCTGGTTCCGTCGGCAGCGCTGGATCCCTTGATCGGAAGCTAATCAGTCGGCGCACCTGCGGAGTGAAGGTCACGGTGCGAGCGTCGGCGCTGGATTCCTTGATCGGAGGCTAATCAGTCGGCGGGCTCCACATAGACGTTGCCCTGCGGCCCCGCGAGCCCCGCGGTCCCGGGGAGGCCGCCGCTCGCGCCGCCACTACCCCCCGCCCCGCCACCGCCGCCGCCGCGGTAAATGTTGGTCGACGCGGAGTAAGCGCTCATGCCGCGGACATAGATACCGAACGAGGGACCGCCGCAGCCGCCGCCGCCGCCGCCGCCATAGCCGCCATGTCCGCCTCGACCTCCGTCGCCCCCGGAAGATGCGCACCAGAACGGATCGCCGGCGGCACCGCCGGCACCACCCGCACCACCCACGCCACCGGCGCCGCCGGCACCACCCGCACCACCGGCGCCGCCGGCACCTCCACGACCACGCCAGATGGTGTTGTTGGAAATGAGCGGCGTCGAGCCGACAGAGCGCGTGTAGTGCAGGTAGACTGCAAAGCTACCGCCACCGCCACCGCCACCGCCTGCGCCGACTCCACCGCATCCTCCCGAACCGCCCGAGCCGCCCGAGCCGCCGATTGCGGCGCTAAAGTCATCCTGGCACTCTTCGGCGACCACCTCGACACCCCCCCCGGCGCCGCCGCCGCCACCGCCGCTGCCGGCGCCACCGCCACTGCCGCTCGCTCCGCTGCCCGCAACCCAGAGACCGTCCGGGTTCGGCACCGCGCCGTGGGGGTCCTCACACCCCTGGCCCGCGGCCCCATTCTCACCGGCGGCGCCGTCATCACCCCGCCCGCCGTGCGCAGGGCGATTGTCCAAGGGCGCCAAGCAGGCCGCGCACGAGTCGCTGCCGTCGATGTAGCGATCGAATCCGCCGCCCCCCCCGCTGCCGGAACCGGCCCCGGAGCCCGCGCCGCCGCTCTGGTCGGGCCAGGCGGTGGTGCGCTCCCAGTCGGGGCAGTATGAGTCTCCGCCCGCACCGCCGCGAATACTCGCGCCGCACGGGGAAGAGACTTGCTCGCCGCCGGCGAGCTGCTTGCTCCCCGCCGGGCAGTCGTTGTCGGGCCAGCCGAACGCAGGCTCTCCCGGGAGACCTTGCGTCCCGTCTTGCCCGTTCACCCCGTTGGTCCCGGCCCGGCCCGGGCCGCCGTCTCCACCGACGATGGTATTACGCCGAATAGTGACGCTGGATTCACAGTCTTGCAAAAACACTCCGTAGGACGCTCCCCCCGTGGCCGGGTTATCGGCCCCATAAATGTGAAATCCAATCACCGTGGCGCTCGCCGCGCCGGAGAGATTGCGCCCGGTGACCGCTCCCGGGCGCGCTGTGGTCGGGGGATCGCCCAAAATTATTGAAGGGTAATCGGCCATCCGCCGCTCCGAGAAGTCGGCGCTGTAACCACCGTAGAGATGAACCCCCGGCTTGAGTTCGATGGAGCCCCGGTAGACACCGGCAGCGACATAGACATCACGCAAGGCGCCGGAGTTGTGCACCATATTGATCGCGGTCTGGATGTTGAACACCGGCGAGAAGCGGGTCCCGTCGTTGCTGTCGCTGCCGCTATTGGAGACGAACACCGCTTTCGAGGCGTCGCCGTCGACCCCGTCACAGTTGGTGTCAAGACCGTCCGGGTGATCCTCGCCCGGGAAGACCTTACACTCGCAGCCATCAGCGAAGTTGTTGTTGACATTGACGTAGCCGTCTTCGCATTCGAGTACGCACTGTGGCACATCGTCGGGTGACGAGCCGAGATCACAAACCCCATAGGCGTTGCCTTCGGGCATGTCCAGGAGGCTGCAGCTGAACCCGCAAGCGCCACAATGGTCGTGAGTCACATAGCGCCCATGTTCGTCGACGAATCCGTCGTCGACGATCCCATTGCAGTTGCTGTCGGTGTAATCGCAAACCTCTTCCGGCATGCGACAGCTCGACCAGCCGGTGCTGGTGCAAAGCTCGTAGCCGATGCAGGTATAGGGAGACTCGGGGTCGTCGACGGTCTTCGAGCACGGGCGACTGAACCCCAGAGTGCTCGGGCCGCAAGTGCAAGCGGCGCTCAACGGTTGGCACTGGTAGTCGCCGGGCGGCCCCCCTGGATAGAGGGCACAAACATAGTCGTCCGGGCAGTCCGCGGGCCCTTCACACGGGATGGTACAGAACTTGCCGTCGGTCAACTCAACACAGCGCGAGCCCGCAATCAAACAGTCGGCGGCGACCTCGCACGGCCGGCAGAGAGTAGTCACGGCCGGAATGCACATGAAGTCGTCATAGAGGTAGTAGCCCGGATCGCACTCCTTGACCACACAGCGCGGCGGATCGTAGTTCTCGTAATCGCAGCGGGCGGTGGCGTTGGCGAAGTAATTTTCACACGAGAGGTTGCACTGGCCGCAGTGATCGTGGACGGCGTACTTGCCGTCGATCTTGAAGATCTCGTCGGTCTGGCCGTTGCAGTTGTTGTCTGTGTAGTCGCAGACCTCGCCCGTGGGGACTTGTCCGACACACACCCACCCCTCGACCCCACGACACTCGGGCACTCCGGGGCACGCGCCGAAATCGTTCTCGATAAAGCAGCTCTCGGGCGGGATCAAGTTGTTGTCGACGATGCCGTCGCAGTCGTCGTCCATCCCGTTGCACTCTTCCTGGCGTGGGACGGCCGCGGTGCAGCCGATCCAGCCCTGCTCGGGATCACAGGTCTCGAACCCGACACAGGTACCGAACTCGTTCGCCACCGTGCAACCTCGAGTCTCGGAGTCCTCTGCCGGGGTGCAACTACAGGTGCCGCTCTTCGGAACGCAGACCGGCGCCTCGTCACCATCTTGCCGGCAGACCTGCGCCTCGCCGCACTGCTCGTCACCCTCGCATGGCAAAAGACAAAAACGCCCGCCGTCAAAGTTGGCGCACCGCAGGCCCAAGCATTGCCCATCCGAGCTACAGGGATGACATTCGGTCTCGCTGTCGAGCGCGCAGTGGTATGGGCTGACCTGGACATATCCGGGATTGCATTCCTCCACCACACACTGCGGCACCGAGTCGACCAATTCGCAACGCGCGGTGCCGCCCGGGATCAGATCGTGGCACGAGTAGCCGCAGCCGCCGCAATGGGCATAGGAGAGATAGTGGCCGTCGGTCTTGAAGTTTTCATCGGTCAGGCCGTTACAGTTGTTGTCGCGGTAATCGCACACATCGGGGCCGGGCTCAGGGGCCATGCACACCCACCCTTCGCTCCCATAACAGACCGCATGCCCCTCGCAGCTCCCCCATTCGTTTTCATTGACGCACGGCATCGTCTCCGGGAGACCGTCATCGACCAGCCCGTTGCAGTCGTCGTCGATGCCGTTGCAGGTCTCCGGTTGGGCGAAGCGAGCGTCGCAGTCGGACCAGCCGCTCTCCGGGTCACAGAACTCAAAGCCGTGACAAGTGCCGAATTCATTCTCATTGGTGCATGGGCGGCGCGCCCCCTCTGCCTCCTCGGGACAGTCGCAGGTGTCATTCGGCAGCACGCAGTAGGGTCCGCGTGACGGTCCGCCGTCGGGGTCAGGCAACAGGCGACAGACGTAGGGTGAGAGACAGTCCTCGTCCTGGAAGCATTGATGGGTGCAATAGTTGGCCCCATCGATCAACACGCACTCTCCTTCTCGGCACGAGTCGGCGCCCGGGATACATGGGCGACAAGTCACGTCGGAGCGCACTCCGCAGATGAAGTCGGAGAGCTTCATGAAGCCCGGCTCACACTCCGCCACGACGCACTGCGGCGGCTCGCGATCACCGTCGCAGTAGACCGACGACGCAAAGGGAATCGACCCTTCGCAGCGATTGCCGCAAAAGCCGCAGTTGTCGTCAAAGACATAACGTCCGTCCACGGTGAAGTCTTCGTCGGTGAGACCGTTGCAGTTGTTGTCGCGGTAGTCGCACCGCTCGGGCTCCGGCACGGGGGCGTCGCAGACCCAGCCGGCGGTCCCTTGGCAAGTCTCGACCCCGGTGCAGGTGCCGACCCCCGGGACGCTCCGCTCACAAGGACGCGACTCGGGCAACCCGTCGTCGATGAGTCCGTTGCAGTCGTTGTCGGTCCCGTCGCAGACCTCGGGAGCGGGGACGCGCGCGTCGCAATCGGTCCATCCAAGCGCCGCGTCGCAACGCTCGAGCCCGACGCAGGTGCCGTATTCATTTTCAATGTGACAGGTCCGCCGTTGCCCCTCGTTATCCGGACCACAGGTACAGCTCATGTTCTCCGGCAGACAGACCTCGGCCTCCTCCGTGTCGTCGCCGACCGCGTCCCACGACACGCACTCATACCCGGACGGGCACGAGTCGCCGTGTTCGCCGCCGCAGTAGGACGCGCAATAACCGATTTTGTCGTCGAGAGTGACACAGACACCCTCGCCGCACTGCCTGTCCTGCAGACAGGGGCGGCAGTGGTGAACTGCGTCGGGGACACACATGAAGAGGATGTCGGGGCTGACCTGATAGAGCCCCCGGCACGACCAGCCCTCTGGACACGACTCGGAGGAGAGGCAGGTCTCGGTGCAGACCGCTCCCCAGCCGGTCTCGATACACAGCCCCGAGTTACAGTCGTCGTTGTCGATGCACGGCGCTCCGATGGCGCCGGGGACGACGGGAGTCACGTCATCGCCGGCCCCGGTGTCGCGCCCCGGATCGTCGTGATCGGTCGAGACGGCGTCGCGCGTGTCCGGCACACCATCCGAGATCTCTTCTCCGCCCCTCACATCCGCAGAGGGCTCCTCGACCACCTCGGAGCCCGCATCACAACCAAGGAGCCCGAACGCCGAAAACAGCAATACAGCCGGCAAGAATCCGCTCTTGGACCATCGCTTCGGCGAGTCGCTCGTCCCCATTGTCTCCCCCAATGTCTGCCACAATCAGGTCCGCGACTCCCGAAAACCCTCGGTCTCCGTGTCGCCCCCTAATTGTAGCGCCCCAGAGCTCACCCTACAATCATCAATCGCGAGAAACAGGCGCTTGGTGGCCACTCCACCGGCCCCGGAGTAGCCGCCGAGGCCTGAGTCGGATTCCGTCCCGGGGTCGGTGGCAAATAACCGATTGGCCATGTAGCCGCGGCCGACCACCCGGTGACACGGGATGAGCAGCGGGAGTGGATTGCGAGCGAGCGCCCGGCCGACGGCCCGCGCCGCGTTGCGGTGACCCGCGCGACGCGCAAGCTCGCCGTATGTGACCACCTCCCCAGGGGGCACGAGCCGCAACGTGGCGTATACCGCACGAGCAAAGCGCGTACAGCTCGTCAGATCGAGCGGCACACCACTGATGTCCCCCTGCGCGCCGCTCAGCCACGCCCGCAAACGCCGGGCCGCGTCGGCCACGAACTCCGGCGCCGACTGCTCCTCGACCAGACAATCGCCCCCATCGGCGCGCAGCACTCGCAGCGGATCCTCGGCTTCGCTCCCCGGCAGCGCGACCCGCTTGATCCCGAGGTCGCTCCACATTAGCCCGCAGATGCCGATCGCGGTCTTGAAGGTCAGATACTTCAAATCGTCCTCACCACGCAGGCAAAGATTCGCCGCCGCCATGTGATCTCACGCCTCCGCAAATCGATCACCACCCGCCGCCCACGCCCCGCTCCCACCAAGGTTCGCCCGCCGCGGGTGATCGCGTCGGCGTAGTGCGCGAACAGCTCTCGCACCAGCATGGGTGACTCGAGACACATCAACCCATGGTGCAACGCGTTGCGTTCGAAGGTCGGACCGAAGCTTCCGGCCACCACCGCCCGCACCCCCCCGGCCAATAGCGCGGTGACCGCCTGCTCGCGACTCGAGCCGACGCCGAAGCGCGGCCCCGCCACCAAGACATCACCCTCTCGTACTCGTCGGGCAAAGCCCGGATCGTAGTTCTCCATTGCCACCCGGCCCATCGCCCGAGGGCCCAGCGTATCGCGATAAAGGTAGCGCCGGCCGAAAATCTGGTCGGTATCGATGTCCGCGCGCGGGAGAAAGATGAGCCGCCCTGAAGACCGCCCACCTCTCTGCCGCGGGGCCGCAGTCGAGACGGCGCCCCCCTCGGAGGAGGGCGAAGAGACAGTGAAGGTCGTGCTCAAATGCGGTCGGGATCCCTCCGGGCGCGGATCGCGCGCGGCGTCGCCCGGCAGACAGATCCGCCCGGCGACCGCCGAGGCGGCCACCACCGCGGGCGAGGCGAGATAGCACTTGGCCTCGCGCGATCCCATCCTGCCCTTGAAGTTGCGTGGTGAAGCCGAGATCCCCACCTCACCGGGCGACAAAAGCCCTTCGCCGAGGCCGATACAAGGCCCACAGCCGGCGGGCAATACCACAGCGGAGGCGTCCAACAACGCCTGCCAGTCGCCGCTTGCCCGCGCTTGGGCTTCCACCTCTTCGCTCGCGGCCGCCACATACAGCGTCGTCCCCGGAGCCACCGGCTTCCCCTCCATGGCCGCCACCGCCGCGCTCAAGTCACCGGCCCGAGCGTTGGCGCATGAGAGCAGGTAGGCCTTGTGGACGCGCACCGCGAGAGGCCGCGCCGCCGGGCGGAGGTTGTCGGGCCCCGCCACCTCATGGGTGACCGACTCGAGGTCGAGCGTGATTCGGCCGGCATAGGCCGCCCCCTCGTCGGGGCGCAGATCGACCGCCGGGCGCTCCTCAACCTCGAGCGCCGCCGGCCGGCGATGTGCGAGATAAGCCCGTGTCGTCTCATCCACGGGAAACCACGCGGCGATTGCCCCCCACTCGGTGGTCATGTTGGCGATGGTCATGCGCGCGTCCATATCAAGCGCGGCGAGCCCCGGGCCCGCAAACTCGAGCGCCGCGTTGTGGACTTCGCCCTCGCGATAGCGGCCACAGAGCGCCAAGATGACGTCCTTGCCGCTCACTCCGGGCCTGAGCGCCCCGCGCAACACCACCTGGATCGTCGGCGGGATCCGCCAGACGAAGGTCCCGCGCGCCCAAATCTCCGCCGCGTCGGCGCGCACCAGCGGCGTCCCGAGGGCCCCCAGCGCACCGTAAATGTTGGCGTGCGAGTCGGCCGCCACCACCAACTCACCCGGTCGCACATGACCGCGCTCCAGCATGAGCTGGTGCCCGATTCCGGCGCCCGGCGGATAGCAGACAATTCCTTGCTCTCGCGCAAACTCCTCGATCTTGGCGTACTTCTTTAAGTTGGAGGGGCTCTTGTTCTGGATGTCGTGATCGAGGGCAAAGATCGGCTGCCGCGGGCAGAACACCGATGACCCGCCACGCGCCCGAAACTTCTCAATCACCGCCGAGCTGTTGTCGTGTGTCAACACGTGAACAGGGCGGAGCGTGACAAAGTCTCCGGCCCGCACCGGACGACCGGCACCCGCTGTGCCTCCCGCAATGTGGGCTTCGGCGATCCGCTCAACGATGGTCCGCGACATGTCAGATCCGTGGGACACTGATGGTCGGACCGCACTTGATGTGCAGCGCGACGAGATCATTGAAGCACTCACCGTCGATCACGGGATCCAGCGCCCGGCCCTCGAGCGCCCGCACGCGGATCTCTCGCGCCGGACCATCGTATAGATTGCGCCCAATCGCCGGGCTCCCGGTGACGATGGTCGGCAAGTTGGCCACAATCTCGGAGGTCGAGAAGGCGAGCGCCTGAAGGTGCAGGCGGCCGGGATCCTTGGCAAACCGAAACGTGCGGACGACATGGCCGAGGTTGATATCAACCGCACCCACCTGCACGGTGGTGAACTCCTTCTGGGGCAGAACCCGGCCATCCACCTCGACTGTCATCCTGGCGGGCTCGAAGAGCGCGTCGCTGACCCGGCGCACGCCCGTCGGCAGCAGGGAGCGAGGTTTGTCGCCCAGCAAGCCCGCGAAATAGCCGGCGAAACCAAACGTCAAGACTCGCATGATCGTGGCGGGGCCGGGGTCACGGTCCTCATAGTACTGCTCGAAGAATCGCTGGGCGGTCCCCCCGATAGCCGAGGCAAAACCGAGCCTCTCGAAGTTCGGCGCTCCCGACTCCGCCCCCCGCGGCCACCCGACCATCCGAAGCGTCCCCACCGGGACCGCCTCGGGCCGCTTGCCGTGCTCGAGAGCATGACGCAACACTGTGAGAATCTTCTCCGCGCGGCCGTGGATCCCAACCTTGGCGGCCACAAAATCGATGGTCCCACCGTTTGTCGGCACCAGGGAAGGCCAAACGACACCGTTTCCGGACTCGGCCGCGCGACCCCGCAGCATCTGATCTCCGCAGGTCAACATCCAGTGGAGCGCCCCATCACCACCATCGCTGACCCAATACTCGCAGCCGGCGTCGATGAATTCCGCGAGCGCGTCCGAGATCTCCCCCACCTCGCTCGTCTGCCGGACCACGCCAAGCGGACCGACAATCCGCGTTAGCTCCGCTCGCCTGCCTTGCCGACAACGGTTCTTCTTGGAGTTCGGGTTGGTAATGACACCGATCCGGGGTGGCATCTTTGCCTCGTTCGCCAAGCGCCCGCGCCGGTCTCAACCACCTGGTCTCCGGCCGAAAAGCCCGGAGCCCGCAGGTGGCTTTGAGTTCTAAGCAAAATCTTTCAGCTCAGGACCCGTGATTCCAGTCGCTTGGCTGATTGCTGACAGTTCGCATCCGGCAACAAAGTTTCCGGATGCGAACTAGCTAGCTTCAACCACGCCCGGTTGTCAAACACCCGCCCGGCCCGGCCAGAGGATTTTGTGAAGCTGAAGCTGAAGCCGCACGTCCAGGCGGTCATTGATAATCCAGCGCGCCAAGTCAGTCGCCTTCAACTGCTCCCGCACAACGCCCAACACCACCGGGCAGCGCTCGCCAAGCCGGCGTTGTTCTATTTGACGCCGCGCCCAGAGATAGTCGTCGCGCGAGGCGAGGACCAGCTTGAGCTCGTCTCTCTCGCCGAGAAGTGCGATGTTCTCCCAGTCGTTGCGCGCGCACTCCCCGGAATCGGGGCATTTGAGGTCTACTACGCGATGCACCCGGGGATCGATCGACGCGATCGAGTATGCCCCGGACGTCTCGAGCAGCACGCGATGGCCCAGATCAGCCAATCGACGACAAAGCGCGGGAGTCGCCGTCTGAAGGAGGGGCTCGCCGCCGGTAACGAGCACCGTCGAAAGGCCACTCGCGCGCACTGTGCGGAGAACTGAGTCGAGGGTACGCGGATCTCCCCCGTCGCGGGCGCTTGGGGTGTCACACCACCGGCAAGACAGCGCGCAACCGGCCAGACGAACAATAGTGGCCGGCCGCCCGGCATGACACCCCTCCCCCTGGATCGAGGTGAAAATCTCCGAGATCGACAGCATCTCTTGCAAACAACCTCTCCGTAACCCCAAAGAAACCGCGTGACGCGCGGTCTGGTAACGGAGCATACCCTCGGGGCGGACAAAACGAAATTGTATTGCCCCCCCCCTCTCGCTTACACTGATAGGCGGAGAACGGACCGTGTTCGGTCGCCCATCGGAGAGGTCATATGCATATCCCGATTCTTTTTCGCGCCCTTTTGTTCGCCGCGACGATTGTTGGCCTGGTACTCGCGCCGGCTTGCGAAAACCTCTCGCTTCCAGATCCCTTTGGCCCCCCCGAGGAAGAGCGTGATGGAGCCTCTCCAAGCATGACCCTGACACAAAGGCACGCGGCGCTCCCGGCCACCGGGCCTTTCATGCAAATCACCTCGCCGCAGTACAATGAAATCATCGACATCGATGACGCCGGCCCGGTCGACATCGCCTTCGAGTTTCAATACCTACCCCACCCCGGCGACACCACCGGAGGCCTCCAGTATGTGCTGAACGGCGACGACCCCGTCGCGCTCTCGGAACCGGTTTCCGGACCGAGCGCGACCACGACACTCACGCTCCCGCGCGGCGCGCACGTCATCACTCTGATAGTGACCGACGACGAGGGCGTCCCCTATGACGACGTCGCCGCGCGCGATTCACTGCCGCTCAAGATCAGTATCCCATGCTCGCATCACGGACTTTGCGAAGACGGCAACCCCTGCTCCGCCGGTTTCTGCGTGATTGTCGGCGATGAGCAACGCTGCCGTTACGGCGGCTCAACGACCCATCCTCACTGCTGTCAAAGCGATTTCGAGTGCCGGCCGCACGAGATGTGTGTCGATATCTTTCCTCTCGGACGGCCCGACGGCGTCAAGGAGTGCGTCGGCTGCGACGGGACTGACAGCAATTGCGAGCCAATCCCGTGCATGGACGCTTTTTGCCACGAGCACTCCTTCACTTGTTTCTACGAGCCCACGGAAGAGGACTGCTGCGTCCCGGGTGTCGACACCTGCCCGCTCGATCCTTGCGTCCGCTGCCTCCCCGAGGACGGTTTCGAAGGCACCTGTCAGCCCGTCGATCCGGCCGAGGAGTGCTGTCTTGTCACCGAAGCGCCCCCCGGCTACCCGGACTTCGGGTGCTTCACCGACGAGCCCTGCGCCACCTACACCTGCCGCGACAACACCTGTTACTACGACGTCCGCTACCGGGGCTGCTGTGTGGAGGACACCGACTGCAACGACCCGCTCCGGCTCAACCCCTGCACCGGCGACTACGGCGAATGCCGGGACTTGCAAGAACCACCGGAAGGCGGCCCCGCCACCGGCGTCTGCGCCTACCCACGGGTGGTGCCCGACTGCTGCGTCACCTCCACCGACTGCCTCGACCGTTTTCCAGCCGAGATCGGCACCTGCATTCTGGCGGAAGGCTCCCGCGGTGGTCACTGCGAGTACTATCCCAACGAAAACTACTGCGAGACCGCCGGGCCGGCGATTGTCATCAACGAGATCATGATACAGTCCGGGGTGGGAGCCCCGGGAAACTGGATCGAACTCTTCAACCTGAGCGAGTACGAACGCGACCTCAGGGGGTTCACGATTGTCGACCTCGGCAACGTCGCGCGCAGCTTCACTCTTGAAGCCGAGAGCCCGTTGACCATTCCTCCCACGGGGTTCTTCGTCATCGGAGCGTCGTCCGAGCCTCACCTGCAAGGGGGCGCCTCGTTCGACTACAGCGCGCCGGAACTCGACCTTCAGCCCAACGAGGACGGGATCCGACTGGAAGACCCCGACGGAGTGGCCTACGACACGGTCGAGTGGGACTCGAGCTTCCCGATCGAGTTCGCTCACTCTCTCGCGCGCACCGCGCCCAATCGCCCGGGCGAAAGCTCCGAGGCATGGCGCAAGAGTACTATCCGCTACGGTTCCGGGGGGCGGGGGACCCCCGGGCGAACCAACATCGACGCCTACGACGCCGCCTGGGTCTCGCCCCTTTGCGACGACGGCGACCCTTGCACCCTCGATCTGTGCCACGTCAACCGCGCCAACATCTGCGCCAATATCCGCATTCCCGGCTGCTGCACACATGAGGACGATCCCGTCTGCAACGACCACGACCACTGTACCATCGACAGCTGCGACCTCGAGACCAACCGCTGCCGTCACACCTTCGATCTCGGCCGCTGTTGCCGAAACGACGGCGATTGCCCGCCGGCGCCGCCCGGTATGAGCCTCCCCGATGAGTCGGCCTTCTCGGTCTGCCTCGAGGCGCGCTGCATTTCGCGACAATGCGTCTACGTGCGCCGCCCCGAGCGCCCGGGCTGTTGTACCTCGGCCGACGACGTGCAGCTCGGCTGTCGCGACTACAACCCCTGCACCGTGGGGGTCTGCGACCCTCACGCCGGGCTCGATAACCTCGGGGTTCACTACCCGGCTTGTGTATATCCGCTGGATCAGACCGGCGATGGTCTCAACGATTGCTGCTACACCGACGAAGACTGCGACGACCTCGACCCCACCACGAAGCACCGCTGCCTGACGGACGAGACCGGCCCCTTGGCCTTCACTTGCGAGCGCACCCCCGACCCCAACTACTGTGGGCCACGCGCCGAATCACGCGACTGCGACGACGGCGATCCTTGCACCGACGGTTACTGCTGTCAGGACGAGGACGACCCACTCCCGGGCTGTCCCGGCCCGTTCCGCTGTCTTCAGATCCGACGGCCTGACTGCTGTGCGAGCGACAGCGCCTGCGACGACGGCAACCCCTGCACCACCAACCACTGTTGCACCGACGTCGGTGATCCGGTCGAGGAGTGCGACGACGTTGGTCAATGTGTCAATATTGAGCTCCCCAACTGCTGCACGAGCGCCGCTGAATGTGAGGCGCTCAAACCGGATGATCTCGCGTGTCTCACGTCGCGCTGTTTCAACGGTCGCTGCATCTACACCGATCCTCCGATTTATGAAGGATGCTGCCTCACGGACAGCGACTGCGGGGGCCATTCCGACCGCTGTAGGGTGTTTGCTTGCGTCGAGGGACACTGTCTCGAGCAGGATCCCCTCGTCCCGCCGCACTGCTGCTATGAAGACAGCCAGTGCCCGCGGCCGCTCGACCCCTGTAAGCCCTGGGTCTGCTACAAGCAGGAATGTGTCCAGGTGGTTCTCGAAAACTGCTGCCGCCCCGAGGATGAAGGCCTCACCGGACCTTGCAGCGACGGCAACCACTGCACAGAGGGGTTGTGCCGCGGCGGACGCTGTCTCCAGACCTGGGTCGGAGGGTTCATGTGCTGCCAGGAGGACAACGACTGCCCCCCCACCGGGGCACGCTGCGCGACCGGAACCTGTCTCATCGACGAGGGGCGCTGCGAGATAAGTATCCTGTCGCCCGACGATCCGGCGTGCGCGGGAGCCCTGCCCTTCTTCGAGTCCTTCTCGATGCACTCGTTCTACGGGTTCAACGCCGATCTCGACATGCTCGGCTGGCAAGTGGCGCGCCTCGACAATGGCGCGCCCGAGATACTGCCGCGCGCTCAAAGGCTGTTCGAGACCTTTGTCCCCGATCCGCTCCTCGACCAGGGCCGAACGGCGCGCTACAGAAACCCACAAGGGAAGAGCGAGGAGCAGTGCCTCATCTCTCCGCCCATCGATACCCTGGGTGTGAGCGCGGGCACACTGCAGTGGCGCGAGGCCTCCCAAAACGGCGACAAACTCGAACGCCGGATCCTCATCGGGACC
Source organism: Bradymonadales bacterium (assembly GCA_003559575.1). Classification (GTDB taxonomy): domain Bacteria; phylum Myxococcota_A; class UBA9042; order PWKZ01; family PWKZ01; genus PWKZ01. The sequence goes on along the minus strand of PWKZ01000282.1, from coordinate 14,989 downwards.
GACACGAGCTGGTGGCTTGGCCCCGACATCCGCGACGAGGCGGAGCTCATTTACGACAAATGGTACAGCACGCCGGTGGCGGATCTAGATGACGCCCGAGTTCGGGTGGCGTTCTGCGTTCGCCCGCAGCCCGGCGCCCAGAATATCGATGACGCGCGATGGAGCATCGACGACATCGTTCTCGCCGCCGGCGAGCCCCCGGTCTTCTCTGTCCTGCCCTCAGCGCAAGTCGTCGCCTACGCCGGCAACACCCGTTGGTTCGACATCGAACTCGAGCACGACGGGATCGCTCCCCGTGGCTTCGGTCGGATCTCCGGCCTGGCGGTGCAGCTCGTGCGCGCGCCGCGGTTCCTCGAACTCTCACACGAGCCCCTCAGGAGCGATGGCCGCCAGCGCGTCTGGGGCGGGATGTTCACCTCGCACCACCACGAAGGGCGATACAGTGGCGTAGTCCTGAGGGCCAGCGACGGCGCGCTTAGAAGCTATGCCGAGTTGGACCTGGAGGTACGCTCCGCGTTGTGCGGAGTCGACGACGACTGTAAAGACGGCGATCCATGTACCGTGGGCATCTGCACGGACGATCAGCTCTGCCGGGTCACCCAACCCATGGGCTGCTTCCCCGTCACACTCTCAAACTGAGTCGGGCTCATCCTGCCGCCAGGCGGTCAGCATCTGATCCAAGAGCCGCAACACAGAGTCCTCCAGGCCTCGATGGCGCTCCAGGATCTCCTCGCCCTGCGAGAGCTGCGCCTGGAGTTGCTCGAGTAATTCGTTCAGGTTGCCGGCCAGGGGGCCCTGCGCCTGGCGGAGCAAGTTCTGAACCGTTTTCCCCAGCGCCGACTCCATCCGTCGCCACTCCCTGATATCGCGCTCGGTGACCTCACGCTGCCTCAGTACTCCGTCGCGCGCGCGCTCGAGCGCCTCCGTGCTGCGGTGGATTATCGCCTGCATCCAGGCCATCTGACGAGGGCTCGAACCCGCCCCCTCTCCCGCCGGAGAGGCCCCTTGAGCATCGCTCTCACGACGGGCCAGCGCCTCCCGGAGACGCTCACTTTCCCTCGTCGCTTCCGCGAGCCGGGCTTCAAGCTCCCCGCGCCGCGCCTGTTCCTCTTGTTGCTCAGCGCCACCGCTCTCACGAGTCGCCAAGGCCTTCCGCAGCGCCTCGCAGCGAGCGCGTTCCTGATCGATCTCGAGCTCCAGACTCTCGACGCGTTGCGATTGCGACTGAGCCAACTCCTTGCTCGCGGCCTCCGCCTTTTTGAGTTCAGCCATTCGAGCCTCGAGGTTGGCCACCTTCGCCGCCGTGGCGTCACCTTCGGCGCGCAGAAGATCGCACTCGGTCTTCGCTTCGCGCAACCGCTCGTCGCGCTCTTGCTGGGTTCGCAGAGCCTCTTCGAGCTGCCGCTTTAGGTCAGCGACGAGATCTTGGTGCTCCGCACGGGCCTCGGAGAGCGCCTCCGTCAACTCCTCGAGGCGCGCCGCGATAGCCCGCCGCTCTTCCTCACGCTGCTTTGCCTGCTCCTCGAGCTCTGCCTCACGCGCCTCGAGCTGTTCTTGCAGCCGCTCCACCTGGTCCTTGAAGCCATCGCGTTCAGTCCGGGCGCGATCACGCTGAACCAGAGTGCGGGCAAATGCCCCCGAGAGGCCGTCTCGCTCTTCCCGGATCTGCCGCATCTCCTCTTCAAAGGCCGAGTGTTCACTCTTGACCACGGCCAGCGCCGCCTTGGCCTCGTCCCTGGCGCTCTCGGCGCTCCCGAGAGCGCGCCGCAGCTCCTCAGTCTCCTCCCCCGAGGCCGCCACGGCCCGATCCACCGGATCTTCGGGAGGAGCCGCGGGAGGAGCCACGGGTGGGGCAGCGTCGCCGTCGATCTCTGCAAAAATCGACTCCGCTTCGTCTTCCTCGTCTTCCTCGGCACTCAATTGAGCCCCGTCCTCCGTCCTGGCGCGAGGTGCTTCGCTTTCTTCACCGGTGCCCTCTTGATCATTGATGTCCGTCTCTCCGGGCGAATCCTCTTCGTCACCGGTATACAAATGCACCGGGATTTCGCGCGAGTCGGAGTGCTCAGGGCTCACCTGGGCCACCAGATCGGCGACCGCGTCGGCGAGCGAGTTGTCGAATCCCTCCCAGGCCGATTCGGCGCGCGGCCACAGCTTGCCCAAAGTCGCCGCCAACTCGCTCCCGTCCAGAGGGCGTGCAAAATAGGCGTCGGCGCGGGTTTTGCTCCGCCTGTGCAGACTCACCGCCATACGGCTGACGCTCTCGGTGACGATCACCACCGGAACCTCAGCCGTCTCCCGCGATCCCTTCAATCGATCACAGGCGGTAAACCCCTCCGGTGTGTCGCCTGAGAGCACCACCAGGTGAAACGACTCTCTGCCGACCCGCTCGACGGCCTCGCGCTCATCGTCATCGCGATGAAGCTCGAATGAGCGCCCCGCCAGAACATCCGATAGGATCTGGTCGGTTCGCGGGTCTTCATCGACTATCAAGATGCGTAACTGTTTCATTCGTTCGCCCCGAAAACAACGCATTCCCTCCACCCTTTTCCACGGACGCGGTGGAGGATTGAGGAACGCGAGAGGCCATGCATTGCCCCGCGCGCGCGGCGAGTCGCCCCTTTGAGCCTTCCTTGGCTCCCCCCCCAGTGCGGGGCAGGGGCAAGGGGTCGACAACCTTGCTTGTACCCCCAAGAAACGTTTCCCTGCAACCACCATAATCGCCATAATCGTCGCTCCATCCTGGGATTCTCGCGCGGATTCTCGCGCGGATTCACGCACATCTGGGGCGTCACGCCGTAAAATCACCCGAATCGCGTCCCGAATCCCGGGAGGGGTGGATGATTGAGGGATTATGGTTTGATTGCCTGCCTCGTGGTAAATATTGCCGCCGGTCGAATTGTGGAGGGCACGCATCGCCTCTGGAGTATGGAGTTCTCATTGTCACCTTGGCCCCGAACAACACCGCGCCCGCCCCGCAACGGCGGCAAGAACGCCTGCGCAATACTCCTCGCCGCGCTCGCGCTGAGCTTTCTCACTTCACCCCTCGCCGCCCAAGAGCGAGCCGCCCCACCGCGCTTTCACTCGAGGGCAATTCGGGTCCAGCCGCTCGATCCCGTGGGTGACCGGATGCCGGCGCCGTGGCTCACCCACGGGCCCACCACGAGCCGCCCAATCGCCAGTATTTCCAAACTGATGGCCCTCATGGTGGTCCTCGACCGCGACCTCGAGAGGGACGGACTGACGAAGGTAATCGCCAGCGACCACCGTTGGACCCGCAGCGGCGCTCGCTCGAGGCTCGCCATCGGCCACGCGTACCGCAACCGCGACCTTGTCACCGCCGCGCTCATGAGTTCGGACAACCGCGCCGTCATGGCGCTCGGGCGCGCGGTGGGCCTCCCGCGCGCCGACTTTGCGTCCGCCATGAATCGCAAGGCGCAGAAGCTCGGCTTGAAACGCTCGAGATTCAAGGAGCCGACGGGCCTCTCGTACGGCAACGTATCGAGCCCGGAAGGAGTGCTCATCACCCTGCGCGCCGCGCTCGACTATCCGCCTATCCGCGCGGCCACCAGCGCTAATGCGACCACAATCCGCCCCGCGGGCCGGCCACGATCCGGGCGGCAATATGTGAACACCAACCGGTTGGTACGCTGGGGAGTGCCGGGGATTCTCGGCGGCAAAACGGGCTACAACCGCAAGGCCGGGCACTGCCTGACCTTCGCGATGGAGGTGGATGGCCAACGCGTCGGAGTTGCAATTCTGGGGGCACCGAGTCGAGAGCGCCTTTTCCGCGACGCCAAGGTCATCGCCCAATGGATCCCGAGGGAGAGCCGCCGGCGCAGGGCCGAGTCACCCTGAAGCGTCCGGCTCGAACCCCAGCGACTCGGCCAGGCGAGCGAGTCGCTCACCGGACCTGCCGCCGTGCGCGAGCAGCGAGAGGAATTCGTTCTGGGCGCGCCACAGATCCGGCCGGAGCCCGAGCTCCCGAGAAAGCGCCAGAAGCTCCTCGACCATCGCAACGTGGCCGTCACGGCCGGGCTCGCGCCGCAGATCGGCGACCGCCTCGGCGACGCGCGCGCTCAACCGCCGCTCGATCGAGTCGGATTCGACCTTGACTCCAGAGTGGCGCGCTTCGCGAAAAAGATCACGCAACCGGGAGCAGTACTCTTGATCGAGCGGGCGCCGCACCGCGCGGGCCACATCAAAGCGCAAAAGCAGCCCGACAGCCTGGCCCAAGAGGTCGGGCACATCGCCCCCGTGAGTACGCCAGACCTCCATCAGGTGCCGTTGCGCGACGCGAATTCGCTCAAACTCCTCCCGGCCGGAGATCAATAGCGCGCGACTCAACTCACACAGAACCCGCCGCCGCTCCTCGCGAGTGACGTCATCGAGTCGATAATGACCGCCCTCCAAATGGCCTCCGATCAGCTGCTCAAAGGCCTCCGGCGACTCTCCGGCGCACAGATCGCGCACAGCCGAGTGCAGCTCATCGAGCGCTGCGTCGCCGAGCACGCCGCCCACCGCCGCGCGATAGTCGTATCGGCCCCGAAGGACGGCCGCAAACGAGCACCGGCGTGACTCGGTGGTCAAGCTCGAGCGGACCGTGACGCTCCCCACCATCCACTTCTCATTCGGCGCGAAACGCACATCGGCCTCCTGAAGCCGGTGGCGAGGGAGCGCCCGCAGCTCTCTCGCTCCGCGAGCGAGAGCGGTTATCGCGGCGCCGGCGACCACTCTCTCGAGCTCCAGGACCAGCGGCTTGACCTCCCTCCGATAGACCTCCGCCGCGTCGCCATAATCGGCGCAGTTGCTGGGCGCCCTCGCAAGGGAGGCCAAAAAACGCTCCTCCAGGGACAGGTCGAACGCCCGCGCGAGGTGAATCGCCCGTGCTGCATACGCGAGCACCTGGCGCACCTCGATACGGCTGACCTCGTCGAAGAACCACGCGCAGCTCGTGAACATCAACATGCCGCAACGCTGCATCTCGAGCGCGGTCCAAAACAGCTCCTCGCCGGTCGGTTCGGCCGACACTCGTGAGTGTCGCACGAAGAATGCCTCGCGCGCCTCGCTGTCGGACTGGCCAAGCACCGTCAAGTAGTCATCGCGCGCCGCCCAAGGGTCGGCAAACAGCTCGCCGGACTCGAACACGAGGTCGAGACGCGCCCGCAGATCTTCCAGTGCCTCGCGCAATGGAGCCCGCCATCTCTGGTGCGCCCCGGGAAGGTCTCCGTCGCGACAACCGCAGTCCGACCGCCACCGCTCGATTCCGTGCGCGCAGCTCCATGAAGTGTTGGGAGCGATCCGCACCTCCCAGTCGGGCGTATGGCGCGCGAGATACTCGGCCGGATTGGTCAGCACCACGTCGTATTCGTGAAGGAGCCGGTCGAACACCCAGGCCAGCGCCATCTCACCAAACCGGCTGTGGTGACCGAATGTCTCGCCATCCACCGCGATAGTCAGAACCTGCGGCCAGGCTCGCGACGCGGAGTAGCCCGCGAGGATGCGCTCGAGCAACTCGGCGCCGCTCTGTAGCAAGCCGTCGAACGCCACCGCGCGCGAGATCGGGCCGTCATAAAAGAAAATTATGATCTCGCGGCCCCCGGACAATCGACAGAGGTAGGGGCGCGACGGGTCCAGCTCCACGCCGTTCAAGTCCTCGAACGAACCATTGCCGGCCAGTGGGCGAACCGCGCGCGCCTGATGTGGCGCCAAAATGGTGAACCTGAGCCCCTCGTCCGCGAGAACTTCCAAGGTCTCTTCGTCGACCGCTGTCTCGGCGAGCCACATGCCTTCGGGCCGGCGTTTGAACCTTCGCTCGAAGTCCCTGATCCCCCAACGCACCTGGGTTCGCTTGTCGCGGAGGCTTTCGAGCGGCATGATCACGTGGTTGTAAACCTGGGCCAGCGCGTTGCCACACCCGCCACGTTGCCGCACGCTCGTTCGGTCGGCGCGCAAGACCGCCTCGTGCAGCTCGGGCGACGTGCTCTCGGCCCAATCCAGAAGGGTCGGCCCGAAGTTGAAGCTCATCAGCTCATAATTGTTCACTATCCGACGGATACCACCGCGCTCACCCAAGATTCGCGCGGCGGCGTTCGGCAGGTAGCACTCGGTCGCCACCCGCTCGTTCCAATCGTGGCTTGGAGCGGCTGAAGGCTGCTCTTCCACCACGCCGAGCCAGGGGTTCTCCCGTGGTGGCTGGTAGAAGTGCCCGTGAATGCAGAGATAACGCGGGGTAGAGGGCACGAATCGTGTCCTAGGCGGCCGCCACCAGGCCCCGGCGGCGGATGATGAAGACGCCGAGGCCGAGCAGTAGCACGCTCAAGAGCACAAGCCCCCACTGGCCAAGGGTCGGGATGAACTCGGGGTCGACCACGGCGAAGCCGCCGCGCCGAACCACCTCACAGTACCCGGAGCTGATGACCAGATCACGCGTGGAATAGAGTTCGCCCTCGTCGTCCTCCACCTCCTTGACCGTAATGTTGGCCGTGAAGTGGGAGGAGTTATGAACCGTGATCTCGTTGACCGTCACGCCGTAGCCGAAGTCGACGGCGGTCACCGGCACCTGGCGGACGAAGTTGCGGCCGTAGAACTCGACGTTCAGGGTCGCTCCCGCCACGGTCCCGAGGGGAGTGTGCGAGTCGACCGCGATCATCAGGACTGCCGGATCGTCGTCGTCGGTCAGACCGCTGCAGTTGTTATCGCGGAAGTCGCAGAACTGGGCGTGCCCCTTGTAGACGCGCGGGTCGTAGTCGTCGCAGTCCTCCCAATCGAGGGGATCGGGATACAAGAGGTCTTCTGGGCGTGGGGGCTCCTCGTCCCTACCCTCGTCATGGGCAAGCTCCGTCAAGATCGGCTCGCCGCGGACACACGCCAGGTAGCCGTCGCCGTCGTGATCGCGCTCTTGATAGTGAAGCTCACCAGTGCAGTTGTTGTCGAACCCGTCGCACAGCTCGCGCGCGCCCGGATAGATGAGCGGGTTCGTGTCGTCGCAGTCGCCCTCGCAGATCATCCAGCCATCGCCATCCTCGTCCACTTCATCGTCCAACAGGTGACCGTCGCAGTTGTTGTCGATCCCATCGCAGACCTGCACCAAATCGGTGGGATCCTCATTGACACACTCAATGAAGAGCCCTGACGAGTGACAGGTGTAGGTGCCGTTCTTGCAACAGTCGATGTCGTCGCCGTCGCACGGATCACCCAAGAACGCCCAAGCGGAGAGCGGTCCCTGCGGGCAGACCATTGGCGGGTTGGGACCCATCAATCGCGCGGTGTAGGGATCGAAGTACTTGTGCGGATCGATGAGGCCGGAACAGTCGTTGTCTGTCCCATCACAGTGGTTGCCGAAGTTGGCGCGGGCGGCGACCTCGCTGTCGCTCAGCGCGCGGTCATAGACCGCGAAGTTGTCAATTCGCCCGAGCCACGACTGCTGGCCTGGGACGGTCGGACCGAAGCCGCCTATCATGAGCGGCGCCGTGGTGTCGCCCACCTCGCCCGAGCATGCATGCTGAGCCACTTTCCAGCCGTTCATGAAGATCCGGATAGAGGCGCCGTCATAGGTGAACGCTACGTGGGTCCAGCGATCGCGCATGGATTGATTGAGCGGCGGGACCTCTTGAGTGTTGGAGTATTTCCAGCCGCAGGCACCGGTCCACACCGACAGGCCCGGGCCTTGATCGTAGTTCACCGCCATGTAGAAGCCGGCATTGCTGGCCTGGTCGTAGCGTCCTCCGATGATCCGCCATGCGCCGGAGGTGGAGGTGGGATAGACCATGGCCTCCATCGAGACCTGATTGCCCACCTCCATCGTGGGATGGTAGGGCACCTCGACCCGGCTCGACGCCCCATCGAAGACGAGCGCCCTGGTGGTGAAGTATGAGGTCGGAGTCGTATCGTAGTTGTGACGCTCGTAGCCGTTGTTGGTCCAGTTGGCGCCGTGGATTTGCCCCACGCCCCAGCCTTCTTCCGCCCAGACGGGGCCGGAGCTGGTGGTGGTGGTAGCCCCGGTGCCCTCCTCAAACTTGAAGAAGGCGATCGCGCCGTCGTTGACACACTCGATATCGGTGCCGTCGGGCCTGCATGTGTAGTAGCCGTCGCGACACTCGTCGGGATCCCCGCCGTCGCACGGCGTGATTGCGCCGTTGGCGACCTCGGGCCACAGCTCGTCGGTGTTGCCGTTGCAGTTGTTGTCCAGGTAATCACAGCGCTCGGGCTCGGGGCACTGCATGCCGGAGCACGGCCCCCATTCGCCGTTGGTACACCACATGGTGCCCGAGCGACAGATTCCGATCCCGGGCATCGACTCTTCACAAGGGCCGTGAGGCGGGCTGTAGCAGTCGGCGCTGACCGTGTGGTTGGGCACCGGGGTCCAATCGGTCTTTGCCACCTCCGGGTTGCACACCATGCACGGGTTGGTCGGGTGCTCCTCGCCTTCGGTGCGACAGACTCCTCCAATCATGCAATGGCCGTCTTTGATGGGGTGGATACAAAGCCCGCTGCCGTTACAGATGTCGTCGGTACAGGTGAGCCCGTCGGATCCGCACCCGGCACCGTACTCCTTGTTGGTCCAATCGGTGTTGCCTCCCGAGCCGTGAATGTTGCAGTGTTGACACTCGTTGTAGGGACTCGTCTGGTTGTTGTTGTAGCACGCCCCTCCGATGTAACACGTCCCCGGATCGATTGACGTGGTACAGGTGCCATACTCCCCATCGGGCGTACACTCGTTGATGGTACAGAACAGCCCGTCGTCGCAGTCGTAGCCATCGCCGATACAAGTCCCCTCATGGCAGCGGTGATTGCCCATGCACGGATCGTCGAGCTCGCATTGGGCGCTGTTGTCATAGGCCCAGTTGAAGCGATACGGTCTGCCCCAATTGTCTAGACACTGCTGGCACGGGTTGTCCGGGTTGTAGGTGCCACGGGAATAACAAACCCCATCGATGAGGCAGTTGCCGCTGATGAGCGGGTGGTTGCAGCCCCCGATGCCGTCACAGATGTTCTCTGTGCAAGCCAACCCGTCGTCGCAGGTATACGGCACACCGACACACGATCCATTGAGACACTGATCGGAGTGGGTACATGGATCGCCGTCGGAGCACGGCAGGCTGTTGTCGTTGGTCCATGAGGTCTGGCTGGCGCTCACGTTGCACCGCCGGCACTGGTTGTTCGGATCGACGGTCCCGTTCGAATAGCATGACCCGCCGATGAGACAGTAGCCGGAATGAATCCGCTCGACACAGCGCCCCGAGTCGCACCAGTCGGTGCGGCAGGAGGGCAGCCCGTCGCGGCAATGGGAGTCGGTGGTGCACTCGACCGTGTAGCGCACGCGCATGTAAGGCCGGTTATTGGTGTGGCGGTCGGCGAAGCGGAAATCGGCATTTTGGTCTGTATACCTGAACTCGAGCCCGAGGTTGAAGTAGTCGATGTTACTGGCTCGCCGGCTCTGAAGGTTGGCCCCCCCGCCACCGCAGACAGAGACCTGGTGCCACCCCTGCATACAGACTCGCACGTCGGTGGGGTGATGCGGCGACGGGATCCCGCCCGGGTCGATCTCTCCCCCGGGGTTCGGCTCGCACTCACGCCCCATAGCCGTGGCCAAGTAAATGACTCCATTCAAGATCCCATTGTAAAGCGCCTGCCCGCGCGCGTTCAGGTTGCCGAACCCGGCGCTGGCGTCGTAATCGCACGGGTCGAAGTTGGCGTCCTTGAGCCGCAGGGCGTTGGCCTGCGACGGCAGTGTCGGGACCAGGTTCATATGGATGTGCAGTCCGCGGGGGGTGTCGCCCTCGAGGAGGTTCATGTCGACGTTAGAAATGTAGCGCTGAATGCCCGAGGTGTTGAAGCGAATCCAGGCGCGCATCTGACGCCGGGTGTTGGAGTTGGTCATGACCCGCAGCGAGTTACCGGCCCACGACGCGTAGTACTGAGAGCCGTAATCGAGGATTCGCTCGTACTCGGCGGGGTATACCTGGGGATGCGGCGAGCCGCTGTCGCGCCGGGTGTCGTAAGTGCATTGGTGACAACGCCAGACCATGCCGGTGTGATACCGCTGGTTCAACACGCCGAAGGTGGGAGTGAGGGTCGGATCGACGACCACCGGGTACTCGCGCTCGGGCGCCAGGAACCACTCGGCCGGCATGACCTTGTCGACCACCAACGCATTATCGGCTCGGGTGACCACATAGTAGCCCGGTACATGATTTCGGCGGTTGGTCTCGCCGATTGAGTCGGACTCGTACGCCGAGGGCGCCAGCGCCTGGAAAACGACCAGTCCATCAGCGTTCTGGAACTCAATGGTGAGACCGTTGATGGTGCCGGCGGCGAGGTGTTCCCCCTCGACGAACGGCTCGAGCCCGTCGGAGAAAGTCATCGTCTCCCGAAACACCAGCTCTCCTTCGGGGGCCTGCAGCAGACCCGAGGGCGCCTGATGGAGGATCAACTGCTGCTCCACCGCCGAATATGACAGGCGGTAGACCAGATCACCCCCGAGCGCGTTGGGGTAGAGCGCCACGTTTTCCATGAGGCGCGCCCTCGCGTTGTTGTCGAGGGTCGCAAGCGGCCACTCGTAGCCGAAAGAGTCGCGCGCCAACAGCCCCATGCCCTCGGAATAGGTGACGACGTGGCCGTCCATGCGAATCTCGGTCATCGGCGTATCGGTCACGCGGTCGGGCAACGTGGTGTGGAAGTAGTGGTCGCGGGCCGCGATGCGCCCATCGGGGAGACGCCGAAAGCTGGTGTCGATGTCGACCCAGTCGCCGTCCTCATTTTGGAAATGGAGGGGCGCCGAGGCAATTTTTGAGTTGAGCTCGAGCGGATCGTCGGGGTTGGCGTAGGTCTTGGTGTAGGCGTCACGCCGCTCGATGAGCTCGTGGTCCTCGTCGCCCACCCACCAGTCGCGAAACGGCCCGTCGAGATCGACAGGCCCCCCGGGATCGACCGGAGCAACCGGATCGGTGGGATCGGGAGCGACCGACCCGCCCCCAAACGGATCGACGAAGGACGCAAACAGGCCAAACCAGCCGGAGGTCGGCGACAAGCTTGGCGCTGTGGCCACCGTTGCGCTCGGCAAATGTTCGACTGAATACGTCCGAGCCGACGAGGCATTGGATAGCCCACCGGGGACCAGCAGGACCGCGAGGGAAGCAACGAGAACTACGCTTTGTCGTTTCATGGACCACCTGCTCTTGCTGAGGTCGGCGACTATCAAGCCAGGGCACAACTCATATTGTGCCTTTTTCGCCACGCTCATTCAAGCCCCCCAATTATGCCGCCACCGACTGACAAAATGTGTCAACCGCTATGTACGAAATGCGCACACAGAGTACACACCGACGCCCAATAAATGGGCGCTGCTTGCCTGTGCCCTCAATCGGAGGTCCGCGCGCGCCGACCCGACGAGCATTGACGGGCGGGGGGCTCGAATAGACGAGCTCCCGCCAGACAGGTATGCTATTTTCGTACCGAAACCAACTCCCAATCTGTCACTCGGACGCCATGCGCCTGCACGCCCGCTCCTCCTCGATTGCGCCGAACAACCTCGCATGCGCCGCCAGGCACTCGTAGGCATTGGCGGCTTCATCAAAAAGACCGGCGCGTCGATAATGACCCGCCATCAGCGCCACCGCCTCGGCCGGCGGCGCGCTCATCTCGGCCATATGGGCCGCCAACAGACCGTGCAGACGGCGGCGCTCGTGCGGCGGAGAGTCTTGATACGCGATCTCGTGCAGCCGATCTGATGAGAACGCGTATATCTCGCGCCACAAAATCCCCGCGGTGGGGCGATGGCGGACCACCTGCTTCTCGACCAACTCGGCCGCAAGCTTTTCGGGCTCATCCTCCCCAAGCGCCACAAGCTCCTCACGGGCGAAGACCTTGCCCGCCACCGCCGCCTTTCTCAATAATCTGAGCTGCGGCTCGGTAAGCGGGCGCAACACGAACGCGGCGAGCGCCGATTCGTAGTCGAGCGCCCTCGAACCCTGGGTTTTTATGTCCCAGCCGTCCTCTCCTTTCTCGATCTCGCCGTTCGAGGCCAACAGCGGGAGTAATACATCGAGATGATCGGGGCGACCGCGACTTTGCTTCAGCAAACTCGCCACCATCCGCCGGCTCACAGAGCCGTCGAGATAATTGGCCACGAAGCGCTCAACCGCCAACTCATCGAGCGGCGCGAGCCTCACGGGGTTGTCGAAAACTTGGGCGAGCGCTCCATCGGGATTTTGTTCTCGGCTCACCGCCAGCGCCAACAGCGGGCTCCCGGCGAGCCGGCGCTTGAGCAGCGCCAGCAGCTCGAGGCTGGAAGGGTCCAGATGAGTGGCGGGCACGATCCGGAGATAGACCGTGCGCCACGACGACAGCGCCTCGAAGAACGAGCACACACCACTCATGATTCTGCGCCGGGTCTGGGCGGGGTCGGTGTAGTCGGGCCCACCGGAGGGGCACGCGCAACAGGCTGTATCGGGGTTACCGGCGCGCACGAGCAAGCCTGGGAGCAGCGCGAGATCGGCCGCCGTCTCCTCGATCAGAAGCCGCAAGCGCCCCGTAATCGGCAGGGTGTTGTTTTGGGTGAAGACCAAGCGCACCATCTCCACCAACTTGCGCTCGCGAAGCGCGGAGTCGTCCTCGGCCTTGATCCCGGCGCGAAATGCCAACATATCGGCGAAAGGAGCGAACGGCAGATGAGGATGAGTGCGACGCGGCTCCGTGTAACACAAAAAGATGGTCTCGGGGAGGCGCGCCAGCGCGTCGTCGAACGCCTCGAGGAGCTTGGTGCTGCCCATCCCCGGCGGAGACGACAGCAGCGTGAAAACCGCCCGGGGGTTATGCGCCGCGCTTTCGTAAAGCGCCTTGAGCCGACCGAGTTCTCCGTCACGCCCGACCATCGGCCGGTCCTCGTGGAGCGGGGCCAAGTTGAGCAGGATCTGATGACTCTCGCCGGCCTGCATCAACACCGGAGTCCGCGCCTCGCGATAGCCGTCGGCGCGCGCGACGGCGATGTAGACCCCACTCGCCACCGGGAGATCCATCAGAGGGGCGGTGCCAATCGGCTCGCCTCGTTCAGCCGACGCCTCGGGGTCGAGAGTCGCGATGCCGTGCAGCCAGACCAAGGCCCCCTCGGGCAGAGTCCGAACCGAGAGCGCCCCCCCACCGGCCCGCAACGGCCCCACCCGAGGTTCGCTCAAACGTCGCACCAGATCACCGAAATAGACCGTGTTTTCAAAGTCGGAGTCTTCCACGGCCGGCCCGAGTTTGGACCAGTAGAGTCGCGCCAGCGCGGTCCCCGCGGCTCGGTTTTGCGGCTCGTGGACGATAGCGCGCGAGAAATAATCGATCGCCTCGGAAAACGCTTTGGCGAGGGCTATTTCAAGCCGATCGCGTTGATCGCGCAAATCCCAGATCCGCCGTTTCTCACTCAACGGATGCCAGCCCTTCAGCCGTGACTGGAGGGTGGCAATCCGTCGCCCCAGCAGCAAGCGCTCTTCCTGAATCCGGTAGTACTGCGCGGCGGCCTCCTTGCCACGCTCCACCTCCAGTCGAGCGCGCTCGGCCAGCCGCTTTCGTCGCAGCGCACCCTGAAGATACTCGTCGACCGCCCGCCACAACTCGCGGACAGTCTGGAAGCGATCCTCGGGTCGATGGGCCAAAGCGCGGTGGGCAATCTCGGCCAGCTCACGAGGCACCGCGCGAGCGGAATTGCGGGTCGCCGCCGGCAGCACACGCGCCTCGACGACTTGCGACACTATCGTGTCAACGTCGTCGAGTTTCTCGTACGGAGAGCGCAGGGTCAGCATCTCGTAGAGCATGACCCCCAACGAATAAATGTCGCTGCGAGGGTCGACCTCGGACGGCGCGAGCACCTGCTCGGGAGCCATATACTGAGGTGTCCCGACTATCTCGCGGCGTGTCCCGTCTGCCGCACCAACACCGTTGCCCGACGTGGTCAGAGGCGGGACGAGGACAGTGGCCCCCTCGGTGACCTGAGCCACCCCCCAGTCGGTGAGCTGGACTTCGCCATAGTCACCCACCAATACGTTCCCCGGTTTGATATCACGATGAACCACGCCGCGAGAGTGGGCGTAGGCCACCGCCATGCAGGTCTGGCGCAAGACTTGGAGCAAGCTCTCCTCGTCATAACGCCGGCGGGTTTCACGATCACCGTTGTCGAGATCGCCGATGATGGTGGCCAGGGTCTCGCCGCGATACAGGCGCATCGAATAAAAGATCCGACCGTCGGGGAAGACCCCGAGGTCGTACACCGGGACGATGTTCGGGTGTTCCAGTTGGCCGGTCAGGCGAGCTTCGCGCACCAAAAGCGCCGGCAGGCCCGCGACGCGCTGGGATTGCTCGGTGAGCATCTTGAGCGCCACGTTCCGCTGGAGTTGCGTGTCGCGGGTTCGACAGACGACCCCCATCCCGCCCCGCCCAAGAACCTTGCCGAGTCGATACTTGTCCTCTCGACATCCGACTACAAAGTCGTTCAGATCATCCCCGGCGTCTCCCTCGACCCCGCTGTCCGGTCTGCTCGAAGGCGGCTTGTCGCCGCGCGGCACGATAGTCTCCATGTCGGGCACCCGCAGCCCTGGGGAAGCGCGAAGCAAAGCCCCCTCCTGCGGAGCCGTGGGCGGCATGTCGGGCGGCAATGTGGGCGCGCTCTGGGCCTTGGCGAGGTCGGCCGAGGGATCATCGCCCATCGAGAAACCGTCGTGGCGGGTTTCGGCGGTGCCTGCTGCGGCGCTCCCCTCTTCCCCTTCGACCCGTCCGTCCTTGTCTGCCATGTCGTCCATAAACCGCCTAGCCCTCGCGCCCAAGAGCCGGACCTCGAAAATAAATCGCGTGCAGTGTCGCAAATTCGATGCCCCTTGGCAATGTCGTGGGCGGACCCCTAATCCCCCACCTGCACCGGCATTCGCGCGCGGATTCAGGCCCAACTGCGGCGTCACCTGCACCGAATCGGTGCTCAACGTAGCGCTGCTACGCCTGCGCCCGATTCGGTTTGTTT
>PWKZ01000088.1 GCA_003559575.1 Bradymonadales bacterium | reverse complement strand
GGATGGCGGAGCTTGGCGACATCCGCTTCGCGGTCATTCGCACCAGCAACCGCTAGGATCCCCCCCCCTCACACGTTTGTTGGCAGAGTCGCCGTTACCGATGGGGCGATTCGTGCGGAGAGCCTTCCGCCGCGGCCTCTGAGCTTTCAAGCGCTCAAAAAAAAGCCGCCGGGCTGATTGAGGTTCGCGCCTCGAGGGGCTATAGTCTGGACTGAGCTCGCCGCGGCGGGCTTCGGTTTGGAGCGGGCGTGGTTGGGCGGGCTTTTTTCGCCTCGTCGTTTTCGCCAAGGTAACGAAGCACAGAGGTCAGCGATGGAGCCTGAGGTCTCGCGATCAGAGTCGCTTGAGTCGCTTGAAGCCTTGCTCGAAGAGGACACCTCGCCGAGCAGGCCGCGGCTGGCCCCGCGCATCCGCCAAGTCATCCATGGGGCGACAATCCACCCCGACTCCCCTCTGGGGGGGTTCACGCTCTCGCGCTGCCGCGAGGAAGACCATTCCCTGGAGCTAACCTTGGAGCGCGCCGGGGAGCGCCTGACTCTTTGGCTGCGACCGCTGAGCGCCTTGCCAAGCCCGTTTCTCGAGGGGCGACGGCTTGCCCTCTCCTACGGTGAAGAGACCCCGATCGACACCCAAGAGAAGCGTCTGGTGGCGGCCAGGGTGCTGCGCCTTGTGGAGCGCGTGGTACCCGCCGACTGGTCACCCCGGGATGGGGCGAGTGCTTCTCGCGGTGAATGATGAGCGGCAGGCCCGAGCGTCTCTTGGAACTCCTCCTGCCCCGGAACTCTGATCTGCTTTTTTTAAAAAAAAGAAGGAGGACCACATGCCCCGCCTTTTTTTTGCGCTCACAGTGGTCGTCGCGTTCGGATGGGGCGCGCTCCCGCTCGCGGCCGAGTCTCCGGCGGTGCCGCTCCCAAGCACCGAGCGAGAAGGGGAGCCATGCATCAGTGTGGTGGACGAGCAGCGTCTCATCGAAGAGCAGCGTCGGGCTCATCGCCGCCGCATCCTCGCCGGCCTCGAGCGAACCTATGGCCGACAGCTCGACGAGGCGCTCAGCGACCGCCTTAGGGCGCTCGAAATAGGACAACAGCGCGGCGAGGAGTTTCTGGCCTTCGCGCGCGCCATGCGCGCCACTCGAGAGTGTTTGGCCGAGGAGCAGCGCGAGCCGTTTTGCGACGCGCTTTTCCACAAGAACGCGGAGGCATGTGTCCTCGTGCCCCATCGAAGTGGGCCGGTATTCCCAGATTCGTGTCGTCATTTCGTCAGTTTCCGCGCGGCGATCACCGAGGGTGATCCCGCGCGTTGTGATCCGATGGGGGATTTCGCCGGACTTTGCCGTCAGGTCGTGCTGGGCGAGCTCGACTGCGATGCGCTGTCGGGGAGCGACCAACAACCCGGCAGGGGGCTCTGCCGCTTGCTGAGCTCGCCGTCGCGGTGTGCCCACGAGGGAGCACCCGAAGAGGAACCATGTGCGTTGGTGGCGTTTATCAAGGCGATGCAGGGCGTTGAAGGCGCCTGCGCGCGGATCTCGAAGAGCGCGTTTCCGCGGCTTGCCGGCGCTTGCCCCATGGTCGCCTCGGGCGGTGAGGCCGCTTGTCCGCCATCGGCCGGCTCGGGGATTGCGTTGGTCGGCTGTGTCGAGTTCGAGCCCTGGCCGCCGGAGATGAGCCGCCGTGGCGAAACGCTCGTGGTGCGTGTCGCGGTGGCCAACGTGCTCAAGCCGGCGGCCGATTGTACTATTGGTTTTGTCAGCGATGAGGCCGACGAGCAGCTTTCGCTGGAGCCTATCTCGCTCGACCCCCTCGACGGTGGTCGCGCCACGGTCCAGACGTTCAACATTGCCCTCCCGGACGGCACCACCACGCTCCCGCGCGCCGAAGTGAGCTGTACTTGGCGGCGCCATCGGATTCGCACCGGAAGGAGTGACGTGGCTGTCGGCGCCACCTTGACGCGTTTCGGCGGGCCCTCCCTCGACCACCCGGGTGACGGGGGGCGACCGGTCGAATGAGCTTTTTTTTCGCCGACGCCGTCTTGCCGCTCCGGTTTCACCTCCGGCTCGGCGCGACTCGTCACGTGTTGTCCCTCGGGACAGACCGCCCGCTTGACCTCGAGCCGGATGAGATCGCGTTTCGTGCCGAGCAGGCCGGGGTGAGGGCGGTGGCGACCGCCGTAAAGCGCGCGAACCAACTCGATCTCGAGTGTCGACTCGAGACGGATCGCTCCGACGTGAGGATCGAGTGGGTCGAGCTTGCGCGGTTGGAAGAAACCCGGCCGCCCACGTGCCTGCGACTGTTTCACAACGGCTGGGAGTCTTGGTCGGGGACCTCATCCCTGCCCCTGGGGCGGCGTGAGCCGCGGCCGAGGGGACGCTTCATCAGGGACATCATCACCAACCCATGGCTCGGGAGTCACGATCGCCGGGGCCGGATGACCTCCGATCTGGTCGTCGCCGCCGACTCCGGCCGCGACGCGGTGGTGATGGGCTTCACCGCCGCCCGGCGCGCCTTCGGCTTTTTTGTCGCCGCGCGCGACGAGAGGGGGGCGACCCTGACCGCGGTTGTCCCCGGAGAGGGGGTGCTGCTTCGTCCCGGGGTGCCTTGGGAGATCGATCCGCTCACCGTGCGCCGTGGCCCGCGAGCCATCCCGCTCCTCGAGTCGTGGGCCGCCTCGCTGGGTCTCGAGATGGGCGCGCGGGTCGGCGCCGCGCCGAGCGTTGGCTGGTGCTCGTGGTACTACTATTTCACCGGCATCAGCGACGAGATTATCCGCGAGAACCTCAAGCGTCTCGTTGCCATGGGCCATGAGCTACCACTCGAGTTGTTCCAAATTGATGATGGGTATCAAGCGGCGCTCGGCGAGTGGACTCGAACCAACGCCGGTTTCCCCGAGGGCATGGGTTCACTTGCCGAGGCAATCGAGCACGCCGGCCTGATCCCCGGGCTGTGGCTGGCACCGTTCATCGCACGGCGCGAGGCCCCAATCTTGCGCCGGCATCCCGCGCGTTTCATAAGGAACCGTCGCGGCAAGCCGCGCTATGCAATCTATAACCCGATGTGGGGCAAGCTGGGTACAGCTCGCGCTCTCGATACGACCCACCCGGAGGTGCGCGACTGGCTGCGGGAGATTGTCGAGGTCGTCACCAGGGAGTGGGGATTTCGCTTCCTCAAGCTCGACTTTTTGTATGCCGCGGCGCTCCCCGGGCGGCGCCATGATCCACACGCGACGGGTGTCGAGGCGCTCTCGTTGGGGCTTCAGGTGATCCGCGAGGCGGCCGGGGACGATGTCCATCTGCTGGGTTGCGGTTGCCCTCTCGGGCCCGCCGTCGGGCTCGTGGACTCCATGCGTGTCGGCCCCGATGTGGCGCCCTACTGGTCGGACCGTTTCTCGCGCTTCATGGGCCGCGACTACGATCTCCCGTCCACCAAGAACGCGTTGCGCAATGTCCTTGGCCGCGCGTTCATGCACCGCCACCTCTGGCGTAATGATCCCGACTGCCTGCTGGTGCGTGCCAAGGACACCCGGCTGACCCTTGACGAGGTGCGTACCCTCGCCTCGATGGCGGCGCTCTCGGGGGGCACTTTGCTGGTGTCCGACAACCTCCTCGAACTCTCACCCGAGCGCCTGGCCATTGCCCGCCGCGCCGTCGAGATCAACGCCGAGCTTCGCGATACCACACCGCGCGCGCTTGATCTGATGGAGAGCGGCTTCCCAACCCTCTTCTGGGGCCGTGGTGAGTCCAACGACGGGCCGGTGGAGTATCTGGCGGTGTGCAACCCCCTTGAGCGCCCGCGCGCGCGGACCGTCAAGCTTGCCGCCTACCCCGAGCTTGGTGGCTGGGTGGATGCAGCCTGGGCGGCTGAGATCTGGACCGGGGCGAAGGTGGCGATCCGCAGTGGAGAGATTGATCTCGGCACTCTGGCCCCCCACGAGACCCGTCTGTTGTCCCTTCGGCTCTCAGAGACCTCTGTCCGAGGTCAGCCCCAATCTTGATTACAAGCGGACCACTTCAAAGGGGCGGGGCAGCATGACTCTTGTGGCGGGGGCGTGGCGGCGAATCTCGGCGACTAGCTTGGGGATCCCCTGAAACGGCAACTTGGGTGCGGTCCGATCGATGTCCAGTGGGGCGGTGAAGTCGTCGTAATGGAACGGAATCACCAGCTCAGCGGTGACCATTTCAAACAGCCGCGCGACAAACCGTGGGACTCTCTGCCACCCCGGGACACACAGGAGCAACGCGTGGCAGTGCAGACCGCGGAGCGCTTCTTCTTCAAAGTTGGCGCTCCCAAGGTGCAAGATGCGGATCCCGCCGAGCTCGACCAACGGCGCGAAGACGCAGCCTTCGCGGTAGTCCCCGGCGGCCCACGGCAACGGAGTGTGGCGATCAATCTCGCCGGGGTATGGGACACGGCCCAGCGCCACCAGCCCGTGGCGCGACTTGAGCATTGTGACGCTACCGCCGGATGGCAGGGGCAGCGTCTCTCCGCCGAGGCACACCGTCAATTGATCTTGATTGCCCGCGGCGCGCATGAGAGTCCCGAGGCTGCTGCTACCGATCACCCTCGCCTCGGTCAGCCGCGCCAGAGGCGGCACGTCGAGCGCGTGGTCGAAGTGCGTGTGCGAGACGACAATGCTCTCGACCGGCGTCTCGATCTCACGAAGATAACCCTGCAACCGCGCCATGTCCGGCTTGAGCGAGCGCCCCGCGAGGAGCGCAAGCTTGCTGACTCGTGACAGATAGGGGTCGAGCAGCACTACCGACCCCTCATACGACAACTCCACTCCGGCGGCGCCAAGCCAACGCAATACGACCATGAGCCCTCCTGTCAGCTTCATGAACAGTCCTGCCGATCACTATCGCCTAATATGCGCGGCTCGTACACCCCAATTCCCGTTTCCAACCGAGCGCCGAGGGTCTCGAGTCAGGTGTAGGTGTAAGGAAGCAAAACGTTCTTAGGCGGAGGCCAGCGCAGCGCTTACGTCGAGCAATTTGGTGCAGGTGACGCCGCAGATGTGCGTGAATCCGTCCGCGAATCCCTGGATGGCCGACGATTATGGCTGATTGACAGCAGCCCCGCTGCGGCAGTATATCTGCCTCCTAGACGAACCGGGTGTTTGGAAGCTCAGCTTGGACGGAAGCAAGGGTATCATCGGTGGCCGTAGAGACTTGAGAGTTTGCGCCGCCTTGCCCCCGCTGCCCCGCGATCCGTCGTTGCTCGATCTCTACGGGCCCGACGCGGAGGCCGAGCGCGAGCGGGCGCGCGAGTTCTTGACCGCCTCCTCACACACCGGGCTTCAGCTCGAGATCGGTTTTGGTCGAGGTGTGTTCCTCTCCGAGCTGGCGGCCGCCCAACCACAGGTCGGTTTTTTGGGCTTCGAGGTTCGCTCACGCAACTGCTTGGAGCTGCTCAAGCGGATCGATCGCCTTGGCCTCACAAACGTCCGGATGGTGCTGGCCGATGTTCGCAGCGTGTCTCCGTGGTTGTTTCCCGACGCCGTGGTGGACGCCGTCTACATGCTGTTTCCCGACCCGTGGTGGAAGAAGCGGCATCACAAGCGTCGTCTGCTTACCCCGGAGACTCTCGCTTCTCTCCGCCGTATCATGCGCCCCGGGGCGCTTTTCTCTCTCAAGACCGACGTGCCCCAGACCGCCGAGTTGGCCGACCAGAGTTTCGCTGCTACCCCGGGCTTCGAACAGGCCTATCCGCGCGCGTTAGACCATTTGCCGCGCTCCCATCGAGAGCGGCGGTGCTTGAAGGTCGGCTTGCCGGTCCTCTCGCGCTGCTTCAAGGCGGTGCCCACCTCCGAGGGTGGAGGGGGCGTGCACTCGGGAGGCCCTGCGCAACGGGAACAGACGGCTTTTGCGGGCCGTGAGGAGAGAAGATGTTGACGACGATCATCATGTTGCTCTTGTTGGCGACGTCGCTCGGCCTGTTCGGCCTCGGAATGTATCGAAGGTTGGCACTCCTCGGCGCATGCGCCAAGCCTGACAACCGCGGCCACGGACTCATGAAGCGCATCGACGGTCTGCTGGTCTATGGGATCGGCCAACGCGGGCTGTTCAAGGAGCCGGTCCCCGGCCTGATGCACGCTCTCATTTTCTGGAGCCTGCTGATTCTCACCATTCGGAGTGTCGCGCTCATCGGTGCGGCGTTCACCGCCGACCTTTACTGGAGCCCGCTCTTGTTCTCACGACCACTCCACCACGCCTATACGCTGGTAAAGGACATCACCGCGCTCCTCGTCCTGACCATGGTGTTGGTGGCGGCGTATCGCCGTTTGGTGGTTCGGCCCGAGCGCCTGCAACCTTCCCGCGACGCCGCGGTCTTCTTGCCCTTGCTCGCGCTTCTGATGCTGACCGATTTTTTGATGCACGGCGCCAGGTATCTCTCCCAGGACCGGCTAATCGCTCACGAGGCGCTATGGTCTCCGATGGGCCGCATGTTCGCCGAACTCTTCATGGCGCTCGGGGTGACCGGCTCGACCCCCCAGACGCTTTTTGTGGTCTTCTACTGGCTTCACATCGTACTCCTGTTGGGCTTTGTCGCCTGGCTGCCCTACGCGCGGTCACTGCATATCGTCTCCGCCCTGCCCAACATCTTTTTGCGCCAACTGCGCCCCGGGTTTGCCCCGTCGCCAGTGGCCGATCTCGAGTCGAAGCTGAGCCAAGCGGCACCCGGCGTTGGGGCCGCCCGCGTCGAAGAGTTGTCCTGGAAACAAGCGCTCGACATGCTCACCTGCACCGATTGCGGGCGTTGCACCGCGAATTGTCCGTCCACGGCGGCCGGTGAACCCCTCGCCCCGGGCAAGTTCTTGGCCGCCATGCGCGACCACCTCCACCGCGAGGGGCCCCGTGTGCTCGCGGCGCGTTCCGCCGGCACGCCATCCGACGGCGCGCAAGCTCTCACGACGGCCGCCACCGGCGAGAACCTCGTCACGGTGACCGGCGTCGAGTCCATCTGGGCCTGCACCACCTGCCGCGCCTGTGAGTCGAGTTGCCCGGTGCTCATCGAGTTCGTCGACAAGATGCTCGATCTCCGCCGGAATCTTGTGATGGTCGAGGAGAGCTTCCCGCCGGAGCTCGGGCCGTTGTTCGACAATCTGGAGCGCACCGGCAACCCGTGGGGCCGCGGGCGCGAGGAGCGCACGGCCTGGGCGGCCGACCTCGATGTCCCGATCATGGCCGAGCTGAGCCCCGAGGAGCGTGATCGGATCGAGCTACTTTTCTTCGTCGGCTGCCAAGTCTCTTTTGACGCCCGCGCGCAGCGAATCGCCCGCGCGATGGTCAAGATTTTGAAGGCCGCCGAGGTGTCTTTCGCGATCCTCGGCGACGAAGAGGGCTGCACCGGAGATGCCGCGCGTCGTCTCGGCAACGAGGCGCTGTTTGCTCGCCTCGCGGCGCGCAACATCGCGCTCTTTGACCGCTATGGGGCGACTCAGATCCTGACCATCTGCCCCCACTGCTTCCAGACTCTCGCCAACGAATACCCGGACTTCGGCGGCTGTTACGAAGTGGTGCATCACAGCGTCTTCATCGACGAGCTTTTCGCCGACGAGCGCCTTAGCTCGAGTGCCAAGAGCAAACGTCGGGTGGTGTTCCATGATCCCTGCTATCTTGGTCGCTACAACGAGATTTACGAAGCGCCGCGCGCCACGCTCGAGTCGCTGCGCGGCACTCGCCTGGTGGAAGCCAAGAGCAACCGCGAGAACTCGCTCTGCTGCGGGGCCGGCGGTGGACGAATGTGGCTCGATGAGCCGGCGGGCGACGGCATCATCAGGGCCTGTGTCGACCAGCTCCTTGATACCAAGGCCGACTGTATCGCCGCCGCGTGTCCGTTCTGTCTGCCACGGGTCGAGGACGAGGTGGCCGGCCGAACCCGGACCGCGGACGTGGCCGAGCTGGTCGCCGAGGCACTCGAGCTACCCCCGGCGGCAAAGTAGCCGGGGGCGCGCCTAACGGCCCACCTCCGTCACGGGCGCAACCATAATCGTCGGCCCATCCTGGTATTCGCGCGCGGATTCACGCCCATCTGCGGCGTCAGCTTCACCGTTTTTTTGCTCGACGTAGGCGCTGCGTTGGACTGCGCTCAAATCGGCTTGCTTCCTTGCAGCTCACCCCGTTTCGACGTGCTCGGTGCTCGGTTTGATGGGGAATTAGGGATGAGAACAGGTCGCCTTGTCCAGGCGGTCAATCAATCAGTTCGTGGCGTTGAGCGCACTCCTGAGCGACGACGAATGCCCCCCCCGGCGAACCCGGTGTAAAGGCTCGTTGCCCCGCCCAAGATGAATGCTGCGGTTGCCCTGGTCGCTCAGTCGGTGAGTTTTCTGCACTGGCCTGCGTAGTCGACGGTCTGGCCGGCGGCGGCGGCATAGCAGGCGTTGGAATAGGTCTCGCCGTCGCAACCGCAGACCGGTTTGTAGATGTCGGGGCAGGCATCGGGCCGCGCCACGCAGTAGCCCGAGCGCATGTTGCAGCTCGAGTACAGGCAGTATTCTTTGGGAGGGCAGTAGTCGTTGCCCCAGCACTGTTTCATGCGGCACTCGCCCTCGTAGTCGACGGTCTGGCCGGCGGCGGCGGCGTCGCAGGCGTTGCTGTAGGTCACTCCGTCGCAGCCGCAAACAGGCTCATAGACGTCGGGGCAGCCCTCGGGCCGCGGCGCGCAGTAGCCCGAGCGCATGCCGCAGCTCGAATAGAGGCAGTAATGGCTGTCGGGGCAGGTGTGATTGCCCCAGCATTGGATCGGCTCGCACTCGCCCTCGTAATCGATGCTCTGGCCGGCGACGGCGGCGCGGCAGCGGTTGGGGTAGGTCACTCCGTCGCAGCCGCACACCGGCGCCCAGAGGCGCGGGCAGTCCTCGGAGTTGGGGCGCTTGACGCAACGCCCGGTCTCGGCCGCGCAGCCGTCAAAGAGACAGTACTCGCCCCTGGCGCAGTCGTCATGGGACCAGCAGTGGCCGTCGGTGCGGCACTCGCCCTTGTGGTCGACGCTCATGCCGGCCTTGGCGGCTTCGCAGGCGTTGGAATAGGTCACCTCGTCACAGCCGCAGACCGGTTCATAGACGTCGGGGCAATTCTCGGGCCGTGGCTTACAGACGCCCGACTCCAGGCCGCAGTGTTCAAAGAAGCAGTATTCGCTTTTGGCGCACATGTCGTTGTTCCAACAATAGGTCTCGTCGCAGGCCCCCCGGTAGTCCACGTTGACCCCTTCCGAGGCCGCCACGCAGTCGTTGGAGTAGGTGGTGCCGTCGCAGCCGCAGACCGGATCCCAGATCCGTGGGCACGCCGTGGGACGGGGTTCGCAAGCTCCCTCGCCGTCGCAGTCGCCGGGATCCTTTGCGCAATACAA
The DNA here is from genome assembly GCA_003559575.1 of Bradymonadales bacterium. Classification (GTDB taxonomy): domain Bacteria; phylum Myxococcota_A; class UBA9042; order PWKZ01; family PWKZ01; genus PWKZ01. Next base: position 555 of record PWKZ01000088.1, on the reverse strand, counting down.
ACTGCTTGAGTCGTACTCGTCACCGCCAAAGTCGATTCGCGCGCAGTCCGAATTCTCGCGGCACGGGAACGCGACCTGGTCGCAGGGCCCCTTGGACTCGACGTTGACTCGCGCCGCGGCGGCTTCACAGGCGTTGCCGTAAGTGTTGCCGTCGCAGCCGCAGACCGGATCCCAGAGCGTTATACATGCCTCCGGCGGTGTGGCGCACAGGCCGGCTCCGCGACATGCGCCCATCGGCTTTTCGCAGTACTTCTCGGGCGGGCACTCGAAGTCTGAGAAGCACTCGAGGGGTTCTTCCGGAATAGGCTCGCAAGATCTGGTGGACCCCGAAGCCCACGCCATCAGCAGCCCGAGAGAAAGGAGCGAGATTGTCGTTCGCAATGACCTAGTTCGACCGTTCATGAGTCGTCCCTCCAAGATATTTGCCGCCGGCGCGTCGGGTAAGCACTCGAAAAAAGCGCCCCCAACGCCGGCCTCTGACCAATTATCTCTAGTTTACGGATCGGATCTCACTGTTGCAAATCCTCAGGGCATCCTCAATCATCCACCGCGTCC
>PWKZ01000245.1 GCA_003559575.1 Bradymonadales bacterium | reverse complement strand
CTGGGAAACGCGGACGGATTCACGCACATCTGCGGCGTCACCTGCACCGAATTAGTGCTCGACGTAGCGCTGCTACGCCTGCGCCTAAGAACGGCTTGTTTCCTTGCACATGCACGCGACTCCACACGCTCGTTCCTCAGAACGAACCGACGATTATGGCACCTTTCCCGAGATCGCTGGACTCTCTCTTGTTTGCCAAGAGGCACCGTTCCAGGCTTAATCGGGGGGTATTGTTGGGGGGAGGGGAGTCAACAGATTATGGCGTTTCTGTGGTGGGCGGCATGACAAGAGATGAGCACAACTCTGCCGGGGGCGATGGCTCCAAGAGCAAGGACCTCATCTGCCCCAAATGCTTTTACGGCTTCGAGGCCTCGCCGGGCGCTTACTACACTTGCCCCAGCGCAACCTGTGGGCACCGATTCAAGGGACGCAGCGAGACTCTCATCCAGGCCTATTCGACCGAAGGCCGCCTGGCCAACCCGGAGATCGTCGTCATGTCCGGCGAGTTGTCCGGTGAGGTGTATCCTCTCCCGGTCGGGACGATCGTGCTCGGTCGGGCCGAAGACTGTGACATCGTCTTTTCGAACCTTGGGATCTCACGCCACCACGCGCGGATTACGGTGTCCGACGCTGGCGGTGTGGTCCTGGAGGATCTCGGCAGCGCGCAGGGCACCTATTTGAACGGGCGGCCGGTGACTCGCGCCCCTCTCCGGATTGGGGCCGAGATCGTCATCGCCGGAGTATTGATCAGGTATCGGGTGCGCTTTGAGGCGAGAGGAGATCCCGCGGCGCTCGAGGAGGCGATGGGACAAGAGGAGGCGTTCGGCAAGGACGACCGTCGGTTCCCCGTCCGCTATGAGGGACGCGAGCAGGACCGGATTGTGTTGCGAGGGGACCGCTTGACCATCGGGCGGCAAGAGGATCGTGACGTCTTCATCGATCACCCGCTGGTGTCGCGTCGTCATGCGGTCCTGGTTCGCGAGGGCGCTTCGTGGTTGATAGTCGACGCCGGTAGCCGCAACGGCACCTTCATCAACGGGCGCCCGATCATCCAGTGTGTCGCCGCGGAGGGCGACCTGGTCCAGTTCGGGACAGTGCGCTTCCGGTATGACGGCCGCGCGCTCGTGAGGCAACGCTTTCGCCACAAAGGGCGGCTCGAGGCACGTGGCCTTGGGGTTCGGACGGCCTCCGGCTCCGTTATCTTGGATGAGATCGATTTCGTCATTATGCCGCAAGAGTTGGTGGGGATCATCGGCGCCTCGGGATCCGGCAAGACAACGCTGTTGAACGCTTTGTCAGGGTACCGCCAGGCGACGGAAGGTCAGGTGCTTCTTGGGGAGTACGATTTGTACGAGGGGTATGAGACCTTCAAGACCGGAATGGGATATGTGCCGCAGGACGACATCATCCACACGGAGTTGACGCCCGTCGAGGCGTTGCGTTACGCCGGTCGGCTTCGACTCCCGCGTGACACCTCGGCCGCGGAGTTGGAGCGGCTGGTGGATCAAACCCTCGCCACATTGGGGCTCGAGGAGCGCCGCGAGCTGCGCATTCGAGATCTGTCGGGCGGGCAGCGCAAGCGGGTCAACCTGGGGGTCGAGCTGCTCAATCAGGCGAGCCTGATCTTCATGGACGAGCCCACCTCGGGCCTGGATCCCGGCACCGAAGGGCGCATGATGCGCTTGTTCCGCAAGCTCGCCGACCAGGAGCGGACTCTGATCGTCACTACGCATGTGATGGAAAATATCGAGGTCTTTGACAAGGTGGCGGTGCTCCACCACGGGCGCCTGGTCTTCTTCGGCACGCCGGCCGCGATGCGCAAGCATTTCGCCGTGGCGCGCGCCACCGAGTTGTATGATGTCCTTGAGCAACAACCCATCGCGCACTGGCTCGAGCGATGGCGTGTGAGCGACCAGCGGCAGCCCGGCGGGACGAGCGCCTCCAAGCCGATGCCGCACAACCAGAACAGGCGCAGCGATCCCAGGGGCACCCCCCCGACCTACCCGCTGCACCAGACTCGGGTGTTGGCCGAACGCTATGCCCGCACTCTGTCGGGTGATCGGCGCAACATGGCGCTCATGGTGTTCCAGCCGGTGGCGATCTTCCCTGTAATCTGTGGGGTCTTCAACCACGCCGGGACCATTTTGTTTCTCTCTTCGTTGGCGATGTTCTGGCTCGGCATCACCAACTCGGCGCGCGAGATAGTCCGCGAGCGCCGTATCTATCTGCGCGAGCGCATGGTGGTGGTCAACGTCGGGCCATACTTGCTCTCGAAGTTTGTGGTGCTCGCTTTGGTGAGCGGCGCGCAGACCGCCTTCGCGCTCATGGTGGTACTCTACTTTCAGGGGTTGCCGGGGAGCGCCGTGCTCTACGGGGCTTGTCTTCTGGCGGCGATCATGTCGGGCCTGTGGCTCGGGATGTTGATCTCGGCGGTATCGGACACCTCCGAGCAGGCGACCGCAGTGTTGCCGATGATCCTTATTCCCCAGATAGTCTTTGGGGGGTTCATTCTCGAGATCGAGCGAATGAATCTGCCGAGCCGGGTCGTGAGTAACATTATCACAACTCGTTGGACCTATGAGGGACTGCGCTATACTTTTCAGGAGCGCTACTTCGACATAATCGCGCGCAACCTGCTGGTCGTGGCGGGGTTGACTCTTCTGGCCGGTGCTCTCGCCTGGGCGTGGATGTCCTGGCGGCGCCGGGTGGGGGCGTAAGAGAGCGGCGGAGCGGATTTGAGGGAGGCGGAAGCGATGGAGACTTTACGTGTCCAGATCAGTAACGCGGTCAACGAGCTCCAAAAGATGTTGAAGTTTTTGAGCGGCGGCGAGGAGGAGACGCGTCTCCGCCGGCTGCGCAGCTTGTACTTCGGGCTATGGCAACAGGTCATCCTCCAAGAGATCGACAACCAAACCGCCGAGTACAGAGCTGCGGTGGAGAGCCTGCTTCGGGCGAGCGATACGGCGCAGGCGGCGCAAGAAGACAAGAACCTTGTGAGCGTCGCCATCGCGGAGCTTGATCAGGCAGTGGCGGCCGTGGAGAAGGTCCTCCGTTGAGCGAGCGCTCACTTTCAGCCTCGGGACGAGGTGTACGCGATTATCTTGTAGGCCAGCCTCGCGGCCGCGAAGTCGCAGGCCGGTAGTTCGGCGCGGGGCGCCAGCTCGACCACGTCGGCGCCCACCACAGGGGCGCTTTCGCACACCGCCCGCAGTACCATGAGCGCGTCGTCCCACATCAATCCTCCCGGCTCCGGGGTCCCGGTGGCGGGCATCAGGCCGCTGTCGAGCGCGTCCAGATCGAACGAGAGGTAGACCGGGCGTCCGGCCACCGCGGCGGCGATTGCCTCGGGCCGCCAGCGGTGGCGGTCGCGCGCCCAGTGGATCCTGACCTGCCGCGGGTTGGCGTCGAGAAAGAGCGCCTCTTCAGTCGAGAGGCTGCGTACGCCGAAAGAGAGGATGGTAACTCCCGGGTAGTCGAGGCAGCGCCGCATCGCGGCGGCGTGTGAGAAGTGCTCGCCGTCGTAACCGTCGCGCAGATCGGCGTGGGCGTCGAGCTGCACCACGACCAGCTCGGGGTGGCGCGCTGCCAGGGGTGCGACGGCCCCCGGGGTGAGCGAGTGCTCGCCGCCGAGCACCAGCGGGAAGCGCCCCTCGGAGGCGATTCGGTCCGTGATCTGAGACAGCTCGGCCAGCGCGTCGGGGATAACCGGCGTGGGCTCGCGCGGGGTCAACGTCGCCACCCCGCCTTGGCGGAAGGGCTCGCACCAAAGCTCCTCGTCGAACAGCTCCACTTGCCGGGAGGCGTTCAGGATAGCGCGCGGCCCGGCGCCGGTGCCGGTGCCGTAGCTCACGCTGGCTTCGAGACCAAACGGGACAACCACCACGCGCGCTTCATCCGGCGGTCCGGCGTCCGCGCGCGAGAGGCCCAGAAAACCATCCTCGGCGCACAGATAGTCGAGCGCCGTCATGGTTGTTGCTCCAGCAGGCGGGTGAATCGCCGCCGCGGGCGCTCACGCCAGTGGCCCCGGTGGTAGGCGTCGGAGGCGAGCAGCGGCAGGACGCTGGTCGCCTCGGCGAAAACCATTTGCTCAAATGTGGTCTGGACCTTCCCCCAAGATGAGGCCTCTTTCAGCGTTGAACTGGAGCACGCCCCGTCACGGACATCGGCGACCGTGATCTGGACGGCGTACTTGTGCATCTCGGCCTCGTGACCGAGGAGCTCGGCGCATACCACCGTGTCCTGGGCGAAGTTCTTGGGTACCCCACCGCCCACCATCAGCAGGCCGGTGGTGCCGGCGGCGATTTTCAAGTCGGTCAGCTCGCGGAAGTCGCGGATCGAGTCGATGCTCAAGTGGCGCTCGGGTCGCGCGGCCTGGTGCAGAACGAGCCCGAACCCGGCGCTCGAGTCGGTGAAGGCCGGGCAGAAGATCGGCACATCGTGATCGTAGGCCAGTCGCACCAACGAGTTCGGTTTGCGCTCGTGATCCGCCAAATAGGCCCCCATCGCACGAATGAAGGCGCGTGAGCTGTGGGGGGTGGGCGGGAGGGCGTCGGCGATCTCCTTGATGGTTCGATCGCAGTGCTGAAGCTCGTCTTCATCGATGAAAGTGTCGTAGATGCGGTCGATGTAGTGCGCGCGAAGTTCTTCATCGTCCACCGCCGCGCTGCCTTGGTAGTGCTTGAACCCAAGCGCTTCAAAGAAATCCATGTCGACGATGGCGGCGCCGGTGGCGACGATGGCGTCAACCATATTGAAGCGCACCAGGTCGGCGTAGAGTTGCATACACCCGCCGGCCGAGGTGGAGCCTGCGATGGTGAGGATTATGCTGCAGCTCGGGTCGCGCAGCATATCGTTGTAGATCGCCGTGGCGCGCGCCAGATCGCGTGAGGTGAACGACATCCCCGCCATCGCCTCGATGAGCGGGCGTGTGTCGATCGCCGTGATGTCGATGTGGCGCACGGTTTCATTCAAGAGCTGCGCCTTGCGGCTGTCGCGGTCGGACTGCATCGTTGGCCTCCTAATGACTGACCGGGATTGAGAGGGGCACCTCGCTAGACGGTCGCCGCCTCGTCAGACACATGAAAGCAAGCTTGCCGGGGCTCGTCCAGCTCGTCGACCAGGACGGTTTCATGGGCGTCAAATCCATTGAAAGCGGTTCGCATCGTCTGGCTGTAAGCTCCGAGCATGCCGAACTCGATATAGTCGCCTTCGCGGACATCGGCCGGCAGGATGAATGGCCCCGGCATTGCGTCGATGCTGTCGCAGGTGGGGCCGAAGAGGGCGAACGGCAGCATCTCGGCGGCGTGTCGCTTCTCGCGCCGCAGGAGTCTCGTGGGGTAGATGAAGCCGGGGCCGCCGGCGTCGAAGAGCCCGCCATAAGTCCCGTCATTCAGATACAAGGTTTGTTCCTTGCGCAGCTCGACCCGCGCCACCACCACGCCCGCGGGGGCGCTGATGGCGCGCCCGGGCTCACACCACAACTCGGTGGTCTCGCTCACCAGCATCTGCTCGAAGCCATCGGCGATGGTCGTCAAAAAACTCTCGAGCGGGGGCGCCTCCATGCCGGGATAGGTCACCGGAAAACCACCGCCCACATCAACCACGTCGATCAGTACGCCCGCGCGGCGGATCGCCTCATCGACCACCTTCATGGCTTCGAGGTAGGCCACCGGCGCCAGAGTTTGGGAGCCCACATGAAACGTGACCCCGAGGGTCCGCGACGCTCTCCGGGCGTTCAGCAGGAGCGCCGGGGCGCGGCGCATATCGGCTCCGAATTTAGAGACCAGTTGCATGCAGGCGAACCGGTTGGGGACCGTCAGGCGGACAAAGATCCCAAGGTCACTGGGGTCGCCGGTGACATCCAGGATCTTGTCGAGCTCCTCCTCGCAGTCGACCGCGAAGTCACGCACGCCGAAGTCGTAGTATGCGCTTCGAATGGCCTCACGGCTCTTGACCGGGTGCATGAAACACATTCGGCTGCCCGGGCAGTGCCGTGCAACGGCCTCGATCTCTGCCACCGAGGCCACGTCGAAGGCGCGCACGCCGGCGTCACAAACCGCTCTGAGGATCACGGGCGACGGGTTGGTTTTGACCGCATACAGCACCCGCCCCGGAAAGTGCTCCAGGAAAAGGCGGGCGGAGGTGGCGGCGGACTCCGGTCGCAAGCAGGTGACCGGGAACTCGGGGCAGAGATGCTGCACCATCAGTCTGGGGGTAGAGAACCTTTGCATCGCATGGGACCTCCTCAAGACAGAGGGAGCGATACGAAGCGAGAGGCCTTTTTGCCGCCCGCTCCGCGACCTGATGACAAGCTCGATCAAGGCGTCGCGTAACGCCATTACGAGCTTGTAGGCCGCCACTTCGGTATTCCGGTCTTCATTCCGAAAGACCCAATCAGGTCCGCCATGCCTGCGGAGGCAGGTGTCGGCAGCGGCGTAATATGAGTATCATTTGTGCGCTTGTAAAGTAATTTCTGCCGCTAAACCCTCAAAAAAATAAATCCCAAAACAAAACCGGCACTTTCGGCGGGGCGCCACCACTCGCGGGGTGGCGCCGCAGGCCGGGAGCTTGGATCGTTCGCGGCCGGGCGACCGTGGGCATGATCCCCTCGGGCCTCCCGGGCGCGGTCCCGTTTCGGGACCGTCGAAGTCCCGTTAGGAGATGCCCGTGGAGGGCTGTCTTTAGGCTTAAGTGTCTGAAAATAAAGAAAACCAATCTTGGGCACGGCACTTGCTGACTGGTGGTTTCGTGTGACGGCGCGGTAGAAGGAGGACGCCATGATAGCTCAGGTGCTGACCGGTGGAGTGCAAGGGGTCGATGCCTATCTCGTGCGGGTGGAGGTGAGTTCCGAGGCCGCCAACGAGTCTCACATGCACATCGTGGGGCTGCCCGAAGCGGCGGTGCGCGAGAGCCAGGTGCGCATCCGCTCGGCGTTGCGCGCGCTCGGATACCAGAATGGGCGCGAGAGAGTCACCATCAACCTGGCGCCGGCGCACATCCGCAAGTCCGGGACGGCCTATGACCTGCCCATGGCGCTCGGGCTCCTGGCGAGCCGCAAGATAGTCGCGCCGGAGGCGCTCGCCGGTCGGATGGCGCTCGGCGAGGTGTCCTTGGATGGGCGAGTGCGCCCGGTGCGCGGGGTCCTGCCGGTCGCCATCGCTGCTCGTGACGCCGGCATGGAGACCCTCATCGTGCCGCATGACAACGGCCCGGAGGCGGCGGTGGTCCAGGGCCTGCGTGTTGTCGGGGTGCGTGATATTTCGCACGCCGTCGCGGCCTTGTCCTCCGAGTGCCCCGAAGGTGAATGCCGCTATTCACACGATGACCCCAATCCGCCGAAGCAGGCCGTGCCGCGAGTCGATCTGGCCGAGGTGTGCGGTCAGGAGCGCGCCAAACGGGCTCTCGAGATAGCCGCCGCCGGCGGTCATGGGTTGCTGATGGTGGGCTCACCGGGCTCCGGGAAGTCCATGCTGGCGCGGCGGATGACCACGATCCTGCCCTCGATGTCGCTCAACGAACAGCTCGAGACCACCAAGATTTACAGTGTCGCGGGGCTGCTGAGAAACGGCCAGGGGTTGATGCGCGAGCGCCCCTTCCGCGCTCCGCACCACACCGCCAGCGACGTGGCGTTGGTGGGGGGCGGATCGTTTCCGCGGCCCGGTGAGATCTCGCTGGCCCACAACGGAGTTCTGTTTCTCGATGAGCTGCCCGAGTACCGCCGGCAGGTCCTCGAGGTCTTGCGCCACCCCCTCGAGGATCACTTTGTGACCGTCTCGCGAGCGGCGCTGACCGTCACTTTCCCGGCCCACTTCACCTTGATAGCGGCGATGAACCCCTGCCCGTGCGGGTATGCAACCGACCCTCGGCATCGCTGCAAGTGCACGCCGGTGGAACGCACCCGCTATCAAGGCCGGCTCTCGGGGCCGTTACTTGATCGCGTCGACCTCCAGGTGTCGGTCCAGCCCGTGCCGTTCGGCCAGCTGCGCGCGGCGCGGCGCGGCGAGCCGTCGGAGGTGGTTCAGGCGCGGGTCGAGATAGCGCGCCGGGTACAAAGCCAACGTCTCGCCGCCGAGGGGCTCGCCGCCAACAGCCAGATGGGGTCGAGCGCCATCCGGCGCTACTGCCGGCTAACGCCCGAGGCCGAACGGCTCTTTGCCCAGGCGCTAGAGAAGTTCGGCCTCTCGGCGCGGGCTCACGACCGAATGTTGCGCGTCGCGCGGACCATCGCCGACTTGCAGGTCGGGGGCGACGCGCAAGAGATAAGCGCCGGCGCCCGATGCACGCGTCTGGGCCCCGAGCACATCGTCGAGGCCCTCGAGCTGAGAGGGTTCATTTGAGTTTCCAACTATTCATCAAACCGAGCACCGGGTCGCCTGAGGTGCGCGGAGTGGGGGAGGAGTATCGAGATGACATTGGAAGGATTTAAAGAGCGTCTGAAAGATATTGGCCGCGCAATCGCGCAGCTCGACCGGCAGTTCGGCAAGGGGGCCGTGATGCGGCTCGGCGACAGCACTCCCGACAAGGTCGCCGTCTTTTCCAGCGGGTCGCTGGCGCTCGACCACGCCCTCGGCACCGGGGGCTTGCCGCGGGGGCGTGTGATCGAGGTGTACGGCCCCGAGTCGAGCGGGAAAACCACGCTCGCTCTCCATGCCATCGCCGAGGCCCAGAAGAACGATGGGATCGCGGCCTTCGTGGACGCCGAGCACGCCCTCGACGTCACCTATGCCGCCAAGCTCGGCGTGCGGATAGGTGACCTGCTCGTGGCGCAACCCGACACAGGCGAGCAGGCCCTCGAGATTGTCGAGGCGTTGGCGCGCTCCGGGGCGGTGGATCTGATCGTCGTCGATTCGGTGGCGGCGCTGACCCCCCAAGCGGAGATCGAGGGGCGGATGGGGGACTCCCACGTGGGGCTGCAAGCGCGGCTGATGAGCCAGGCGCTGCGTAAGCTGACCGCGGTGGCCCACCGCGAGAATGTGACGGTGCTGTTCATCAACCAACTCCGGATGAAGATCGGAGTCATGTTCGGCAGCCCCGAGACCACCACCGGCGGCAACGCGCTCAAGTTCTATTCCTCGGTGCGTCTCGATATCCGTCGCATCGGGGCCATCAAGCGAGGCGACGAGGTGATCGGCAACCGCACCCGGGTCAAGGTCGTCAAAAACAAGCTGGCTCCTCCGTTTCGCATGGTGGAGTTCGAGATCATTTACGGCAAGGGGATCGACCGACTCGCCGAGTTAATCGATCTGGCCGTCGACCTTGGAGTGATCGCCAAGAACGGCGCCTGGTTCGCCTACGGCGCGCGCCGTCTTGGCCAGGGGCGCGACAACGCCCGCGGAGAGCTGGCGCGGGAGCCGGCGCTCTGCGCCGAGATCGAGGCGGCCGTGCGCGGCTCATTGTGCGCGAGCGATGCGGATTCCCAAAGCGAAAACGAGGTGGAGGGCGAGTCTGCGCGAGCGAAGAAGCAGAGCGCCGGGGAGGAGGAGGCGGCATGAGAAGGCGAACGGATTATTCGCTGCGGCTGATCTGGCGGTGGGAGGACGGCGCGCAACCCGGCAAGCGGGCTTTGAACGGGCTGCGCTTGTTGATGCGCTTTCTGGGGTTCGAAGTGGCTACGCTGTCGCACGGCCCGGCGCACTACGAGCTACGCCTGCACCCTCTCGAGCGCGGCGTTCCGACTGTGCCGGGAGCGCTCAAGAGGATCCAGGCGTGGGAGGAGACCGTCCTTGATGACTACCCCGGGACCGTATGGGACATTCTGGTGGAACTGGGGCATTACACGGGGGCGGGTGATTACACGGGGGCGCCGCGCGCGCCCTCCCCGCCGGCGGAGCCGTCGGGGGGTGATTACACGGGGGCGCCGCGCGCCCCCTCCCCGCCGGCGGAGCCGTCGGGGGGTGAT
>PWKZ01000124.1 GCA_003559575.1 Bradymonadales bacterium | reverse complement strand
GCGCGGATTCACGCACATCTGCGGCGTCACCTGCACCGAATTAGTGCTCGACGTAGGCGCTGCTACGCCTCCGCCTAATTCGGCTTGTTTCCTTGCACATGCACGCGACTCCACACGCTCGTTTTCGCGCGCGGATTCACGCACATCTGCGGCGTCACCTGCAGACGAATTAGTGCTCGACGTAGGCGCTGCGTTGGCCTCCGCCTAAGCTCTGTCCAGTAATTCGTCGGCATGCGCCGCTTGACGCTTCGGCGCGGTGTGTTAGGCCGGGTTGTCCTCGAACAGGGCGGTGCTCAGGTAGCGCTCTCCCGCGTCGGGGAGGATGGTCACGATGAGCTTGTCCTCGTTCTCGCTTTTTCCGGCCAGCCGGACGGCCACCGCCACCGCCGCCCCGCTCGAGATTCCGGCGGTGATTCCCTCCTCACGGTGCAGGCGGCGGGCGTACTCGAGCGCCTCGTCGTTTGACACCTGTGCGATCTCGTCGACCAGATCGAGATCCAGAATGTCGGGTTTGAAGCCGGCGCCGATGCCTTGGATCTTGTGCGGACCGGGCGTGGGCGGCTTGCCGTCGCGGATCGCGGTCAGGACCGGCGAGTGGCTTGGTTCGACCGCGACAACGTGGATCGGCTTTTGGCGGACTTCCTTGATGTAGCTCGCGACCCCCGTGATTGTCCCGCCCGTGCCGACTCCGGCGACGAAGATGTCGATGGCGCCGTCCGTGTCGTTCCAGATCTCGGGCCCCGTGGTGCTGAAGTGGATCTCGGGGTTGGCCGGGTTCTTGAACTGCTGGGGCATGAAGTAGCGAGACGGATCGGAACCTACTATCTCTTCGGCCTTGGCGATGGCGCCCGGCATTCCTTTCGCTCCGTCGGTGAGGACCAGCTCGGCGCCGTAGGCGCGCAGCATGCGGCGGCGCTCGATCGACATGGTCTCGGGCATGGTCAGCACCAGCGGATAGCCGCGCGCCGCGCAAACAAACGCCAGCGCGATGCCGGTGTTCCCGCTCGTCGGTTCGACCACCGTCACGTCACGCGAGCCCGGAGTCAAGAGACCCCGGTGCTCGGCGTCCCAGATCATCGCCGCACCGATTCGGCACTTGACGGAGTATGCCGGGTTGCGACCCTCGATCTTGACCGCCACCGTGGCCTTCAGGCCCTCGGTGAGCCGGCCGAGCCGGATCAGTGGGGTGTTGCCGATACTGTGACTGTTGTCTTTGTGGATTTGTGCCATTTTTCAAGAGTTCCTTTCCCGGTGCGTCCTCAAATGCAGAAGCTCAGCGCTTCGGAGAGCAATTCTCGTTGCCGCTGGGCCAGCTCTTGAACCGTGAACTTTCGCAACACGTCGCTTATTGCCTTCTCGACTTCGTGCCAGACCTCGTGCGCCGCGCATCGCTCGGAGCGCGGGCAGGAGGATGGATCCGGCGCACAGGCCGCCGGCGCAATGGGGCCCTCGAGGGCGACCACCACGTCGTAGGCGGTTATCTGAGAGGGGGCGCCTGCAAGCTCGTAGCCGCCGCTCGGCCCGCGCACCGCGCGCAGCAATCCGGCCGTCTTGAGCCCTGCGGCGAGGAGTCGGACATAGGCCCCCGAGATCGCCTGCTCATCGGCGATGGTATCGGCCGAGACGGGTCCTCTGCCGTAGTGCTCCGCGAGAGTCATCATCAGGCGCAAACCGTAGCGCCCTTTTGTCGAGATTTTCATTCCGTTCCCTCAGCGCTCTCAGTGCGCCGCCCGCCCGCATCGCGCCTCACGGTGGAGCATTATCGGAACCATAGCAGCACATAGTGACTAAAGTCAAGCAAGAAACTTATATATAACCCACTGGGGCCTCCTTCGTCTTGGGGTCGGCTACCCTGAATCTTGCTCCGGGTCGGGGGCGGGGTGTGATATGTTGAAGACGGAGCAGCGCGGTTCGGCGCGCGATGAGATTGGAGATTGTGATGGACACAGGCGGGCGCGCGCGAAAGATCGGGATCTTGACGAGCGGCGGCGATTGCCCCGGGCTCAACGTCGTCTTGCGAGCGGTGGTCAAATCGCTGCTGCTCGGGCCAGGGATCCGGACGGTGGGATTTTTAAACGGCTATCACGGGCTGGTCGTCGACGAGTCGGTGTCGCTCGACTACGAGGCTGTCTCGGGCCTGCTGACGCGCGGCGGCACCATCCTCGGCACCTCGAACACCGCCAACCCCTTCGCCTGGGTCGACATGGAGCCGGGGAGCATCCGGTCGCCCGCCGCGAATCGCGACCGCGCCGAACCACGCGACCGCAGCGACGACGCGCTGGCGACAGTGAAGCGCCACGGCCTCGAAGGACTGGTCGTGTTAGGCGGCGACGGCACGATGGCGGGGGCGGCGCGCTTTCACAAGCTGGGCCTGCCCATCGTCGGGGTGCCGAAGACCATCGACAACGACATCCGCGGGACGGAGCTGACCTTCGGGTTTCAGACCGCCACGGACGTCGCGGTCGACGCCATCGATCGGATCCACGACACGGCGATGTCGCACCACAGGGTGATGATAGTCGAGGTGATGGGGCGCTACGCCGGCTGGCTCGCGCTCATGTCCGGCGTCGCCGGTGGCGCTGATGTGATCTTGATCCCCGAGATCCCGTATCGGATGGACGCGATAATCGACAAGATCAGACACCGCGGACAGCACGGCAAACGCTTCACCATCGTCGCGGTGGCCGAAGGGGCGGGCGAAATGGGGGGGAGCCGGGTGGTCCGCTCGATGGTCGCGCACAGCCCCGATCCGGTGCGGTTGGGGGGAGTCGGCGCCAAGCTGGCCGACGCCATTGAAGAGCTGGGTGGTCACGCGGCCCGCGCCACCGTGCTGGGGCACGTCCAGCGCGGCGGTAGCCCGATCCCGAGTGATCGGCTGCTCTGCACCGAGTTCGGCCACCGGGCGGCGGAATTGGTCGCGCAAGGCGAGTGGGGACGGCTGGTGGCTTTCCGTGAGGGCCGGGTGGTGACCGCCCCGCTGGAGGCGACGGAGGGAGGCCCGCGCCTGGTGCCGACCGACCACCCGATGATCAAAGCGGCGCGCGCCGTGGGGACGAGCTTCGGCGACTGACGGGAATTGGGTGGGGCGATGTTCATAAGCCCGAGCGCATCGCGACTCGGCCCTCGAAGTGCCGGACTCTCACGCCGCACTCCTCGAACAGCAGCAGGGCGCGCTCGCCCAGGGGATAGGCGGCGTTGTAGACCACCTCCTCGATGCCCGAGTTGATGAGTAGCTTGGTGCAATGCAGGCAAGGGGAGTAGGTGCAGTACAGAGTCCCGCCCTTGATGCTCACTCCGTGGTAGGCGGCCTGCGCCACCGTGTTCTCCTCGGCGTGGTTGCACAGGCAGTCGTCGAGCCCGTGGCCGGCCGGCACGAGCGAGCTGCACCGCGGGCAGCCGCCCTCGTTGCAGTTCTTGGCGCCTCGCGGGGTGCCGTTATAGCCGGTGGCGATGACGCACCGGTCGCGCACCACCACCGCCGCCACCTTGCGCTTCAGGCAGTTGGAGCGCAACGAGACCACATGCGCGATACGCATGAAATACTCGTCCCAGCTCGGTCGCTCGAAGGCCGACATCGCCTCGACCACATAGCGCCGCAGCGCCGTCAAGGCCTGCTCCTCCTCCCCGTCGATTCTCAGGGTCGCGTGCCGGTGAAGCAAAACGGCCCACTCCGGGGTGTCTTCGCCGGGGGGGGCGCCGAGGTAGAGGAGCGGGACGCCTCGCGCCCGCAGCAAGTCGATCCCCTCCGCCAACGCCTGGCCGCCCGTGAGCACATAGTGACGCTGGGGGTCCAGGCGGTCGAGCAGCTGCGGCAGCTCGCCATCGGCGAGCGCCACCACATCGACACTCCGCGCTCCCAGATCCTGGGCGGCGCGGTTTTCGACCTCGATTAGCGAGCTGGCGAGCGCAATCCACATTGTATTCACTCTTCCCGAGGTGCCGTGTCCTGGCTTCACTTGACCAAAAGGTAGTCGTAGGTCCAAGAGCGCCAGTCATTGTAGCTGATGCCGGTGTTGCGGAAGTCGTTGATATTGAACGCCGGCCAATATGCGGCCTGGGCGCGCAGCCGAAGTCGTCCGGTGGCGGGCACCGGAGTGAAGCCGATGATTGCCTCCAGATCCGGCAACTCCACCCGGCGCAAGTGGCCGGGGATGGTGAGGCGCCACCGGGACCGGCCCGTGGGGCCGATGATGTTGATGAAGGTCGCGCGCGCCTGGGCCCCTTCGCCGATTGTCCAGCGAAGCTCGCGTCCGTCCCATGTCCGCTCGAGCGGTTCGTTCCCAATGACGTTGGGCTCACTGAACGGGTCAACGGTTTGCGGGATTTCAAAGCGTAGTGACGGCAGTATGGGGGCGAGGGTCGTCGCCCGCGGCCCCGCTGTGAGCCAGGAGCCGAACACCTCGGACTCGGCGTCGATTTCGCTCGCGCGGTGAACGGCGCGCAGCATCTGGTCGTGCGGAACGCCGCGCAATCGCCGCCAGCGCAGGCCGTCGAAGCCGAGCGCGGTCCCCAAATCGCCCACGGCGAGGAGATCCAGCGCGCCGGGGTGCCCGGCGTCTTCCACTCCGTGGACCGCGCGGAGGTCGCATTGGGGCGGCTCTTCAAGATGCTGCGCGAGATCGACCGGCTGCCATGTGCCGCGGTCGAGCTGCAGGATGAGGCCGTCGCCCCCCACGACGAACCCCGCCTGACTGTGGCGCGCGAGCCACACGCCGTAGAGCGGGGTGTCGGTCCCCGAGGGTACGAGGCGCCACCCGCCCTGTTCGCGTTGGAGCATCAACCCGTCGCGCCCCACCGCGACTACATCTTCCCAGTGACGCCCCGAGACCGCGTTGAGATTGGCGGCCAGTCGCAAGACGGACCACTCACCGTGATCGTACTCGACTATCCGGTGGTCGCCCACCGCGATGAAACGATCCGGCCCGGCAGTCCAGACGGCGTGGAGGTCGCGTTTGGTGGGAGAGTCGAGTCGGCGCCACCCGAGTCCGTCGAACCGGAAGATGGCGCCGCCGTCGCCCACCGCGACGATGGAGTCGCGCGCCGTCCCGTCGATGCCGGTCAGGCGAGTCTCGCCGAAGAACGGTTGCACGGACCATGACCCCCCAGGGCGGCCCCAGGCCATCAGCCCACCTTCGCCGGCCACCAGGCGGCTGCCGTCGGTTGTCTGGTGGACGGCGAGCGGCTGGTGGTTGAACGGCTCGGTGGCGACGGTGAAGCGCTCGGACTCGCCGTCGCTCCCGGGTGCCAGCACAAGCACTTGGGGGTGAGCCAGCGCATCGTCGTCAAGCCACTCCTTGATGGTCTCGGTGTACGGGGTGGTGCCGATCTCGTTGGGGGTATAGCGCCCGCCAAAGAGAGACAGCGTGACGTCATGGAGCTTGCCGGTGAAGCTCGCGGGGACGCCGCGCAGCACGAAGGTGCCGTCGGGCTTGGGGTTCAGTCGTGACGCGAGCGTGTAGACCCCGTCCGAGCCGAACACCATGTGCGCCGCGAGCCGCGCGTCATGCGGCTCGCCTTCGGCTGGGAGCGGCGGATCGAAGCGGAAGTAGAGTGTCCGGGTCAGTGGAATATCGAGGACGATGTCTTGCTCGCGGACCAGGTCGCCGCTGCTGGGCACTACGTTGCGGCGTACCCCCATGCGGGTGGCGATGAACTCGCCGGTCTCCCAGTGCTCGTAACCGCCGAGGCAAACGATGGCGACCTCGCCGAGGCGGGTGTCGAGCATGAACGCTCCCGTAAATGGATCGACCTCCACGGGGGGGCTCTCGCTCCGCCAGAATATGGAGCGCTTGCTCACCTCACAGCGGGTGCGGCGTTTGCCCACGCTCGGCAGGCAGCGCGCCTTGTCCCCAAGACGGCTGCAGGTGAAACCTTCGGGGCACCCCATGCCGCATGCGCTGGTGCAGCGCATCCCGTCGGCGCCGAGGTCGCTGCACCGGAGGTCGATGAGTTCGACTCCGTCGCCCGGGTCTTGAGCCGCGCGACAGTCGTCGTCGCTCTCACAAGTCATACAGAGGGGGAGCGCCTCGTAGGGCACGTCGTCGCAGCTCACAAGCGGGATGGGGATATATTTCTCGGCGCCGCCCACCCGGCCCCCGAGGTGGCCGTCGGGCAGTGGCTCGCCCGGTTCGGGTTGGGTGGAATCGGGGGGTGTTTCGGGGGTCAACACCAGGATCACGTTGGCCGCGTCGACGCCGACGAAGCTCTGGGCGTCGTGGTCGAGCGCGGTGGCGGTGACGGTGCGCGGCCCACGAAGCTCGGGGCCGCTCAGCGTGACCTGTCCATGCTCGTCGGTGTAGCCGAGGTAAACCTCGCCGTCGTCCAACAGGACGGCGGCGTTGGGGATCGGGTCGAGAGTGCGCTGCTGGACGACCGTCGCGTTGACCGCCCCGCGGATGGGGCCGCCCCATGTGCCGGGGCCGGATCCATATGGGTCGAAGTAGCGGTAACCGCGGCTCAGGATGGAGGTGCCGCCCGGGCCGAAGACCGCCACGTCGACCGCGCCGGAGCGCGAGGTCTTGGGGGTGTAGGCCACGATGCGGGTGGGGGACAGCCACGTGGCGTGATGGGCCTGCTGGTGTCCGAAGCGCACCCCCGGCCGGGCCGGGAAGCCGGCCCCGAAAAGCTCGACGTAGGTGCCGCCCGCGACCGATCCTCGCGCAGGGCTGACGGTGAAGAGCGCCAGCTCGGAGTATGTGTAGTGAAACGCCCTCGTGGCGACGGTCTCGCGGTGGCCGGGAGGGCCCTCTGGAAGGGTGACCCGCACGTCGGCCAGCCCCGGCGATCCGGGCGGAGTGGTCGCTATGATCGTCGCCGAGTCGTGAACACGCACATCGGTCGCCAGTAGCCCGCCGACCCGCACGGTGGCCGGCGCCTTGAAGCCGCTGCCGTGGATGGTGAAGGTGGTGCCGCCTTCGTATGGGCCGTGGGGCGGGGTCACGTTATTGATGGCGAGCGGCCGCAGATAGCGATAGGCGGCCGGCAGCCGACTCTCGTCGGCGCCCACCGCGACGCTCACCGGGACGGGGCCGGGACTGTCGCCGGGAGTCGCGACCAGGATGGTCCCCGTGTTGTCGTCGATGTGGTGTACCGTCGCCGGCTTGTCCCCGAAGTGGACGGTCGGTGTGTCGCGCACTCGCAGGCCGGAGACGGTCAGCAACACCTCTTCGCCGCCGTCCGGGGGACCGGAGCTGGGGAACACACCGTGCAGCAGGAGGGGACCGTCGCCCGGCAATCTGCCGAGGCGGCTGTATGCCGAGGTGCGCAATGCCGTGCCTTCCCCGTGGACCATCGCGGCCACATCGAGGAGCCCCGGCGGGCCCGCCGGGACCTGCACCATGACCTTGCGTCCGTCCTGTGAGCGCCCCATCACCTGCGCTTCGACGAAGTCGCCCGGCGGAGCGCCGTCGTTGGGGACGACATGGGCACCACCCGCGCGGGCGCCGTCACCGTGGAGCGCCATCCAAACTCGAACCCCGGCGCCGAAGCCGCCCCCCTCGAGAGTGATTGTGTTGCCGCCGGCGGCCGGACCGGCGGCCGGGACGGCGCGCGTGATGTGCAGGGAGTCTTGGTAGGTGAAGCCGTCGAGCAGCATCCCACCGCCAAAGGCCGAGCTGGCCAGGAGGTCCACCGGGCCGGGCGGCTCGTCCGAGTGGAGGCCGGGCGTGATGCCGACGATGGTTTCCCTGTCGAGTCGGCGCGCGTCGATCAAGAGCCGCCCGCCCAATGTCATGACGGTGTCGGGCTCAAACCCGGAGCCTCGGATGGTGACCGGGGTGCCGCCCGTCGTCGCCCCGCTGCTCGGTTCGATCGAGTGAATCTCGAGCGGTTCCCCAAACAGAAATCCCCCGGCGAGCGAGTCTTGACGTCCGTCGGGATGGACCAAGGTCACATCGACGACACCCGGCGAGTGAGGCGGGGTTCGCACATAGATGGTCTCGCTGTCGTGTGTCTGGGCAAACTCGCCCGGAGTGTCCCCAAAAAACACCTCGATGTCGCTGACGAACCCGACCCCGGTGATGGTCACTTGCTCGTCGCCCATGGGGTCGCCGTTGTCGGGTTCGATGGCGCGGATGCGGAACGGAGGAGGGTCGCCGGGGCCGGCGTCGCCGGGGTCATCGCTCTCGAAGCCGTCGGGGAGTCCCACCTGGAAGCTCCCGGGGGTGGGCGCCGCCCAATTCTCGAGTGGGTCGAAGGTGCAGCCCACAAGGGCGCTTATCAGCATGACCGAGGAAGCCAAGATGGCGATGGTAAGCGGTTTCGGTGCCAAGGTGTCGTTCTCCCAACCGCGATCATGCCCCGGGCCGGGTTCACGATCGCGTCACATGAGGAATGTTAGGGAGTGACACCTCCCGGGTCAACGTTGCGTCCCATCGCGTCCCACGACAGCGCGGGCGGCGCGACGTTGCGTTCAGCCCTCCTAGGTGGGACACTCTGGTTGTCCTTGGGGGGACGCCCCAGGCGGTTGAATCTGGGCCGGGGCCTCGCGTTCGGCGCGACGAAAGGAGGCGCGATGCGTCCAGCGGTCATACCGGCGGCGCTCTTGATACTCGCCGCGGCTTGCTCGGAAGGGAGCGGCTCTCTCGAGGGGGCCCGGCTCCAAGTGACGGGGTGCGGGGGCGAAGGCGGAGAGCGGATCTTCGAGCAGTTTCGGATCTCGTTCTGTTCGTTCAAGTTCGATCGTGAGAGGGGGCCGCTCTTTATAAGGGCCCAAAGCCACGGTCAGGTCTCCTCGGGCGCCGATGAGCTGGGGCTGGTGATCGATGACGAGGCCGCGTTCAGGGAGTGGTATGCTGAAAACGGCGCCGCGCCGGTCGAGGTCGGCACGCCGGGGTCGCCGGTGCGCGGCGCGCTCCTGTTGGCCGACACTTGCCCCGGGAGCTTCGACTCGCTGGTGCTGAGCGGCGGCGAGGCGCGATTCAAGGCCCTCGGGCGCGTCCCCGGGGATCGCGTTAGAGTAATCCTCGAGGGGCTCGAAATAACGGATTTGCGCTCGCAGCGCGTGGTCGGCGAGGACTTTGGCGGCGAGCTGGACTTTGTGATTGTCGGTCGTTGGCCCTCCTCTCGGTAGCGTTCTCCGGCGAGCCGACTTTGTGCTCCCGGCTGTCGCCCCCAGTCAACCGGCGGAGGGATGGCGGCCATCCTTGAGAGGCAATCGGGTGAAACTTTCCACTTCCAATGGTGCCGAAGGACGCGCGCCCAGGGTCTTCGTCCACACCTTCGGCTGCCAGATGAACGTCGACGATTCACGGCGCATGGTGCAGCTCCTGACGGGACTGCCCGAAAATGGGCGCGACGGCGCCTCCGGGCGGGCGGAGGTCTTCGAGACGGCGGCGAGCCCCGCCGAGGCCGATCTGATCCTCATCAACACCTGCTCGGTGCGCGAGAGGCCGCGCGAAAAAGTTCGCCATGTACTCGGGCGCTACTCGGCGCTCAGGGAGCACAACCCCGGGCTGGTGATCGGAGTGACCGGCTGCGTCGCGGCCCAGGACGGTGAGGCGTTGTTTGCGCGCGCGCCGCAGCCCGACTTCGTGCTGGGGCCCGATTGGCTCATGGAGCTGCCGGCGCTTGTCGCCGAGGCGCGCCGCAACCGGGCCGCCGGCGTCGAGTCACGCGCGGCCCTCGCAGCCGAGCGCCCGGTGCTGGAGCATGAGTTTGTCGAGGCCCACCCGATTGCGGAGGAGTCCGTGACCGCGATGGTCACGGTGATGAAGGGCTGCGACAGCTTTTGTTCCTACTGCATCGTGCCCTACGTGCGCGGGCGCGAGGTGAGCAAACCGTGCGCCCAGGTCCTGCGCGAGGTGGAGCGGCTCGTCGCCGCCGGGGTGCGTGAGGTGACCCTGTTGGGCCAGAACGTCAACCGTTACGGGTTGGATCTCCGGGCGCGGCGGGGTGGGGCGGGCCCCTCTCGGCTCGAGGCCGACGAG
>PWKZ01000109.1 GCA_003559575.1 Bradymonadales bacterium | reverse complement strand
TCAGGTTCAAATGCAAGGAAACAAACCGAATCGGGCGCAGGCGTAGCAGCGCCTACGTTGAGCACCGATTCGGTGCAGGTGACGCCGCAGTTGGGCCTGAATCCGCGCGCGAATGCCGGTGCAGGTGGGGAATTAGGGTCCAATTATGGGGTTGACCCGGGCCGCGGTTGTCTGCTAAACGTGCCCGGTTCGTGGCGCCAGGCGATTCGACAGCTTGGACCGGAGACGTCCAGAGGCGTCAATACCAGTAGACAAGCAAACTAGCGGAGTGCCCCTTGAATTGGTTTCATGCAGTGCTATTTTTTGCGCAGGCTCCCGTTGGCGATCCTGGAACCGGTGGCGGTTCGGCACCTGCTCCGGGACAGGGGCCGGCGGCGCATCCGTGCGGTGGTCAAGGAATGATGGTTCAGCTCGTCATGATCGGAGCCATCTTCGCCATCTTTTACTTCTTGCTGATACGCCCCCAGCAGAAACGCGCAAAGCAGCATCAAGATATGCTGAAGGCCCTTCAGAAGGGCGACATGGTTTATACCCAGGGGGGGCTGTACGGCAAGGTCTCGGCGATGACCGACAACACCGTCACGTTGGAGATCGCCAGGGTCGACAACAAAGAGGTTCGCGTTCGTGTGTTGCGCAACGCGGTCGCCGGTAAGTCGACCCCCACCGCCGAGGGCGGAGAGGCCAAGGACGCCGAGATCATCGGTCAGTCGTCGAAGAACTGAACTCACCGCAAACGCGACACAGGCACCAGTGGGACTGAGACTGATCGCTGTAGGCGTTTTGTAGTGTCTCGAGCTTGAAGCTCGAGGCTGAGAGGAGCGTCACATAGTAATGGACAAGAAACGAATGTGGAGACCGATTCTTCTCGGACTCCTGGTGCTGTTTTCGGGGCTGTATGTGCTCCCGAGTCTGGTGCCGGGGGGGGCGCCGGACTGGTACCCGTTCAAGAAGAGGCTCAATTACGGTCTCGATCTCAGGGGTGGTCTCGAGCTTCGCTATGCGGTGGACTACAAGCGCGCCATTGCCGAGAACACCCTGCGGGTCCGTGAGGGAGTGGCCGAGGAGCTGGTGCGCCGTCTGGCCGAGCGGGCCGAGATGGATCCCGACAACCTCACCGAGGCCGAGCGGGAGGAGTTCGCGGGGACCTTCGAGGTCAACCGCGAGCACTTCGACTCGCTCCTGGTGGTCTTCGACGATCCCGGCGCGAGCGCGATGGTGACCACCGACGTGGCGCGCGCCATCGATCCCAACTACATGCGCCAGAGGGTCGACGACCGGACCATTCGGCTGCGATTGAGCGACGCTCGCATCGACGAGATCAGGCAACATGTGGTCGATCAGACCTTGCAGACCTTCCGCCGGCGGGTCGAGGCGTTTGGCTTGATCGAGCCGGACGTGCGCCAGAGCGGCGAGACCGACATCGCGATCCAACTCCCGGGGTTGACCCAGGCCGAGATGGACATGGTGCGTGAGCGGCTGGGTCAGACCGCGCAGCTTATTTTCCGGATGGTGGACGACCGGAGCGATTTCTTCCGTGACAAGGCCTCGGCGCTCGAGACTTTCAAGCGGGAGAACCCCGAGCGCGCGGCGACTCTCGAGCTCAAGTGTGTCGGCCAGGAGGCCTGCTGGCTCGAGGCCGAGCGCAAGAGCGCGTTGGCGGCGTTCATCTCGACTCTCGACATTCCCGAGGACCGGACCGTGGGCTTCCAGGAGATTGAGGAGCGGGACGGGGCGGTGGTGGTGAGAAGTTACTATCGGACAGTCTATCTGCACGCGCGCATCGAGCTGTCGGGGGAGACCCTGGCGCGCGCCATGGTGCTGTTCGAGCAGACCGGTGAGCCCTACGTCAGCCTCGAGTTCAACGCGGCCGGGGCGCGTCGGTTCGCCGCCGTGACCCGGCAGAACGTCGGGGAGCGGCTGGCTATCATGCTCGACGACGAGGTGAACTCGGCGCCGGTCATTCAGGAGGAGATCCCCGGCGGCCGGGCTCGGATCTCGATGGGCGGCGGCCGCCCTCCGCAGGAGCTCATGACCGACGCGCGGGCGCTTGTGACGGTCCTCAACCAGGGCGCCTACCGGGCTCCGGTGCACCGGGTCCACGACTATGAGGTGGGGCCCTCGTTGGGCCGAGACTCCATCCGCGCCGGGACTCTGTCGCTCATCGTGGGCGCGCTGCTGGTGATCTGCTTCATCCTCTTCTACTACCGCTTCGCGGGGGTAGTGGCCAACATCGCGTTGACGCTCAACGTGCTGTTCATCTTGGCCATTTTGGTCAGTTTCAACACGGCGTTGACGCTCCCCGGGTTAGCGGGGATCGTCTTGACCATCGGCATGGCGGTGGACGCCAATGTCATCATCTTCGAGCGGATCCGCGAGGAGCTGAGAGCGGGCAAGTCAGCGAGGGTGGCCATCGACACCGGGTACTCGAAGGCATTTTCGGCCATTATCGACGCCAACGTGACAACGGCGTTTGCCGGGCTCATCTTGTTGACCTACACCTCCGGGCCGGTCCAGGGGTTTGCCAAGACACTGCTTATCGGCCTCGTGGCGTCACTGTTTACGGCGCTGGTGGTCACCAGGATGATCTTCCGCCTCACAGTCGAGCGCTGGAAGCTTGAAACTCTGAGCATCTAGCGCGCAGCGAGAAAGCGCGCTTGGGGAGCGGTTAATGTTCACGCTGATCAAGCCGGGAACCAACATTGATTTCATTGGGCGGCACAAATACGGCCTCGCGCTGTCCGGCACTCTCATCACCGCCAGCTTGGTAAGCCTCCTGGTGCTGGGGCTCAACCTTGGGATCGACTTCAAGGGCGGCACGAGCCTCATAGTCAGCTTCAAGGGCGACACCCCCGTTGATCGCGGCGCCATTGCCGATGCAATCGGGACAGTCGGTGAGGTCGGGGCGCAGGTCGAGGTTCAAGATTTCGATCTCGGAGACACGGGCGCCATCGAGGGCGGGACGCGCCGGTTCCAGATCTACACTGAGCTGACCTCGTTGTTGACCACTGAGAGGGTCCAGGAGCTGAAAAGCTCGATCAGGGAGCGCTTTGGCGAGGAGACG
The DNA here is from genome assembly GCA_003559575.1 of Bradymonadales bacterium. Taxonomy (GTDB): domain Bacteria; phylum Myxococcota_A; class UBA9042; order PWKZ01; family PWKZ01; genus PWKZ01. The sequence goes on along the minus strand of PWKZ01000109.1, from coordinate 29,098 downwards.
CTCGTGGAAACTCCCGAAGAGGGAGGCGACGTCTTCTACCTGGCGTTCGAGGAGGCGGCGTCGATAGTCGAGCGCACCCAAGGTCTGACAGAGGTCTTCACCGCGCTCGGCTATGAGAACGTGCAGGTGGTGTCCGAGCGCGAGCGCGAGATGGATATGGACTATATCCGCGAGCTGAACCTCTATTCCTCGGAGCTATTGGGCGACGAGGGTGAGGACGCGCTCCCCGAATCCCTGCGCCGCTCGGTCTTCGAGGAGCGCAAGGAGGAGCGGCTGGCCGATATGAGCGACATTCGCTTCACGGTCACGGTGGAAGAACTCAAGGCCGAGTTCGAGGCGGTGTTGGCCGAGAGGTTCCCGGATCAATTTCTTTCGGTCGATAGCTCCACCTCCATCAGCGCCAGCGTGGGCCGCGATCTCCTGGCCGACGGATTGATCGCCATCCTGTACGCGCTGTTGGGGATGCTGTTGTATATCACACTGCGCTTCGACCTGCGCTTTGCCCCGGGGGCTGTGGCGGCGCTGGTGCACGACGTGATCATTACGCTCGGCATCTTCTCCCTTTTCCAGATAAGGTTCTCGTTGCCCATCGTGGCGGCGTTGTTGACCATCGTCGGCTACTCGCTCAACGATACCATCGTCCTGTTCGACCGTGTCCGCGAGAACGCCGACAGACTCCGCGGGCGGGCGTTCTCTTTCGTGGTCAACGCCGGTATCAACGGCACCTTGTCGCGGACGGTCTTGACCTCCATGACCACCCTGATGGTGGTGGGCTCGATCCTGCTGCTCGGCGGCGGGCTGATCCGTGACTTCGCCTTTGCGTTGTTTATAGGCGTCCTCGTGGGTACCTACTCTTCGATTTTTGTGGCGGCTCCGATGGCGATCTTCATGGAACAGCTCCTCACGAAGCGGGCAGCCGCTCGTAAGGCCACCGCCGAGAGCTGAAGTCCCGGTGTTTGGGAACGCATGTGAGTTACGAGTCCGGTAATCCAGAGCGGCGCCCTGAGAGCAGCCGGACGAGCGCCGTCGGACAGGTGCCCGGTTCGAGCGCAGATTCTGCCCCAGAGACTCCGGCGCAACGCCTCCGGCACACCTTGAATCCCGCCAATGAAAGCGTGGCCCGCCTCGTCGACGCGCTTGGGGTCTCTCGATTGGTGGCTACCCTGTTGGTCAACCGGGGGCATGAATCCGTCCTCGAGGCTCGTCGCTTTTTGGAGCCCAAGCTCGCCGATTTGCCCTCTCCCTTTCTCATGAAGGGGATGCGGAAAGCGGTGGACCGGATCCTCGTCGCCATTCGCGACGATGAACCGATTCTGGTATGGGGCGACTACGATGTGGATGGGGTGACCTCAATCAGCCAGATTGTGCTGTTCATGCGCGAACTCGGGGTTCAGGTGGCCTACCATGTGCCCAATCGGCTGCAGGACGGCTACGGGCTCAGTATCGAGCGGCTGGAATCATTGGTGGACGAGGGGGTGAGGCTGCTCGTGACGGTGGACTGCGGAATCTCGGCGGTCGAGGAGATCAGTCGGGCCCAGGAGCTGGGTCTGGATGTTATCATCATCGACCACCACCAGGTCCCGCCCGTGTTGCCCAAAGCGCTGGCGGTGATCGATCCGCACCAGCCGGACTGCCCATTCCCTTTCTCCGACCTCGCCGCGTGCGGCCTGGTCTTCTTCTTCCTGATAGCTTTGCGGTCCGAGCTTCGTCGTCGCGGGGTCTTCTCTCGGATGCGCGAACCCGATCTGCGCGAGTATCTCGATTTAGTCGGCTTCGGGACGATCGCCGACATGGTCTCACTCTCTGGGGTCAACCGGGTGTTGGCGGTGCGCGGGTTGCACCAACTCTCCCGAAGCGCGCGCCCAGGTATCCAGGCCTTGCGCGAGGTTTGTGGCGTCAATGGGCGCTCCGTCGACGGTACGGCCGTGGGGTTCGAGCTTGGCCCGCGGGTCAACGCCGTGGGGCGACTCGGGAACGCTCGCCTGGCGGTGGAGTTGTTGACGGCGGTCGAGATGGGTAGTGCCCGCGCGCTGGCGGGTGAGGTCGACGATGCCAACCGCCGCCGACGGGAGGCTCAGAAAGGAATCTTTGAAGAGGTCGTCGAGCGCATTGAGGCTGACCGGAGGTCCGGAGAGACGAGCGCCATCGTGCTTGGAGACGACTCCTGGCATACGGGGGTGATGGGGATCGTGGCCTCCAAGGTGGTGGAGCGCTACGAGCGACCGTCGATTCTCGTCGCGTTCGAGGGCGACGTCGGGCGCGGTAGCGGGCGGAGCGTTCCGGGGGTCGATCTCTTCGACGCCCTGGGGGCCTGCAGCTCGCATTTGGATGCTTTTGGAGGCCACCACATGGCGGTCGGTCTGACGGTCCGCCGGAGCAAGTTCGAGAGCTTCCGCGCCGCTTTCCTGGAGAGTATGAACGAGCGAGTAGGGGGCTTTACCGCTCTCACGCCGCTCGAGGTGGATGCTGAGGTCGGTCTCGAGGAAGTAAACTGGGATTTACTGCGCGATGTGAACCTTTTGGGCCCCTATGGGACCGATAACCCCGCGCCGCTGTTTCTGGTGCGGGCGGCCCGGATCGAGTCCGCCCGCGTGGTTGGTTGCGATCATCTGCAGCTCCTGTTGCGCCAGGGTGAGACGTTGCGGTCGGCCATTGCGTTTGGGATGGCCCATTTACGCCCAGAGGAGGGGAGCGAGCGTGACGTCGTCTTTCAGTTGGAGGTGGATCGGTGGCGCGGCCAGGAGAGCTTGCGGCTGCGCGTGGTGGCTCTGGATTGAAGCGCACGGGCAATCATCTCTCGGACACCCGCAAGGACATGAGCATTGACGGGCGGTGGCGGTCAGGAGCGGCGGCATATGGGTGAGCCCGAGGGTTCGGGAGAGACTATTTGGGGCCGCGTCTCAGAGCTGGGCGCGTTCGATGGCGGCAAGCGGTTTAGCGCGCGCCTTCTGCCGGAGGACGATGGGCCGTCGGTGCGTGTGATGCTGTACGAGCCTCCGCAGGAGCTTTTGGCGGTGTTGACTCTTGGTGCCCGTGTCGCCTGCCCCTGCGTGACGAGAGTGTTGAGCGGCGAGGAGGTCCGGGTTGCGCACGGTATTGATCGTGTCCAGCGGGGCGGTGCCCGTCGCGGCTGGCAAGACGTGTGGTGCGCCCCGGACTTGGGCCTCCCGCCGGCTCTCAAGAGAGTGCCGGAGGAAGCGTTCGCCGTCCACGAGAAACAAGTCGCCGAAGGCGCGGTCAGGCGTCGCCGTGTCCCTAACCGTCTGCCTCCCACCGAGCCCCCTCCCTTGGATGATCCACAGGACTGATTACAGGGCCACGGCAAAGTTGAACTGGGACTGAAATGGGGTACTTTGAGTCTCCGGGGCGTGATAGCCTTGGGCGCTGCCGCGCTCGGGCATCCGGTCGCGCGCGGTGGGCATTTTTCGCCTTCTTGGGACGGTTTTTTTAATGGCTTGCCACAAGGCCACCGCCACGGCGCTCGCGGTCCTGACGGGACTCTTCATCCTGGTTTACAGCCTTGGGATCGGCGAGATGTGGCTCTTCGGGCATCACGGCTGGACCGGTAGCCGTCGCGGCATCGCCGCAATCAACTATGATCGCCACGGCTTCATCGCCACTCGTTTCGGTCCGGTCGAGAACTATGGTCCCGCGGAACCCGAGCAGTTTGACTACTATTGGCATCACCCTGTTCTCATCAACGTCTTGGTGGGAGTCTCCTTCAAGCTCTTCGGCCCCCAGGAGTGGGCGGCGCGGCTCGTGCCGATTGCACTCTCTTTCATCAGCCTGTTGCTCCTATTTGCGCTCACCCGCCGGCTCTGGGGGGTGAAGGCGGCCTTTGTCGTCGGGGTCGTGTTTCTGTTTTTGCCGCTCTCCGGGATTTACGGCAAGTTCGTCAACCATGAGCCGCTCGTTTTGGCGCCGGCTTTGGGGCTCGCGTGGCTGCGTTTGAGCTATGAATGCCGTCGCCGTTTGAGGACGCTCATCACCGCCGGGGCGCTGACCCTCGTCGGCTGCTTTGGCGATTGGCCGTTTTTTTTCCTGTTGGCGGCTTACGGGGTAGTCGAGCTGGCGGTCCAGATCGGCCGCCCCCGCGAGAGGCGCGCGCTCGGCTTCTTCGTGGTGGTGGCGGTGGTCGCAACGCTTGGGTTGCTGGCGGTGCTTTTGCACCTGGACGCGCTACGGGGCGGCGGCTCGTTCACCAAGCTGATAAGTGATCGCACTACCGGTAGCAGCGGCGACTTTTCCGGCTGGAGCGTGATTTGGCAACGGCGCGAGTGGTACCTGGAGCTATTGACCCCCTTGGCCATTGGGGCGGGGGTGGTGTGGACGCTATCGCTTGTCCCGCGCTGGCGACGCTCTCGGAGCGGCGATACGCCGGAGGCCGGCCCGGGGGCTCTCGACGCGGTGGCGGGAGTGTTCCTGCTCGGGGGCGGCGCCTGGACGCTGGTCTTTGCTCAAGGCGCCTATGTGCACGAGTACTGGGTGTTTTTTCTGATCCCCTTCCTCTCGATCAGCAGCGCCTGGTGTATGCTGGCGCTCTCCCGTCTAGTCGCCCGGCTGCTCGGTGGTTTTGCCGGGGGCGTGGCCTTGGCGCTCCTGCTCGCGCTCTTCGCGGCCTGGGGGGGGAGCACGATCCTGGCGCGCCAGTCAATGCCGAGCGATGTGGGCCGCGAGCAGCCCGAGTTTCGTTTTCGTTTCCCGATCTTCGCCAGCTTCGTGGCCGAACGCACAGCCCCAGACGAGCGCCTGCTAATCCAGGACAATCTACACTGGCGCTTTCAGACCGGCTTTTACCTCGACCGCAACTATCGCAGGATCTCGCTCGACGAACGCTTTCGGTTTCTCCGCCCCGACTCGGGCGAGCGCTTCTTGCTGATCGACAGACGCCATTTGCCCGGATCGGAGCGCTCTCGCATCCTTCGTTATCTGAGTGAGCGCTATCCAATCACCTTTTTCGACCGATTCTGTCTCATCGATCTCGCGCCTGATCCCCGCTCGAAGAGCGTCTCTTCCGAGGAGGATCGGCCCACTCCCTCGATCGAGGCCTACCGCCTTGTTTTCGAGGAGCCCTCGTGGGCATGGCGCTGGTTCGTCTCACGAGTCTATCCACCCTACCGGGTCGAGCCCTCGCCGGCTGACGCGCTCACCTGGGCGCTGGCCTTGGGGGCCGACGATGAGGCGCAACGGATCGCCAAAGAGGTCACGCTCCCCCCGGCGCCGCCCCCGGAGGCGGCGCGGCTCACCCGTCACTTCGCGCCGCTGGGCGCGGTCTCGGCGGTCGCCGCGCCCAAGATCTATGAGCTCGAGCACTTCGTGCGCGACACGGTCGCCTATCACAACGCCTCGCTTCTGCTTGGTCGTCCCACCGCGCCGGCGCTGGAGGCGCTCGCGGCGGCGCTCGATCCCGTGCTCCCAACGGCGGTCGCCGCCGGGGAGGGGATCGCGTTTGGTGATCAGGCGACACTGCTCTTTAGTTTTGCCGGTCTGTATCAAGGGGCTCGCGCTGGAAAGCTGCTGGTCCTGCGGGCCGATCGTGACGGCACGCCGGGGTTGCGGGCCTGGATGCATCGCAGAGTGGCGCCGCCCGGTGGTGATTCCGAGGAGACGCCCCGCAGTGAGCGTGTCTGGCACAATTTCGAGCCCGCGCCCGAGGTGTGGCGCAGAGGGATGCTGTATACCGACTTGTATGCGTTCCCGGCGGGGTTTGAGAGCCACCGCGCGAGCCCCGGCGAGGCGGTTTTTTTCTTGGATCGGGAGAGCCGAAAGAGGACTGAGGTCTTCCAGGCGCCACCTGCCCGCGAGGAGGCGCTGTTGCTCGGTCATGTGGGGCTCGCACGCCCGCGTGCCGTTGATTCCTCGCCCTCTTGCGACTGGATCGACACGATGTTGCCGGGCTGCGGGCCCCCGGTGGGCAGCCTCTCGACCTCGCTCCCCGGCGCCTGTCGCGAGGCACTTCGCGGCGTGCTCGAGCCACCGCGCGGGATGCGCGTCGAGGGCCGCCGGGCAGCGCTCAATATCCTGGGCTTGTCCCCCCCGCTTCGAGGCCTTCAGGGGGGCGTGATCCAGCTTTATCTCGAGGCCGAGGAGCCGCTCGGCGCCGATTGGCGGATAAGGCTCGCGCTCTCGCCGTCCGCCGTGCGCCCGCCGCGCATCGAGGCGGTTTTCAGTCAGCCGCTCGAAGCGCTGCGGACCTCGCGCTGGCGCCCCGGTCAGATCTTCGTCGTGAGTTTCCCGGTCGCTTCCGCCACCGCCGTCTCAGGCATTCGGTGGGCGTGGCTCAGCCTCACGAGGGAGACGTGGTCGCCTGGTGGGCGCTTGCCTGTGACGGTGGGCGCCGGTGCCAACTCGAACACAGCGATCTTGCCGCTTACCGAAGGGGGGTCATGAACTCAGGGGGATTGAAAGCTCCAGATGCCCGATGTGAACCGGGTCGGGTTGTCGCCGGTAATGTCTATCGCAAGTGGAGTTCCCGCAACCCACTGGTGCGTTTTTTGATGCGAAGGTTCGAGGCGACACTGGATGCTCTGGTATCGCCGAGGGAAGCGACCAGTTTGCTGGAGGTGGGGTGCGGCGAGGGGGAGGTGACGAATCGCCTCTCGGATCTCGCGCCTGGGGCGCGGGTGGTAGCGCTCGATATCGACCTGCCGATCTTGAGAGTCTCTGCCCGGAAGGTCGAAGTGCCTCTGCTGGCCGCTTCGGCCGAAGATTTGCCGTTTGCCGACGACTCTTTCGACCTGGTGGTATTGTGTGAGGTCCTGGAGCACCTGGAGGATCCGGCGCGGGCGGTCCGAGAGGCGGCGAGAGTCTCGCGCCGCCACCTCGTCTTGACTGTCCCGCGTGAGCCGCTCTGGCGAACATTGAACCTGTTGCGCGGCGCTTATGTTGGAGATCTAGGCAACACCCCGGGCCACGTGCAACACTGGAGCCGGGGCGCGTTTCTCGACTTCCTCGGGGGGTTGGTTGAGGTGCAACAGGTGCTCAACCCCGTCCCCTGGACCGCGGTGCTGGCCGAGGTGCGCGCCGGCCCGGCTAAAGACAATGAGGTATGAGATGAAGATTCTGGCGACAAGGCCGCTACCTTCAAGTGCTCTCGAGCGCCTGCGGCGCGAGGCCGTGGTCGAGTCGTATCCCGAGGACGAGACCATGCCCTACGAGGCGCTCCTCTCGGCTGTCGCGCCCTGCGACGGCCTGATCTGCGTGCTCACCGATCGAATCGACGCGGCGGTGTTGGCCGCCGCGCCGCGCCTCAAAGTGGTCTCGACCGTGGCGGCCGGGACCGACAACATCGACTTGAGGGCCGCCGCGGCCCGGAAAATAGTGGTCACCAATACCCCGGACGCGCTCACCGAGACCACCGCCGACCTCACATGGGCGCTCCTGCTGGCCACCGCGCGGCGAGTCGTCGAGGCCGATCAAGCGCTACGTCGTGGCGAGTTCCGTGCCTGGCAGCTCATGGGTCATTTGGGCTTCGACGTCCACGGCAAGACGCTTGGGATAGTCGGGCTCGGCCGAATCGGTCGCGCGGTGGCGCGCCGCGCGCGCGGCTTCGGAATGCGGGTGCTGTATCACAACCGCTCCAGGGTTCCGGACGAGGTGGAGGCCGAGCTTGGCGCCGAGTGGGTGACGCTCGAGACACTGCTCGAGAGTAGCCATGTGGTCTCACTGCACACTCCGCTCACAAAGGCGACTCACCACATGATAGACGAGAACGCGCTCGCACGGATGCGCTCCGACGCGATTCTCATCAATGTCGGCCGTGGCCCCGTGGTTGATGAGGCCGCGCTCGTGACGGCGCTCAGGGGGCAACGGATCGCCGGCGCGGGGCTGGATGTCTACGAGCGCGAGCCCGAGCTCTCGGCGGGGCTCATCGAACTCTCCAACACGGTCCTCCTGCCGCACATTGGGAGTGCCAGCCATGAGACCCGAGGCCGGATGGCCGACCAGGCGGTCAACGATTGTCTCGCGGTGCTCGCGGGGCGCGCGCCGACTCACCCGGTCAAGCTCTCGTGATACCGCTCTTGCGGTTGGAGGGGCTCGTGGTCTCCTTCCCCGCGCGCCGGGCGAGGGCGGGGGGCAAGCGGTTGACCGTCCTTCGCGGCGTCGATTTGAGTCTTCACCGGGGGCGGTCTTTGGCGCTCGTCGGGGAGAGCGGGTGTGGCAAGAGCACTCTCGTCCGAGCGCTTCTGGGGCTCATTTCGCCGGATTGTGGGCGGGTGCTCTGGCGGGGCCGTGATCTTGCCGCGCTCACTCGCCAAGAGCGGCGCGTGGTGCGCTGCGAGATGGGTGTCGTGTTTCAGGATCCGGGGTGCTCGCTCGATCCCACGCTGCCGGTGTGGCGCAGTGTGGCCGAGCCGCTTCGGGCGCACCGAAGGACGCTCGCGGCTCCGATGAGCGGTCGCGCGCGCGAGCGGCGCGCGATCGCGCTCCTCGCGCGGGTCGGTCTCGACGAGACGCTGGCCGCGCGCCGGCCCCAGGCGTTGAGCGGTGGCGAGCGGCAGCGGGCGGCGCTCGCGCGCGCCGTGGCGACCCTCCCTGCGTTGCTGGTGGCCGACGAGCCGCTCAGCGCGCTCGACGCGAGCTTCCAGGGGGTGGTCCTCGGCTTACTCCATGAGATGCAATGCTCTCTCTCTCTCTCTCTGTTGCTCGTAAGTCACGATCTGGTGCTGGTAGAGGGGATCGCCGACGATGTGGCGGTGATGTACGCCGGCGCGGTAGTCGAGCGCGGCCCGTGCGCCGCGGTGCTCGAGAGTCCGTTGCACCCCTACACGCAAGCACTGATGGGGGCGCGTCTGGTGCCCGATCCCCGGCGGCGCATGGCGTTGGCGCGGGCGCCGGGTGAGCCCCCCGACTTTGCGCGACTGCCGCAGGGCTGCGCGTATCACCCGCGTTGCCCGCGCGCGACCGCGGACTGCCGGAGAGAGCCGCCGGTGTACCGGGACGGCGCGCGCGAAGCCTTGTGCCGGCATGTCTCACTCGATCCGCTGGAGCGCTCCTGACTCGATTCGTAATGTCTTCTTGTGGACCAAGAGCTGCGCGTTCCCACGACTATCTAGTGTGATGAGCTTGCCCACCTGACCCTTGAAAAGCCCATCCGTGATCCGCGCGTGACATCCTTCGGCCAGCGGTTTGTCGCTGGGCACGAACTCTTTGCGAGGCCTCTTTGTCCCAGCGGGGCGTGAGACGTTACGAGGAGAGCGCTGCTCGGTTGGGGCCGGTCGTGCCGACTCGCTGGGAGCACCGCTGCGGCGTGGGCTTTTCGGGGGCTGCCGGCCGGGCCCGCGGTCATCCTGACGCGCCGAGTCCGGCCGTGGCCGGCGAGGTTGCGGCGGGTGTTGCCGCGCGGGGCGTGGCCGGGGGGTGAACTTGGCCCATGCCGGGCGGCGATCGTCGTCAGAGATCGGCTCTCTGGCGGCAGGGCTGACCCTCGGTCGTGGTTGGGGCGGCAACGTCTCTGCCGGCGCCGTTGTGGTTGCCGGGGCGATTGGTGTTTGCTCCGGTGTCCTCTCTTTCGCGCTTGGCGGGTGAGTCCGGCCGGTGTCGGTGCCGCCGGCCTCCGGCGTGCCGGCGTCCGGCGGGCCACCTCTCTCGAGATGGTCGTTGTCGGTGCGCCATGCGAACGTTTGTCTGAGCGGGAACAGCGCCGCCAGAGCGGTCACGATCTCGTTGACCGCGGTGTCGGCGGCGAGCAGCGCGGAGTCGATCGGGATTCGCCTGCGGATGATGAGCCACCCCTCGCCGCGGTCGCGCATGGCCCGCAAGAGGGCGATGTTGTCGTTCGTGGCGGCATCCGCCGGCGTGATTTCGTGCTCTGCGAGACGACATTCGAAGGTCGGCGGCAACTCTCGCAGCAGCTCCTCCACGTGGGCGCGCTGCTCCTCCTGCTCGCAGAGGGCGATTATGTTTTGCACGTCGAGCCGCGCCTGGGCGTGGAGGCGCAACGATATCTCGAGCCCCTCGTGATCGACGCGCACGGCCAGCAGCAGCTCTTTGTGCAGCGGGTGGGGTGCGCGCACTTCGGCCGCGAGTGTCAGAGAGCGTTCGATCGCCGCGAGCAGCTTACGCTGTTCGGCCGGCGGGCGCTTGAAGCACAGCCAGCCGCAGTCGACCTGGTGGTCGTTGAAGATAGTCGGAGTGGGTTCGGCGACGTGCGTTTCAAGCTCCCGCGCGATCTCCGGCGTGCGCTCGACTATCGTCTTGCCGAGCGCCTCGAGCTTCGCGCTGACTCGCATCCGTTCAAGATTGAACCGATGACTACGCCACTTATGATTCTCGAAAGCTTCGAAGTCGGCGCTGTCGAAACCTTCGAATTCATTTACAGTCCAACCGAACACGGTTCCACCTCGAGCAGTTCCGCATCCCGCCAGGGATGACGGCGGGATTATACACCCCGCAGAATATTCCTCAATTGACTTCCAAGGCGGCGCTGTCGACACTTGATCGAGATCCAACGGGGGGCCTTGGGGCTCCGGCCCTCCGGGGAGGGAAAGTGACGTCATTTCGACTCGCCAGCGCGTTTGTCCCCACCGGCGATCAGCCGAAGGCCATCGAGGCGCTCGCCGCCGGCCTCACGGCCGGCGACTCCCATCAGGTGCTCCTCGGGGTGACGGGGTCGGGCAAGACCTTAACCCTGGCAGGGGTCATCGAGAAGGTGGCGCGTCCAGCGCTCATCATCGCTCCCAACAAGACCTTGGCGGCGCAGCTCTATGAAGAGTTCCGAAACTTTTTTCCCGACAACGCCGTCGAGTATTTCGTGAGCTACTACGACTACTACCAGCCCGAGGCCTACGTCCCCTCCTCCGACTTGTACATCGAGAAAGAGGCGACAATCAACGATGACATCGATCGGTTGAGGCACTCCGCGACCCGGTCGCTGCTCGAGCGAAACGACGTCATCATTGTGGCCACCGTCTCTTGCATCTATGGGCTCGGGAGCGCCGAGGCGTACTACGACATGCTGCTCTCCCTGGAGCGCGGTGCCAGGGTTCCGAGAGAGCAGGTCCTCAGCAAGCTCATCGAGATTCGCTACGAGCGCAACGACATCGATTTCCATCGTGGCGCGTTTCGGGTGCGCGGTGATGTACTCGAGATATTTCCTGCCCACGCCGAATCCGAGGCCGTGCGCGTCGAATGGTTTGATGACGAGGTGGAGTCGATTTCCGAGATCGATCCACTGCTCGGGCAGCGAAAGCGCATGCTCGACAAACTCACCGTTTACCCCAACAGCCACTACGTGACCGACGCCCCCAACCTCGAGCGGGCGATCAAGCGTATTCGCGAAGAGCTTGAAAAGCGGCTGGCCGAGCTGACGGCCAAGCGGCGTCTGCTCGAGGCCCAACGGCTCGAGCAGCGCACCCGCTTTGACCTCGAGATGCTGGAGCAGACCGGCCACTGTCAGGGAATCGAAAACTACTCGCGGCACTTGACCGGACGGGCGCCGGGTGAGCCCCCGCCTTGTTTGCTGGATTTCTTCCCCAAGGACTTTTTCGTCGTTTTGGACGAGAGCCACGTTACGCTGCCCCAGTTGGCGGGGATGTATCGGGGTGATCGGGCTCGCAAGGAGACCCTTGTCGAACATGGCTTCAGGCTCCCCTCGGCGCTCGACAATCGCCCGTTGAACTCCGAGGAGTTCGCGGCGCGCGTCTCTCAGGTGATCTACACCTCGGCGACCCCCGGCGATCTCGAGCTTGATCGCACCGGGGGAGTGGTGGTGGAGCAAATTGTTCGCCCGACAGGTCTCCTCGATCCTCGGGTCACGGTCCAACCGGTGGCCGGCCAGGTGGACTCGCTGCTCGAGGAGATTCGGCGGGTCGTGGCTGCGGGCCGGCGTGTTCTTGTGACGACGCTCACCAAGCGAATGGCCGAGGATCTCACCGAGCACTACATGGATCTCGGCGTCAAGGTGCGTTATTTGCATTCCGATATCGACACCATCGAGCGGGTGCGCCTTCTGCGAGACTTGAGGCTCGGCGAATTTGATGTGCTCATTGGGATCAACTTGTTACGGGAAGGGCTCGATCTTCCAGAGGTGGAGTTGGTGGCGATCCTCGACGCCGACAAGGAGGGCTTCCTGCGCTCGGCGCGCTCCCTCGTACAAACCTGTGGTCGCGCCGCGCGCAATCTCGACGGCAGGGTTATAATGTACGCCGACAGGGTGACTGCCGCGATGCGGCACGCCATCGGGGAGACGGAGCGCCGGCGGGCAATCCAGCGTCGTTACAACGAAGAGCATGAGATCGTGCCCGCGACTGTGGTGCGCTCGGTCGGCGAGGTCGCGGGAGTCTTTGATGACCACGGCGCGAGAGAGGTCGCCTCCGGGATGGAGCCGCGGCTCGATGAGCCACTGGAGCGCTTTGCTTCGCCTGAGGAGATGGCTGTCCATCTGGCGCGGCTCGAGGAGCAGATGAAGGCGGCGGCCAACGAGCTTCAGTTCGAGCGGGCCGCCGGCTTGCGTGATCGCATTAGAGAGTTGAGGCGAGCGGAGCTCGCGTTGCGCTGAGGAGAGCGAATGAAGATCGAATTGCACCTGCGCGGTCGGCTGAGGTGGATGTTGACGCTCGCGCTAATGCTCGTGCTGAGCGGCGGTGCTTGCGGCGGCGAGCCCGAGGCGCTGCACGAGGAGGGGCGGGCGAGACTTGGCACCGAACCTGATCGCGCCGGGCTCGAATCGAGAGACGAGGTCGCGCCGGACGAGGAGGTCGCGCCGGACGAGGAGGTCGCGCCGGACGAGGAGGTCGCGCCGGACGAGGAGGTCGCGCCGGACGAGGAGGTCGCGCCGGACGAGGTCGAAGAGGACACGAGTATGGCCGGCGAGAAGAGCGTCGATTTCGGGGACGTCGTCCAAGATACCAACGATGATAGCCCTGTCCCTGATCCGGTTCCTGACGATGCTGGGCGTGAGCCGCTCCTTTTAGACTGGGCCGACGAGGAGATTCAGGCGCGGATCGAGGAGCTTGTCGGGCGCCCAATAGAGGGCGATATCGCATTCTTTGCCCTCGACGGCGAGGTGGTGGAGCGACGAAATCCACACTCCTGGCTCGCCGCCCGCAACGAGCTCCCCCTCAAGGATTTTCATGAAACCCTGGAGCGAGTGGCGGAGATGCGGTCGGTGGGCGCCATTGTGCTTCGGATCGGCTCATTTCGGCCCGGATATGCGCAAGCCCAGGAGATGCGGGCGGCGCTGACCGCGGCGCGCGAGCAGGGGCGCTACGTTATCGCGCACCTCTCTAGCGCAGAGCAGACCGCTTACTTGGTGGCCGGAGCGGCCGACCGGGTCCTGCTTGCGCCGGGTGGATCGCTCTTCCTCCCGGGGGTCAGCATCGAGGTCGTGTATTTAAGAGGCTTGCTCGACAAGTTGGGGATAAGCTTCGACCTCGAGACCACCGGGCGCTACAAGACGGCCGGGGAGCCCATGACGAGGCGGGATATGTCGCCGGAACAACGCGAGACTCTCTCGCGGCTGGCGGACGTGCTCCATGAGACTTTGATCGGCGCTTTGGAGAGCCGTGGCCTGGACCATGAGTCGGCCAAGAGCGTGGTTGACGACGGCCCGTATCTGGCTCACGAGGCCCTCGAGCGCGGTCTGGTCGACGAGCTGGCCGAGTGGTCGGAACTGAGAGACGTATTGCGGCGGGGGACCGACGGCGAGTTCGGCGTTCTCTACCCCAAGCCGCGTGATCGGGTTGATCCGACCTCCCTGGCGGGGCTGATGTCCTTGTTTTCGCGTTCTCCCGTCAGGCCTCCTCCCGGCGAGCCCAAGATTGCCGTACTCTACGCCCTCGGCCCCATCGTCGAGGGAGCCGAGCCGGGCGTCGAGCTGTTCGGCGAGGAGGTCATAGTCGCGGATCGTTTCATCGCCGCCATCGACGATCTCGTGGTTGATCCCTCTGTCCTGGGGGTGGTGCTGCGCGTCGACAGTCCGGGGGGGTCGGCGCAGGCCTCGGATCGGATCTGGCAGGCGCTCAGGGTGCTGCGTGAGCGGGTCCCCTTGGTGGCTTCGCTCGGCAATACGGCGGCCTCCGGCGGCTACTATCTTGCCTCGGCGGCCGACATCATCGTTGCCGAGCCTTCGAGCATCACCGGCTCGATCGGGGTGTTTGGCGGCAAGCTGGTGTTGGCCGGGACATATTCACTCCTGGAGCTAGAGTCCGAAAGGATCACTCGCGGTCGCCACGCGGGGATGTTCAGCGCCAGCAGCTCATTTAGTGACACGGAGCGCGAGCGCCTGCGACACCTCTTGACCGGGATCTACGATTTGTTTCTGGAGCGGGTGTCCACCGGCAGGGGGATGTCCCTCGAGGCGCTCGAACCTCTGGCGCAGGGGCGAGTCTGGACGGGCGTCGATGCCGTCGAAAATGGGCTTGTCGATATCTTGGGGGGCTTGCCGGATGCCATCCGGGCGCTGCGCGAGCGGGCGGAGCTGTCCGAGGTGATCCCGGTTTATGCCTATCCGGCGCGGCGCAGTTTGATGGAGGTCCTCCAAGATAGCCCGCAGATCGGCGCCCCGGGGATTGGCGGTGCGTTGAGCGTCGCCGTGGCGCGCGCGGTGCCGGCGCTCACGACACCCCTCGGGGACGAATTGGAGCGGATGCTTGTGCGGCGCGGATTGTCACTCGACTCGCTGCTGCGGTTCATGCGGACCCTGGAGCGTGAAAAAGTACTGGCTCTCGACCCGTGGGTACTGGCGATTGAGTAGTGTCGTTTATCAGGTAGGTGTCGCGGAACGCGCCTCGCGTCGACTGACAGTCTTCGCCGTCCTCTTTGTGTGTGGCGCGCAGGCGGTCGCGTCGGCCGCCGTCGAGCGCCCGGTGCTGCGCTATGTCCTGCCGGGGGGGCAGGAGCAGCATATTTCCACCATGTTGACGCCGTCGCCGGAACTGTGGTCCGCCGACTGCGAGGTTGATGAGATCGCGGTCAGCGCCGACCGGATTGTTGCCCGGTATCAGGGGCGCGACTGTCGCTTTGCGATGGTACTGAGCCATCCGAGCGAAGGCGCGCCGCACTCCGAGCGCACCGCCAGGTTTGCCGTCACGGTCGAGGTGCCGCGTGGCGGCCGTCTGCCGGACGAGGGACTCTTGGCTCTCGTGGCCCAAATCCGTCGTCATGAAGGGGAGATTGACTGGCGTGTGAGTCAGTCGGTGGCCGACGCCGGGACCTGGGGCGGCGATGCTTTTCGCGCGCTCAGCGAAGCCGCCGATGCGCGTCGGTTGGGGCGCGGAGAGGAGGCTTGCCGTCTGTTGAATGCCGTGATGGCCGACGCCGACGCAGGCCGCGAACCGCGCCGCGAGGCGGCCACGCGCGCTCTCAGCTGCCCTCCACCGACATGCGAGCGCGCCGAGGAGGTGCTGGAGCGACTCACACGGGAGGCCAGGCGGGCCCGAAGGAGTGAGGAGGGGGTCGAGGCGACGCGCTTCCTGGCCCTGCTGGCGGTGGCCGAGCGCGACCTCGAGCCCGCCGGCGAAGCGCTAGAGCGCGCGTTGGCGGCGGGGGACCGCGACGGCGCGCTGGATTTGGCGTTGCGCGCGGCCACGACGGCGTGGGAGGTGATGGGCCCGGAGCCCGCCGAAGAGATACTGGCGCTTCTGCTCGGCAAGGACGAGAGGTTTTCACGGGCGTGGCAGTTGCGGCTGCAAATCGTCGCCGCCCAAGGAGACAAGGAGCGTTTTCGAGAGCTGGTCGCCGCAGCGCGCGTCGCCGCGGTGGCGGATGACGTCATGCTGCTCACCACCGCCGGAGAGCTTTTTCACCGCTTGGGGATTGCGAGGGAGGCTCTGCCGGTGTTGGAGCGCGCGTACGAATTGGCGCCTGATCGGCCCGGGTTGCTCGGTAAGATAGGATCCACCTATGCCCGCATCGGTTGCACGGACTCCGACATGCTGGCGCTCGAGGCCCGCCTGGAGGACAACCCGGGCGATCTGAGCGCGCATTACTCCCGCTGGACTTGTGCTCACTACCGTCGCGAGTACCAGCGCTCGATCGAGGGGCTCGAGGCGATTCGCGAGCAGGTCGCGGACGAGCCGCGCCTCTACGTCTACCTTGGGATGACCTACTTCCTTCTCGGAGAACAGGAGCGGGCCGAGGAGGTGCTCGCCGACGGCGCGCGGTTGGCCCACCAAGATCCCGACTACTACTATGTGCGCTCCAACGTCTTGCGCGCGCGGGATTTGGCGCAGTCGATCTCCGACTATGAGGTGTACCTCGAGGCCACCGCGGGAGGGCGCGAGTACCCCGGTAAACGCGAGCGAGTGTTGGCGACTCTGGAGCGGATGAGGGATGGCGAGATCGTCTGGTCGGATCAGGTGATGGAGGAGCGGGCCGCGGCGCAACGAGAGCTTGAGGAGCGGGTTGCGCCGGGCGCGGAGCCGGACGAGGATCTCGGGCGCTATGTAATCCCGCGAGGCAACGAGGCGATCCTGATCAGGATGATCGGCGAAGACAACCCCGAGCTGGTCGTCGCCTGGTCCGTGGACGGGATCGCCGTAAGCGCGCAACAAGTCAAGGCGCGTCTTGTGGGCAAGAGCGAGTATCCCGACCTCCGCGTGACTCTGCGGCACCTGTCGGCGGAGCCGGCAGAGCCCACGAGCGGGAGAGGGGAGAGGTTCGAGACGGAGCGGTTCTCGGTGACCATCGAGTCCCTCAGTGGTCATCTGCCCTCGCGCGCGAGGGTGGTGATCGAGGCCGGGGTGCGCGCCCATGAAAACTTATTCGTCTGGAAGCGGGTGACCGACCCGACGCGATCCGAGGATCGCGGTGAGCCCGCCGCGGCGCGTGTCGAAGATGGTCGTGGGTTCACCCGCTGGTTTGTCGTCGCGCGCGCGGTCGGGTTCGCGCTGCTCGTGCTTTTTGGGGCGGCGCTACCGCTGCTCGGATGGGTGGCGTGGCGGCGGTGGCGGTCTTTGGGGCGGGGCGAGCGTCGGGCCGTCCTTTGGGCCGGCCTGGTGGGTCTGGTGCTACGGTTGCTCTGGCCCAACCGAATGGTGATGGTTTTCATGGGCTACCCGCTCATCGATCAGGCCTATACTCTCGACGCTTTGCCCAAGTACGGCGCCGCGGTGCCCACGCTGCATCATGTGATCCTGAGGCTTTTCGGGGCCGACTACGGCGTGGTGCTGTGGGCGCACTCGTTCTTGGGCGCACTCACCGTGCCGTTGGCGGCGCTCTTCTTGCGCGGTCTTGGTGCCGGGCGCGGCGCGGCGGCGGCGGCGGCTTGGTGCCTCGCGGTGCTTCCGTTCTTCCTGCGGGACCACAGCTCCGAGAGCTACCTGGTTCCGGCGATGTTTTGGCTCATGGCCGGTCTGGTCGCGCTGCAAAGTGCGCTCCGGCGGCCGGCGTGGTCCGGCGCGACCGTTGCCGTTTTTGCCGCCGCGCTCGTTTCGTTGGCGCTGGCGCTCACCAGCCGCCCGTTCAACTACCTGATCGTGCCGTTGCTGGGCGGGCTCACTGTCTGGGCCACCGGCCGTGCCCTCCGCGCATCAGGGGCGAGGCTCCAGGTGGTGCCGTGGCCTGCGTGGGGGGTGCTCGTCGGTCTGCTTCTGGCCGTCATGCCAAATCTTCTACATGTGCTGACTTTCGGCCGCGAGCAGGTCGCCGCCGGCGCGTTGCCGGGTCTCACCGGCGCGTTTGGTGCCGGCGGTTTGGGGCGACTCATGCAAACCGCCTGGAGTGGACACCTGGCATTCGATGTGCGTCACATCCCGCCGGTCGTGCCGCTCCTGGCGGTGCTGGCGCCGTTCGTCGCGCCGCGTGGTCGGCGGTTGACCATGGTCGCGTTGCTCTTTATCGTGGGGCTCTGGTGGACCCTCGTGGGCATCGATTTGCCCGCGGTGTCCAGGCCGCGCTTACAGAGCCCGGGGATCCTGCTGATGGTGCTGGCGGCAGCCGCGAGCGCGGCATGGGTGATAGCGTGGCTCGACCGCCGCGCCGGGCGACCCTTGGCGGTGTCGGTGGGGGCGCTCTTGAGCGCCGTGGTCGTCGTATGGGGTGGTGTGACCCTCCAGTCCTCCCTGGTGCGGGGCCCCTCCGACGAGGAGGCCGATTTCTTCACTCGCGCGGTCCGGGAGCTGCCCGCGCGGCCGGTGCGGTTCGTGCGTCTGGGAGAGACCGACTTGCCACGCGGCCATGTGCATCGCGCCTATCCTGAGGGCCTCCCGCTCAAGCATCGGCGCGGCGACTCGGTGTGGGATGTTAGAAGCTATCTCGAGGTCGACGCCGAGTCCCGAGAAGCGCTGGTCAGGGGCGACGATTTAGCATATTACTATCAGGGGGTGCGTTGCTACGCGCGCTGCCAATACGATTCGGAGGCGAGCGTGGTGTGGCCCGGAGGGCTCCATCCGTTGTGCGCCGCGATGCGCCCGTACATCGTCGAGACTGTCTTGGAGGAGCGGGTGCCCAATCGTTTCGAGGTCGAGTTTCCATGGTATCCGACCGACCTTGACACGCTCGAGGTCGGCTTGTATCGAGTGGCGCCCCATCGGGAGCCTGAATAACAGTGATTGAGTCCCATCGTCTGAATGATTGGCGACGAGACAAGAGCGAATGATGTCTCCACATGAATCCAAGCCGTCATCGGGTTCCGATCACCATACGCCGGATCGTTCGCGGGTGCAGCTCGCGTTGCAGGGAGTGATCGCGTTTGCGGTCCTGATGTTTTTGCTGGTGCAGGCGAGTTTCGTGCTCATCTCGCTGGCGATCGCGCTCATCCTCTTTAGCCTCATGACTCAAGCCATCAATTCCATCTCGCGGCTCAGGATTGGTCGCTACCGCGTCGCCGAGTGGGTGGCCACGATTTGTGCTTTCCTGCTGATCTCATCCACGCTGCTGGCTCTGTCCGGGATTGTGGTGGCGCAGGTCAACAAAGTCCTCTCGACTTCGCTCAAGTATACCGACGACGCCCAGCGCGCGGTGGCGCAGGTGTTCAGTTGGCTTGGCGCCGACGTTCAGGGGGCGGTTCTGGATTCGATGCGTACCATCGGGATCCCCGGCTACATGGGCGCCGTGGCGGGACAGGCGGGCAACATTTTGTCGGCCAGTGTGCTCATCATCTTGTTCGTGGCGTTTTTGTTCGCCGAGCGGTTCTGGTTCCCAGCCAAGCTGGTGATATTGTTCGGTGACGAGCGCCGTGCCGCGCGCGTCAGGGCGTTGATTAGCTCGATCATGCATCGCGTGAACTATTACCTGTTGGTCAAGACCGGAGTGAGCGCGGTGACGGGCCTCATGGTCTATGTGGTGATGCTGATCTTCGGCCTGGAGTTCGCGACCGCCATGGGGATCCTGAGCTTCATCTTGAACTTCTTGCCCAGCATCGGCTCAATCATCGCGACCGTGCTGGTAGCTCTCGTTACCTATCTGGAGCTTGGAAGTCTCGCGTCGGCGCTGGCGGTCTTTTTGATAATCGGCGCCATTCAGTTCGTCAACGGCAACTTGATCGATCCGATGCTTCTTGGTCGGACACTACAGATGTCCTCCTTGGGGATCATCATCTCGCTGGCATTCTGGGGGGCCGTTTGGGGGGTCGCGGGGATGTTCCTTGCGGTGCCCATGATGTTGGCGGTGATGATGACCTGCGCTCGGATCCCCGTGCTCAGACCTGTTGCCATCATGTTGTCACGTGAGGGCTTACTGGACGACGATGTCCCTCAACCCGAGACAGAGTCGTGAGTGGAACCTTGGGCGGGCGAGATCCGAGCGCGGTCTCGCGTTCCGGGCCAAGAGCGACGATTGCTCGAGGACGTGGGGGTGGAGTAGGAGTGTTGTTTTGATAGTTGACATGCATGTCCCGGCCAGAGATCGAAACGGGAAGCTGCGCGATCCGCGGCGCGTTTTGGATGAGGCGCGTGCGGCGCTGCTGGACGGTCTCCTGGTAGTCGGCGAACGGGATGAGGTCGCAGCACGCAAGGCATGGCTGGCCGCGCGGCGCCGCGACGATCCGGTCGTCTTTTTCGGCGAGCTTGTCGCTACGCCGCGGGAGCGGTTGATTTGTATCCCGCGCGAGCCCGAGACGGTGTTACTAACCGACAGCTTCCGCGACTCGCTTTCAGACGCCCCCGGCGCCGCCGAGCAAGTGATCACTTCGGCCAAGCGGCAGCGCGCGGCGGTGGTCGTCGCTTCGCCTTACGAAGCGGACGGTGGGCAGACGGCCGGAGATCGGATCTTTGCGCTGAATGGGATCGACGCCGTCGAGGTGCGCACGTCGGCCACCGACGAGCTGGCGGCTGACCTGGCTCTCGAGGCGGGGGTCGGGATGCGCAAGCCGTGTGTCTCCGGCAGTGGCGCAATAGATGGCGGTAAAGCGGAGATGGGTTGGTGCGCCACTGTTTTCGCGCGTGAGGTGAAGGATCAGGCGGCGCTCGTCGACGCGCTACTCGAGGGCGAGGCGTGGCCGATCATGGTTGATCGATCCAAGCCACGTGACCAGGAGAAAGGCGGCTCACGAGGAGGCGGCCAACGCCGCCGCCGCCGCAGGTAATCCCGCCGGCGCTCATTCGACGACCTCCAATTCC
Source organism: Bradymonadales bacterium (assembly GCA_003559575.1). Taxonomy (GTDB): domain Bacteria; phylum Myxococcota_A; class UBA9042; order PWKZ01; family PWKZ01; genus PWKZ01. The sequence continues at coordinate 8,600 of PWKZ01000109.1, read as the reverse complement.
CCTTCAAACCGAGCATCGGGCAGGAGGAGTTGTAGGCAGACTCCGTGCGGGCCGCCACGCCTCCCCGGAACTTTGATCTCCAGTGCGCCCCCGCCGTCCTTGAGCGCCGGGGTGGGGTGTCGCTGCTCCTCGAGCCCTTGATCATCACTGATCTCGATGAGCAGGTCGGGGCCGTTCTCGACCGCGATTTCAATTTTCGCCGGTCCGGTGCTGGGGGAGGACTCCGAGCGCCCCGCGCGGACCACGAGAGTGTCGGTCGGCGGGAGCGCGCTGAAGCGCATTCGTTTGGTGCGCAACATGGGGTCGGGCTGGATCCATAGCATCTCTCGCGGTTGGCCGTCGAAGACGCACTCGTCGCCCAGGGATCGGCCGGCGAACTGCCAGGGCCGGCGCTCATGAACGGCACACTCCCACTTCTGGTGGGCGTTGTTGAAGTAGTCGCACGGCACGTCGTCGAGCCACACCTGAGCGCGCTCGACGTGTTTGACGAGGTCGCGCTCCGAAGCTCGCCCGTTTGCCACATTGACCGCCCACAGGCCGCACAAGGCGATGGGCGGCAGCAGGAGGAGCGAAAACGTCCATCTCCGCCGCGACAACAACGCGTGCGCGGCCTCACACGTGCGGATGACGGCGGTCGCAAGGCCTCGGCTGGTGCTTTCCAGCGCACAGGCCGCCATGGTGACCCCGAGCCCAAGCCAGGGCAGGTAGAACCTCGCATAGAGATATTCGTAGCGGGCGAAGAACACTGCGTAGGCGACAAGTGAAGCCAACACCGAGAGCGCCGGGCCGGGGCGGCGGGTGGCCCAGCACACTATGCCGGGCAGCGTGACGAGCGCCAAGGGTGCCTGCTGAAAGAGCCCTTGGGTCGGATCCGTCACGAGGCGCCAGAGGCCGACCTGAATACCCATTTCGAGGCGTTCACGGGCACTCTCGAGCATCATGAGACCGTCTTGGCGAATGATGATTCGGTCGTAGGAGGTGGTCCACGGCGCGCCGAACATCAGCCAGTTGGAGATCCCGTACAGCGCGACAGGGATTGCAAAAGCGATGGAGAAACGCAGGAGTGATCGTTTGCGCCGCGCGAGGAGCATCCAGATGATCACCGGGACCGCGAAAAACAAGTTGGTCAATTTGGCCCAGACGGCCAATCCCAGGATCGCGCCGGCCCTCCGCGGCCGTTCGGCCGCAAGCGAGTCGAACGCCATCACCACCAGCAGTGCGTAGAAAACATCGTTGCTGTATGAATAGGCGCTCTGCCAAACCAATGGCTGCAAGGCGAACAGCAACGTCGCGAGCAGAGCGGTGGCGGCCGGGACCACCCGCTGAGCCAGGCGGTAGCTCACGAACAGCAACAGCACGGTTTGTGAGAGATTGAAAATGAGCAGCCCGAGCAAGCCCCCCAAAATGTAAAAGGGCATCGCTACGATGGGCATCAAGAACGGGTGTTTGGGCCACCACGTCTCGCCGTCGCGGCCGAGCGCGACGTTGCTCCACCCCTGGTCTAGATTGTGGTTCCAGGAGAGGTCCTCTTCGAGCCAGCTCCGAGGATGAAAGCGGCTCTGGTCCAATGACAGATTTTGGGAAAGAGAGCGGTTGATGTTGGCGTAGAACGCCCCGTCGCCGTGTAGGAAGGAGTATGGTTCGAAGCGCGTTATGGCCATGATCGTAAGGCCTGCTGCCAGCAGTAGTAGCAGAGTCAGATCCAGTCGCGCACGATCAATTCGGCCGCTACCCATGAATTCGATCCTCCGAGAGGCGAGAAGGAATCTTGGACAACCGTCAACAGCATACCATCAATTCGGCCCGTTTCCTCGCACCCGCACGCGTCTCCACTCTGGTGGGGGGCCTCAGAACGAACCGACGATTATAGGAAAAGGCCGGTTCTGGACGTTCGATGTGAGCTTCGTGTAACCTTCCGCGCGGGTGGCCCGACTGGGGGTCGCGGAGGTGTGGATGCGGTTCGTTATCGTAGCATTGGTCGGTCTTGTGGTGCTGTTGATGCCGTCGGAGGCATACGCCTGGGGGCCGTTTACTCATCTCCTTTGCGCAAAGGAATTGCTTACTCACGCCGCTTTACTTCCCCCCGCGCTGCGTGACCTCCTCTTGGTGAATGCCGCCGACTTTTACTATGGGAGCGTGGCCGCCGATATCGTGGTTGGTAAGAACCTGGCGCCTCATGTGAGTCACGCCCACAACTGGCGCAATGTGCTGCGGCTTTTGACCTCTGCCGAGTCCCCTCGCGAGCGAGCGTTTGCGTTTGGTTACTTGTCCCATCTGGCGGGCGACGTGGTGGCGCATAACACCTACATTCCGTTCAAGCTGGTGGAGAGTTTCCCTGCCAAGTTCCTGCGTCACACCTACTGGGAGGCTCGTTTTGACCAGGGGACTTATCCCGAGGTGGCCCAACTTCACCAGGAGATGCTGACCAAACGCTTCCCCGAGGATGACAAGCTGCACGAGCGGGTTATCGCCGGTACGATTTTCAACTTCCGCACCAACAAGAAGATTTTCGACCGGGTGATCGTTCTCCAGGGAGTCGATCGGTGGCAGCGGGCCCTGGGGACCATCGAGCGGCGCTCCAACTGGATCCTGAATGACAAGGAACGCCGAGAGTTGTTGGAGCTTACGATCCAGCAGATGCGGGCATTTCTCTGGAAACTGGAGGACAGCCCGCTCATCCAACTCGATCCGCGCGGCAAGGACGCCATCAAGGCTGCCATGCAGATGCGTCGCGAGTTGAAAAGATTGCGGCGGCGCGGGATCATCCACGATGATCAGGCGTGCCTGGTGGGGCGGTTCTATTGGCCCCATTTCTACCAAGCGGCCTCGTCACCGCTCGAGCTTCCCAGAGTGTCTGAGGCGGTTGAGTGGCTGGAACAGCGTGACGAGGAGGCGCTGTCGAATGGCACGGTGGTGCCCCCGAGGCGGGCTCCAATGTTTCGGCGCGTGGTGGAGGCGGTCAAGAACGGCACTCGTCACCGCGGGTGACCATAATCGTCGGCTCGACCCTCGTGAACGAGGCGGCTCATGAGCGACCCGAACATCCAGCTCATCACCAGTGGTATTGCGGCCGTGGCCGATTTGCTGGTGGTCGAGTCAGGTAGCCGCGAGGCCGCGCAAGCCCATGTGGCATGGGCCGATTTCGCCCAGCAAGTGGAACAGTCGGACGACGAAGGGCCACTGGTCCAGATCTGCCGCCGTTTTCGTTTGAACTCATTTGAACAGAAGTGTCTCCTGTTGGCGCTGGCAATTCATATCGAGCCGCGCATGGCGGCGTTGGTGGCCAAGAGTGGGACGGATACGTTCGCGCGCGCCGTCACCGTGCGGTTGGCGCTCGAGCGGTTTTGCGCCACGCCCACCGAGCGCCTGGCGGCGCGGCAGTCCTTTTTGCCGTCATCAAGATTGCTGCGTCATCGGTTAATCGTGATGGGACGCACCGAGGTCGGCGCCTCCGAAGGGCTCATCGCGCGTCGCTTCGAGCTTACCACTCCGACTCTGCGCTTCATCCTGCGGGAGCATGAGCTGAGCGAATCGGTGGCGCGGGTCGCTTCCATCGAGCTGCCCAATGTGGCGCTGCTCAACGTCGTCCTCGAGCCGCGGCAGATGAATCAGATCATGGAGCTGATTGATCACTATCGGGGCTATCGGGCGCTCATCAGCGACTGGGGTTTTGATCGGGTTCTGCCTTATGGGCGTGGTTTGACGCTCTTGTTCAGTGGCCCCTCCGGTACAGGTAAGACCCTGTTGGCACAGGCGTTGGCGACGCATTCAGGTCGCTCCCTAATCGCGTTGAGCGCCGCTGACTTGCCTGAGGGTGAGGGGCTCGACGCGATGCTGCGCGACATTTTCAGTGAGGCCACGATGCGGGACTCCCTGGTGCTCGTCGACGAGTGCGAAGCGCTGCTGGGGCGTGCCGACAAGCGCAAGGCGACCGCGTTCAAGGCCATTGAGGAGTTCGAGGGGATCTTGGTGCTTGTCACCAATCACCCCGAGATGCTCGACGAGGGGCTTGAGCGGCGGATCATTTACCACCTGCCGTTCGAGATCCCGGGGCCGGACCTGCGGCGTCAGATCTGGGAGGTTCACTTGCCGCCCGAGGTTCCGCTGCAGGGGGATATTGATCTGGATGTGTTGGCGAATACCTATGATTTTTCAGGGGGCACAATCAAGAACGCCATCTTGATGGCGGTCAATCGAGCGCTGGCGGAGACACCCCGCAAGCCGGCGCTGACGATGAAGTTGTTGGAAGCGGGCTGCCGCTCTCAGCTTCGCTATGCGCTGGAGTCGCTCACCGAGCGCAGCACCACCCATTTGCGGCTCGAGGATATCGTGTTGCCGGAGCGTGCCTATCGGCAGGTGCGAGAGATAATCGCTGCTTGTGGCAACCAATCGGTGGTGCTCAACCGGTGGGGATTTGGACGTCGGTTGGTTACCGGCAAGGGGATCACTGTATTGTTTGACGGCCCGCCGGGGACCGGCAAGACTTTTTGTGCCGAGATCATCGCGGGGGAGTTCGATCGGGCGCTCTATAGGGTCAACATCCCGGAGGTGGTCTCCAAATGGGTCGGCGAAACCGAGAAGCACTTGAAGGCGATCTTCCAGCAGGCAAGAGTCAGCCATGCAATGCTGTTGTTCGATGAGGCCGACGCGTTGTTCTCGACTCGTATCGCTGAGACGAAGACCAGTACAGATCGCTATGCCAACATGGAGGTCAATCTGTTGCTCCAGGAGATCGAGCGTTTCCCGGGGGTGTGTATTTTGACCACCAACACATATGGCGCCCTGGACAAGGCTTTGATTCGAAGGATCCAGTTTCGGGTGACTTTCGAGGAGCCCAACCGGGAGCAGCGGGAGAGGATCTGGCGGGTGCTGTGTCCGGCCGAGGCGCCGTTGGCAGAGGACGTGGATTTTGGCGATTTTGCTCAGCAATACGAATTGACCGGCGCCATGATCAAGAACGTGCTGCTGCGCGCGGCCTACTGGGCATGTGACGCCGACTCCCCAATAACGGCCAAGATTCTACACGAGTCGTGCCGCGACGAGTATGTGGCGGCCGGCAAGGTAACCCGAGACACCCCCCCAGGAGTGCCACCCACCCCGTTGACATCTTGAAATGATGATGGTTTTAGTCATCTCCCCTGGCGGGTCCCCACCCCCCCAGGAGTGCCACCCACCCCGTTGACATCTTGAAATGATGATGGTTTTAGTCATCAGGTGGTGCTGGGGGGTCTCAAGCCCACCGGTACTGGGAAGCGCAGTGCAGTGCTAGCCGGGCTGTCGACTTTCACTCGTCTACTCAAGGGCTTCCCGGTTTGGGTGGCACCTACTATTGCACCTACTATTCGGCACCTACTATTCGCCGCACCTACTATTCGCCGAAGAAGTTCAGGCCATCGTACTCCTCGGCGTGTTCGCCGTAGGGGGTAACCTGTTCGTCGGAGATCACGAAGGTCGCCTCTTCGCCGAAAGTTCTCGAGAAATCGACGAAATTTTCGCTGTTTCGATTTGCGCGAAGCACCAATCGTGCTAGCTGCGGGCTGACGGGAGAGCGGAGGCTTGCGTGGCATACCGGGCAGTGGAAGTCGAGCAGATCGCCCTTGGCTATCGAAAACCCATGTGCCAGAATCACACGATAGTTGCCTGGCTGCGGACTAAAGAGGGCCAGCCCGCGCTCGGGTCCCCTTACTACTGCTAGGATGATCTTGATATTGGGGTTTAGATGCGCATCACATTGAGGACAGAAATAGTTGCGCTTCATGTCTCTGTTACTCCGCAACCGCAGTGCTTGCATGGTCCTGCGGGCCAATTCAACGTCTATAATAGAGTCGGAACTCAGTACGGCAAAGTTTTTCAAAATCTGGGGCGCGACTGAACGCCTTGCCTTGCTCGGGTGTTGACTTGAGGGAAGAGATTTAGAGCTGATGACGAATGTAAACGATATCCTCGATTTCGCGATTGACCGCGAGCAAGAGGCGGCCGACTTCTATTACGAGTTGGCTGAGCGGATGGACCGTCCTTGGATGCGTGACGTATTCGCGGGGTTCGCGCGAGAGGAGTTGGGGCACAAAGCGAAGCTCGAGCGCGTCAAGGCTGGAGGTCGCCTAAAGGCCTCGGCGGCGAAGGTAGCCAATCTCAAGATTGCGGAGTACACGGTTGAGGTTGATGAGGAAGAAGAGTTCGATTTTGGTGTTGCCCTCGTAATCGCGATGAAAAGAGAAAAGGCGGCGTTCCGGCTCTACGAGGATTTGTCGAGGAGCGCCGCTGATCCCGAGTTGGCTGAGACATTTCTCGCGTTGGCGCAGGAGGAGGCAAGGCACAAGTTACGCTTTGAGTTGGAGTATGACGATTACGTGTTCCAGCAAAACTGAATTCAGCGATTTCTCTGTACGCCCTTCTGTCGTTCTGGCGCCGGATAGCTTCAAGGAAAGCCGACGCGCGGCGGAGGTCGTTCGGCAGCTGGTGCATGGGGTTAGGGCTGTGCACCCCGATGCGGATTGTCACGCTTTCCCCATGACCGATGGTGGCGAGGGGTTCCTGGAAACCTTGTCGGCCGCGTGTGGCGGAGTGCGCAAAGAGGTGCTCACCTCCGATCCGCTCAGGCGGCCCAAAGTGGCCGAGATTGGTCTCTTGACTACTGGGGATGGTCGGTTGACAGCTGTCGTCGAGGTGGCGCGAGCAATTGGGCTCGAGGAGCTTGGGCCGTCTCAACGTCGGCCTCTCGCGACCTCCAGCTTTGGGCTGGGGGCGTTACTGAGGGCTGCGCTCGCGGAGAAACCCGACCGGATCCTCGTTGGCTTGGGGGGCTCGGCTACTGTGGACGGTGGTGTCGGGTTCGCCCAGGCCATGGGAGCTGAGTTTTTTGATGTCACCGGCGAGCGGATGAGCGCGCCTCTGGTCGGTGGTGACTTGGGAGCGATAGCGCGGGTGGACTGCGCGGCGCTTCGGCAGCGTTTCGCGGAGATCGAGTTGGTCGCTCTCTGCGATGTGAGCACACCCGTCCTCGACAGGGCCGGCAAGCCTGGTGCCGCACGGCTTTATGGGCCACAAAAGGGTGCGAGTCCACAAGATGTTGAACTCCTATCTGCCGGGTTGGCGAATCTTTTCGGAGAAGTGCGATCTGAGGTCGGGAGCCTACCGGGCGGAGGAGCTGCCGGTGGCTTGGGTGCGGGGCTCGTGGCTTTTTGCGGAGCGCGGCTAGTGCGCGGAGTGGCCGAGGTAATTCGGCTCTTGGGGTTGCGGCGAGTGCTTGCCACCGCCGATTTGGTGCTTACCGGCGAAGGTGCCCTCGATGAGCAGACAAGCGAGGGCAAAGTGGTGGCAGGGGTGGCTGCTGAAGCGCGGCGTGCAGGGGTGCCGGTGGTGGCCATCGTGGGGCAACTTCGCTTCGATATTGCCTTGGCGCGAGAACAGTTGGGCCTTGATGGGGTGCTTTCCTTAGCCGAGCGGGCGGGCTCGATTGAGCAGGCGTTGGCTTGCACGGACGAGCTTCTTAGCGAACTCGCCTCCGAGGCGACACGTCGATGGCTGAGTGTGAGATGAGGGAAATGGGCGGTTATTCCTCGTCGAGCCACTTTTTGATCTTCCTCTTGAGCTTTCGCTCAACTTCTTCGCTATCCGCCCCCTCCTCCGCTTCGACCCAGTGTTTGAGTTTTGTGAGCACCTTCTCCTCTACTCGAGACCCAATCTCTTCCCATTCGGCGTCAGCTACTCTCTCCTGTGACGCTCTTTTCCCTTTCACGATAGATCCGGTGCCGCCCCCCCAAACACAAAGCACTCCGAGTATGAAGCCGAAGTCGTATAAGCTTCCGGCGTTTTGTGGCTCGTAGAATCTCACCGAATCGGAGAAAAGTCCGATGACGAAGGTGACGACTCCGATGGCGCCATGCCAGAGCCCAGCCAAGAAGCCGGCGGGGTTGTCACCAGTGAAACGCTCGTCGCCGGGAGCACAGCTTGAAAACACGATCAGCGCCAGTATAGCTAGGAGGGTAAAGGCGTAACTCGTGCGTTTATGCATGGGGCATCTCCTATGATGAACCCGATGACCTGGTCTTGGTATGACAGACTATTTATGCCTCAAGAATTCCGATTCGAAGATAGCTGTGCCTTTACGGATCGTCAAGTAGGCGCATCTATACCATAATCGTCGGTTCGTTCTGAGGAGCCCCGCTTAGTGGAGTTGCGTGCATGTGCAAGGAAACAAGCCGTTCTTAGGCGCAGTACAATGCAGCGCCTACGTCGAGCACTAATTCGGTGCAGGTGACGCCGCAGATGTGCGTGAATCCGCGCGCGAATCCCAGGATGGGCCGACGATTATGGATCTATAGCCCCCCTCCTGCACCGGCTGTAGGCGCTCACGAAGAAACGTAGAAATTTGGACTGGCCGCCGCATCTTTGCGTGAGCGGAGGTCGGCTGGTCGCGGGCGATAGTTTCGGCGCCCGTCGGGCGGCACTTCACAGGCGAGAGATCTGGGGATTGCTCAGAAGGGGATGTCGTCGTCTGGTTTTTCCGCGAATCGGCATTCGATGGGACTGCGGCGGTGGGCGGTGACCAGTTTGGCTGCGAGTGCGGCGCGTCGTTGGGGGTCAGCCGTCGGGAGATC
>PWKZ01000129.1 GCA_003559575.1 Bradymonadales bacterium | reverse complement strand
CCAAAATGCGAATCTGGATTCGCATTTTGGGTGCTCATTCCAGGGGCGTGAGTTCAACCCGGTACGTGGTCAACCTCCCGGTCCCAGTGACGGTGGGCTCCGATGGCGCGTACGAACTCGGACACGAAGGCCTGGCGACTGTCTCCGTTGTCCCCGGTCGTGTCACCGCTCGCCTCCCGCAGCGTCACCACGCCCCGGTCTGATCGGACCGAACCTCCCTCCTCCGCGAGTTTCACCCCGTTCCAGCTCCGCCCGGCCAGCACTTCGATCCCTTCGCCCATGGCCCCGATGGGCTTGAAGTGCCGGAAGGCCGAGTCCAGGAATCCCAGGACAGCGCCCTGCTTCATCATTTCGTCGACGCTCTGGCGACCGCCGGGGACGAAGACCGCGTCCCAGAGGACCGGATCGGTGGTCACGTGCATGGTGTCCACTTCGATCTCTCGACCCCCTGACCCTGCTAGCTTTCCGTCCCGCTTGGCCAGGAGCTTTGGCCAGGCACCCCTGGACTCCAGGGAACTCTTGAGCTCCATCACCTGGTCGTAGTCGAATCCCTCGGCCACCAGGATGGCGACCTTGCGCGTGAGAATCTGGTCGGACCTGGCTTCGTGCTCCACGCTTACCTCGGGGGCCAGGTACCTGGACTTCGCGCCCTTGTCCTCGGTGGGTGGCGGGACGCCGATCCCTTCCGCCACCTTCCGGGCCAGCGTGTGATCGATGCGATTGAAGAACTCGTGCACCATCCGCTCCCGGACCTCCATCACGCCGACCTTGCCCAGTTCGAAGTGGGCGGCGGCCACCATCCGCTCCCGCTCGGAGGGCGCCAGGCTTTTCCAGAACATCTGGGCCTGGCTGAAGAAGTCCTTGAACTTCTCGCTCCGGTTCGGGACCTTCCGTCCTTCAACCTTCTCCATGTAGTGTTCGTATCCGCCCATGTCGGCACCGGCGGTCATGGGGCACCCCCCGCCCAGGGAATTGGGGGAGTACGCCGTCCGGCCCCGGTTGATGGTATGTCGCCCGTAGCCGTCGCGCTGATTGTTGTGCACGGGGGCGACGGGACGGTTCACCGGGAGTTCGTTGAAGTTCGGTCCGCCCAGGCGGATGAGCTGCGTATCGATGTAGGAGAAGAGGCGCCCCTGTAGGAGGGGATCGTTGGTGAAGTCGATACCGGGGACGACGTGTCCCGGATGGAACGCCACCTGCTCGGTCTCGGCAAAGAAGTTGTCGGGGTTCCGGTTCAGGACCATCTTCCCGACTCGCTGGAGCGGAACCTCGCTCTCGGGCCAGATCTTCGTGGCGTCCAGGATGTCGAAGTCGAAATCGTGCTCCTGGTCCTCCTCGATGACCTGGATGCAGAGTTCGAATTCGGGGTAGGCCCCCTTCTCGATGGCCTCCCACAGGTCTCTCCGGTTGAAGTCGGGGTCTTTGCCGGCAATCTTCTGGGTTTCGTCCCAGACCAGCGATGCCGGGCCCAGCGTGGACCTCCAGTGCCACTTGATGAACCGGGCCTTGCCCGCTTCGTTTACCAACCGGAAGGTGTGCACCCCGAACCCGTCCATCATCCGATAGCTTCGGGGGAGCGCGCGGTCCGACAGGACCCACATGATCGTGTGTGCGGACTCGGGGAGGAGCGAGATGAAGTCCCAGAATGTGTCGTGGGCGGCGGAGGCCTGGGGGATTTCGTTGTGGGGTTCCGGCTTGATGGCGTGGACCAGGTCCGGGAACTTGATGCCGTCCTGGATGAAGAAGACCGGCATGTTGTTTCCCACCATGTCAAAATTGCCCTCTTCCGTGTAGAATTTGGTGGCGAATCCCCGAATGTCCCGAACCGTGTCGGCCGAGCCCCGAAAACCCACCACGGTGGAGAACCGGACGAACACCGGGGTCTTCCGCGACGGGTCTGTGAGGAACCCAGCCCGCGTGTATTCGGAGAGCGATTCATAGACCTGGAAGTACCCGTAGGCCCCTGAGCCGCGGGCGTGGACGATCCGCTCCGGAATCCTTTCGTGGTCGAAGTGGGTCGTCTTCTCGCGGAAGTGGAAGTCCTCCATGAGGGTTGGACCCCGCTCGCCTGCCTTCAGGGAATCGTCGGTATGGCTGACCCGGGCCCCATGGTTCGTCGTCAGGTACTCGCCGTCCGACCCCCTTCGCTCCGTTTCGAGATCGCGATCCTTCGCGTCGGCATCGTTGCGGTCGTTGGCCGTCATCGTCCTCTCCGTGAGCCGTTTGGGAATTGCCTCTCTGGCCCCCTGACTCGCAAACGTCATGCCCCGACGGAGGGATCGGCGGACGGGCTGGCACCGCAGTTGCTCCCTTGACTCATGACGGAACCCCCTTCAGAGATGGAGATCGGTGAGGGGGCTCAAGCCCGCGCAAGGGCGCCACAGATTCGGCGACAGAGGAGGCCGGCCATCCGGAAACGAGCGAAGAGCGTCTGGGCACTCCTCAAGGACACCGTTTCGCTCTGGTTGTCCAAGCACGCCTTCCAGTTCGCGGGGGCGAT